>JAGDVQ010000065.1 GCA_023255715.1 Thiomonas sp.
TTCCAGTCTGTTTCGCCAGTTTTGTCCGACACCACTCACCTCTCCGCATGACTTCCTCCCGTTTTTGGCGTGCATCTCCTGCTGGGCACACAGTACTGCGTGCTCGCGCTTGGCGCGGTGTCTGGCCTGCTTCGCGCGTGTTCACCCGCCTTTTCAACCTCAACGATCCGCGCTGGGGCAAGGACGAGGGTGGGAACAGCAACCAGAACAACAACCAGGACCCGAACCGTCGTCCCGGCAACGGCGGCCCCCCCGATCTGGACGAGCTCTGGCGTGATTTCAACCGCAAGCTCAACGGGCTGTTCGGCAAGAAGCGCGGTGGCAATGGTGGTGGCATGGGAACCCCTCCGCAGCGCCCGGACCTCTACCCATCGGCCAAAGGCATGGGGGTCGGCTTTGTCATTCTGGCTCTCATCGGAGTGCTTGGTTGGCTGTCTTCCGGGTTTTTCATCGTGCAGGAAGGACAGCAGGCCTCCGTCACGCGCTTTGGCAAGCTGGCCTACATCGCCGATGCCGGATTCCACTGGCGTTTGCCCTACCCCTTCGAGGCTGACGAAATCATCAATGTCTCGCAGGTTCGCTCGGTCGAAGTCGGGCGAGGCGGGGAGGTCAAGGCCACTGGGCTACCCGAATCGGCCATGCTGACCGAAGATGAAAACATCGTGGACGTGCGCTTTGCGGTGCAGTACCGCATCGACAACGTGGTGGAGTATCTCTACAACAATCGCAGCCCCGACGACGCGGTGTCGCAGGCTGCGGAAACTGCCGTGCGCGAGGTCGTCGGCAACAAGACTCTCGACTATGTGCTGTACGAAGGGCGTGAGCAAGTGGCCAGCGACGTCCAGGCCTTGACGCAGAAAATTCTTGACCGCTACAAAACCGGGATCGTCATCACCACGGTCACGCTGCAGAATGTGCAACCGCCCGAGCAGGTGCAGGCCGCGTTTGATGACGCGATCAAGGCGGGTCAAGACCGGGAACGCCTGAAAAACGAAGCGCAGGCCTACGCCAACAACGTCATTCCGCGTGCGCAGGGCACGGCGTCACGCCTGATCCAGGATGCAGAGGCCTACAAGGCCCAGGTCGTTGCGCAGGCGCAAGGCGATACCTCGCGCTTCGACCAAATTCTTCAGCAGTACGAAAAGGCGCCGCAAGTCACGCGCGAGCGGATGTATCTCCAGACCATGCAAGACATTCTCACCAGCGTTTCCAAGGTCATGGTGGATTCGCGCAGCAACAACAACCTGCTGTATCTCCCTCTCGACAAGTTGCTGCAGCAATCTGCGGGCAAGCCGTCATCGCCTGCGGTGCCCGCGCCTGCCGCCCCGGCCGCGGTGCCCGCCCTCCCGGCAGCCTCGGTGGGTGCCTCGCCCAGTGCGGTGGACAGTGCCGCTGCGCTGCCGGACGGCACGGCACCCGCTCCGTCCAGAACGTCGCGCGACACCCTGCGCGAGCGCAACTTCCAGTAAGGACGGAGACATGAACAAAGTCATTCTGGCGATTGCCGCCATCGTCGTTGCGCTGCTGGTGCTGTCATCGAGTCTGTTCGTTGTGGATCAGCGGCAGTTCGCCGCTGTCTTCGGCCTGGGACAGATCAAACGCGTCATCAGCGAACCGGGTCTGTATTTCAAGGTTCCAGCGCCCTTCGAGAATGTGGTGTTTCTCGACAAGCGCATCCTGACCCTGCAGAGCCCGGATACCGACCGTTTCATCACCGCCGAGAAAAAGAACGTGGTGGTGGACTGGTATCTGAAGTGGCGCATCACCAACCCGACCGAATTCATCCGCAGCTACGGCGGCGACCAACGCCGTGCCGGGGATCGCCTGTCACAGATCGTCAAGGCTGCACTGAACGAGCAGATCACCAAGCGCACCGTGCGGCAGGTGTTGGCGTCGCAGCGGGATCAGGTCATGCAGGATGTGCAGGCTGGCATTGCCAAGGACATCAAGGGCACGGGGATTCAGATCGTGGACATGCGTCTGACTCGGGTCGATTTTGTTGCCGCCATCACCCAGTCGGTGTATCGCCGCATGGAGGCCGAACGTCAGCGCGTGGCCAATGAGCTGCGATCGACAGGTTACGCCGAGGCCGAAAAAATCCGGGCCGAAGCCGACAAGCAGCGCGAAATCGTCATCTCCCAGGCCTACAGCAAGGCCCAGACCATCAAGGGTCAGGGCGATGCCGAGGCGTCTTCGATCTACGCCAAGTCGTTCGGGCAGAATCCGCAGTTTGCCGAGTTCTACCGAAGTCTGGAAGCGTATCGCGCCAGTTTCAACAACAAGTCCGACGTCCTGGTGCTCGATCCGAACAGCCAGTTCTTCCAGTTCTTCCGCAGTCCTGGAGGTTCTGCGCCAAAGTCGGCCAAATGAACAAAAGCCCGGGTTGCGCATCCGGTTGAAGCGCGCCCGGGTCTCGGCTGTCTATGCTGGACTCCCTGCTTCTCGCTCTTGGCCTGGTTCTGGTGCTCGAAGGGCTGATGCCCTTGCTTGTCCCACGCCAGTGGCGCGCGACGTTTCGCCAACTCATGGCCTTGACGGATGGGCAACTCCGGTTTGTCGGCTTGATTGCCGTGCTCGGTGGCCTTCTCCTGGTGCTTCTCCTCAAGTAAGCTGAGAGGTTGGCGCGGATTGTCGCGTCGCCATTTTTTGCGCGTTCCATGAGCAACTGGCGTCTTCCTGAATACTTTTCCGATGTGCTGCCCCGCGAGGCGGCGATCATCGAACATCTGCGCCGCGCCTGTCTGGACACCGCGCAGCGCCATGGCTACGCCCTGGTCATGCCGCCCTTGCTGGAGTTCGTCGACTCGCTGCTGTCAGGCACCGGGCAAGACCTCGACCTGCAGACCTTCAAGCTGGTCGATCAACTCTCCGGCCGCGCACTGGGCTTGCGCGCCGACATGACACCGCAAGCCGCGCGCATCGATGCGCATCTGTTGAATCAGGATGGAGTGACGCGTGTCTGCTATTGCGGCAGTGCCGTGCGCACGCACCCGGAGGGTGTCCATGCCAGCCGAGAAATCCTGCAATTCGGTGCCGAGCTGTACGGGCATTCGGGACTGGAGGCCGATCTGGAAGTGCAGCAACTGTCCATGGCCTGTCTGCGCCTGGCCGGGGTCCATCACGCGGCGCTCGATCTGGCGGACAACCGCATTGTCCGCGGTGTGTTGTCTGGCCTGCTGCTCGGGCCGCAGGACATGGAGGCCATTCTGGATGCGCTTGCCAGCAAGGATGCAGGAGAACTTCGTGTGTTGACGCGCGCATGCACAGCGCAGCAGCGCGAGGCCATTCTCGTTCTGCCGGAGCTGTATGGCGATGCGCAGGTTCTGCAGGAGGCGCGCCGTGTCTTGCCGCAACACGCGCTGATCCAACGTGCGCTGGATGATTTGTCCACTCTCGCGCAGCACCACCAGCAGCAAGGCGTGACGGTGCAGATCGATCTGGCCGACATGCGTGGCTACCGCTATCACAGCGGCGTGATTTTCAGCGCCTATGCGCCGGGCTATGCGAATGCCGTGGCGCGAGGCGGGCGTTACGACGAAGTTGGCGCGAGTTTCGGCAGGCCGCGTGCGGCCACGGGCTTTTCCATGGATCTGCGCGAGGTGGCTGGACTGGCTGACGCCACTCCACCGCGCGCCGCCATTCTGGCCGAATGGTCTGATGCAGCCGGTTTGTCACAGGCGGTCGCCAATTTGCGACTGCGCGGAGAAACCGTGGTGCAATTGCCCCTGAATCAAATCGAATTGGCACGCGCCAGCTATGGCCGCCGACTGGTGCTGCGCAATGCCACCTGGCAGGTCGAAGACCTGGCCTGATTCGCCTCATACCGATTCTTTGACTGACTGATACTGAAAGAACACCGCGTGAATACTGGACGTCATGTTGTTGTGGTGGGTACCCAATGGGGAGATGAAGGCAAGGGCAAGGTCGTCGATTGGCTGACCGACCATGCGCAAGGCGTGGTGCGCTTCCAGGGCGGTCACAATGCAGGGCATACCCTGGTGATCAATGGGCACAAGACCGCGCTGCAACTCATTCCCTCCGGCGTGATGCGGCCCGGCGTGGCGTGCTATGTGGGCAACGGCGTGGTGGTCGACCCGGAGCATCTTCTGCTCGAAATCGCGCGGCTCGAAGCCGCGAGTGTGGATGTGCGCTCCCGGCTGCACCTGAGCGAATCCTGCCCTGTGGTTCTGCCGACGCATGTGGCGCTCGACAAGGCGCGCGAAATCCGGCGCGAAAACGATGGCAGCGGCAAGATCGGCACCACGGGCAAGGGTATCGGCCCGGCCTATGAAGACAAGGTGGCGCGTCGCGCGATCCGGCTGCAGGACCTCAAGCATCCTCAGCGGCTGCAAACCAAACTCGACGAAGTGCTCGACCTGCACAACTTCGTGCTCAAGAACTATCTGCACACGCAGCCGATCGACGGCAAGCAGGTGCTCGATTCCCTGCTGAAGTCGGCCGAGCAGGTGCTGCCGCTGCTGGCGGATGTCGGTTATGGCATTCACCAGGCGCATCTGCGTGGCGACCGTCTGCTGTTTGAAGGCGCGCAGGGCTCCTTGCTGGACATTGATCACGGCACCTATCCCTTCGTGACCTCGAGCAACTGCGTGGCTGGTACGGCCGCCGCGGGTTCGGGCGTGGGCCCCGGGATGCTGCACTATGTGCTGGGCATCACCAAGGCCTACACCACCCGGGTGGGCAGCGGCCCGTTTCCGACGGAGCTGCCGACGGACCAGGCGGGCAGCGTGGGCGAGCATCTGTCGCGCGTCGGTCAGGAATTCGGCACGGTCACTGGACGCGCGCGGCGCTGCGGCTGGCTGGACGTTGCGGCGCTCAAGCGCGCGGTCATCATCAATGGTGTTTCGGGCCTGTGCATCACCAAGCTCGATGTGCTCGATGGGCTGCCGACCATCCGTGCCTGCGTGGGCTATCGGCTCGACGGCGTGCGGCGTGATGTGCTGCCGCTCGACGCCGACGAGATCGAGCGCTGCGAGCCGATCTATGAAGACTTCCCCGGCTGGGCACAGAGCACCAAGGGGCTCACCACCTGGGATCAGCTCCCGGCGACCGCGCGCAGCTATCTGCAGCGCGTCGGTGAATTGATCGGCGCGCCGATCGACATGGTGTCCACCGGCCCGGATCGCGAGCACACGATTGTGCTGCGGCACCCGTTTCAGGCCTGAGTGTCAGTCGCGCATCAGGCAGATTTCCACTTCCAACACGTTCACAAAGGTTTGGCCATGCTCAGCGAGGACGGAAAGCATCTCTATGTTTCCTGGGACGAATACCACGCCCTGATCGAAAAGCTCGCGCTGAAGGTGCATGCCTCCGGCTGGGAGTTCGACCAGATTCTGTGCCTGGCCCGAGGCGGGGTGCGGCCGGGCGACATCCTGTCGCGCATTTTCAACAAGCCCTTGGCCATCATGTCCACCAGCTCGTACCGCGAAAGCGCCGGGACGGTGCAGGGGCGCCTGGACATTGCGCGCTACATCACGCTGCCGCGCGGCGAGCTTGAGGGCCGGGTCCTGCTGGTCGACGATCTCGCCGATTCAGGCGAAACCCTCAAGGCAGTGGAAAACCACCTGCGCAGTGGCAGCGGAAAAATCACGGATCTGCGCAGCGCGGTGATCTGGGTCAAGGGCATTTCCACCTATTTGCCCGAGTACTACGTGGACATGTTGCCCACGAGTCCGTGGATTCACCAGCCATTCGAAGAGTATGACGTGCTGCGGCCGGCCAAGCTGGCCGAGCGCTGGAAAATCTGAGTGCGCTGCAGATTTCGGCTCATCGGCAGTACTGGGCGATGAGTCCGGCGATGCGGGCGTGTTCTGCGGCACGCTGGGCGTCATCCATGATGGTGCGCTGTCCCTGGGCGTCGATCTGCACCATGCGTTGTCCGCTGTCGAGAATCTGAAGCTGTTGTTGCGCCTGCAGGCAGTTCTGCTGGTTCTGCAGCGCCTGCTCCTGCTGTTGCCGCAGTTTGGCCTGCTCCTGCGCGGCCTGATCCGCCGCTTTTTTCTCCGCGATCTTTTTCTCGAGCGCACTGCTCGCCTGCTGTTTTGCGCCCGCAGGCGCGGAGGACGGAGAGGCTGCGGTTTGCATCGGCGCAACCGTCTGCGCTGGCCGCTGCAGGATGTTGCGCGCCGGCACCGTGGGCGGCGGGGGAACATCGCTGTAATGCATCACGCCTTGGGCATCGAGCCATTTCCACTGGGCTGCCTGGGCGGTCTGGCCGACCAGCAGAAGGGCGGGCAGAGCGAGGGCGGCTCTCAGCAGCAAATGGGGACGAGACTTGGCGGATTGCATGAAAGGGTGCATGGCGGTTGACCTCAGAACATGCCGCAAGCTTAGCGTCTTCGCGGGGGCGGCTGCGTGTTTGTCTGGCCTGCAGGCTGCCGCCCGCGTTCGACCCCTATAATTTCCTTTTGCCCGGAGGCATCTATGCGTCTTGTAGGAAAAGCGCTGACTTTCGACGATGTGTTGTTGGTCCCCGCGTATTCCCAGGTGTTGCCCAAAGACACCAACCTTGCGACTCGCCTGACTCGCAATATTTCCCTCAATATCCCTCTGGTTTCGGCCGCAATGGATACGGTGACCGAATCCCGCCTGGCCATTGCCATGGCGCAGGAGGGAGGGATTGGCATCATCCACAAAAACCTCAGCGCCAAGGCGCAGGCCACCGAAGTGGCGCGGGTGAAGCGCTTTGAATCCGGGGTGCTGCGCGATCCCATCACCATTTCGCCCATCGTCAAGGTGCGCGATGTGATGCAGCTCTCGCGTCAGCATGGCATCTCCGGTTTTCCGGTCATCGAGAACGGCAAGGTCGTGGGCATCGTCACCAACCGGGACTTGCGGTTCGAAACCCGCCTGGACACGCCGGTGCGCGACATCATGACACCGCGCGAGCGGCTGATCACCGTGCCGGAGGGCGCGCCGCTGGAGCAGGCCAAGGCCCTGATGCATCAGCATCGCCTGGAACGCGTGCTGGTGGTCAATGCCGAATTCGAACTGCGCGGGCTGATGACGGTCAAGGACATCCAGAAAGCCACGGAGCGGCCCAACGCCGCACGCGACCCGCAAGGCAAGCTGCGCGCGGGCGCGGCAGTGGGTGTGGGCGAGGGCACGGAAGAGCGTGTCGAAGCGCTGGCCAATGCCGGTGTCGACGTGATCGTGGTGGATACTGCACATGGCCACAGCCAGGGCGTGCTCGACCGGGTGCGCTGGGTGAAGCGCAACTTTCCGCAGATCGAAGTGGTCGGCGGCAATATTGCGACGGGCGCCGCTGCCCTGGCTCTGGTGGATGCAGGTGCGGACGGCGTGAAAGTGGGCATTGGCCCGGGCTCCATCTGCACCACGCGCATCATCGCGGGCGTCGGTGTGCCGCAGATCACCGCCATCGCCAACGTGGCCAAGGCGCTGGAGGGCACGGACGTGCCGCTGATCGCGGACGGCGGCATCCGCTACTCCGGCGACATCGCCAAGGCGATTGCTGCAGGTGCGTCCACCGTCATGATGGGCAGCATGTTCGCCGGCACCGAGGAGGCGCCGGGCGAGGCCATTCTGTACCAGGGCCGCGCGTACAAGGCATACCGTGGCATGGGCTCGATCGGGGCCATGAAGGCCGGCTCGGCCGATCGCTATTTCCAGGACGGCGCTGAAATGTCTTCTGCTGCGGGCAATGAGAAGTTCGTTCCGGAGGGCATCGAAGGCCGCGTGCCGCACAAGGGTCCGTTGGTCGCCATCATCTATCAGCTTGTCGGTGGCGTGCGCTCGTCCATGGGCTACTGCGGTTGCGCCAGCATCGATGCGATGCGCGGTCAGGCCGAGTTTGTGCAAATCACCGCGGCCGGCATGCGCGAGAGCCATGTGCACGACGTGCAGATCACGCAGGAAGCGCCCAACTACCACGTCGACTGACGCACCTCCCATCACCGACTCCGCGACAGCGTCAGCTTTCATGCACGACAAGATCCTCATCCTCGACTTCGGCTCCCAGGTCACCCAGCTCATTGCCCGTCGCGTGCGCGAGGCACATGTCTATTGCGAAATCCACCCCAATGACGTGAGCGACGAGTTCATCCGTGAGTTCGCGCCCAAGGGCATCATTCTGTCGGGCAGCCACGCCAGCACCTACGAAGATCAGGACTTGCGCGCCCCGCAGGCCGTGTGGAATGCCGGGGTTCCGGTGCTGGGCATCTGCTACGGCATGTTCGCCATGACCGTGCAGCTTGGGGGTGAAGTCGAGCCCAGTCAGCACCGCGAGTTCGGCTATGCCGAAGTGCGCGCACGCGGACATACCCGGCTGTTCGACGGCCTTGCAGACTTCACCACGCCGGAAGGTCACGGCATGCTCAAGGTCTGGATGAGCCACGGCGACAAGGTCACGGCCATGCCGCCCGGCTTCAAGCTCATGGCCAGTACCCCGAGTTGCCCCATTGCCGGCATGGCCGACGAGGCGCGCGGCTATTACGCGGTGCAGTTTCATCCCGAGGTCACGCACACCGCCAAGGGGCGCGAGATCCTGGAGCGCTTTGTGCTGCAGATCTGCGCGGCCAGGCCGGACTGGATCATGCGCGACCACATTGGCGAAGCGGTCGAGCGCATCCGCACCCAGGTCGGCAGCGAGGAGGTCATCCTTGGCTTGTCGGGTGGGGTGGATTCCAGTGTGGCGGCTGCCCTCATTCATCGCGCCATCGGCGATCAGCTCACCTGTGTGTTTGTCGACCACGGTCTGCTGCGGCTGAATGAAGGCAAGGCGGTCATGGACATGTTCGCCGGGCGCCTGCATGCCAAAGTGGTGCATGTCGACGCCAGCGCCCGTTTCATGGCTGCGCTCGCCGGAGTCAGTGATCCCGAAGCCAAGCGAAAGATCATCGGGCGCGAGTTTGTCGAGGTGTTCCAGGCCGAGGCAGCCAAGCTGAAGAATGCCAAGTGGCTGGCCCAGGGCACCATCTATCCCGATGTCATCGAGTCCGGTGGAGCAAAGACCAAGAAGGCCACCACCATCAAGAGCCACCACAACGTCGGCGGCCTGCCCGAAACGCTGGGGTTGAAACTGCTGGAACCTTTGCGCGACCTGTTCAAGGATGAGGTGCGCGAACTGGGCGTGGCGCTGGGCTTGCCGCATGACATGGTGTATCGCCATCCCTTCCCGGGGCCCGGTCTGGGGGTGCGCATACTGGGGGAGGTCAAGCCCGAATACGCCGATCTGCTGCGCCGCGCCGACGCGATTTTCATCGAGGAATTGCGCAACTGGCGCGACGAGGCAAGCGGCAAGAATTGGTACGACCTCACCAGCCAGGCTTTCACCGTGTTCCTGCCCGTCAAGAGCGTGGGCGTGATGGGCGATGGCCGCACCTACGACTATGTCGTGGCATTGCGTGCGGTGCAGACCAGCGACTTCATGACCGCAGACTGGGCCGAACTGCCCTACGGCCTGCTCAAGAAGGTCAGCAGCCGCATCATCAACGAGGTGCGCGGCATCAACCGGGTGACCTACGACGTGTCGAGCAAACCGCCGGCCACCATCGAGTGGGAGTGATGCGATGCGCATGCTGTTCGGGCTCATCGGCTTGTTGCTCACTTTGCTTGTTCTGGTCTGGCTGGTGCGCACGCAGTTGACCGGACAGGTCGGTGTGTCAACACAGTCCGCGACGGCGGGTGCGCAGGGCGGTCAGGAACAGTCGGCATCGGCGGCGCTCAAGCAATTCAAGCAATCGCTGGACAAGGCGCTCAAGGCGCGTCCGGCCAGCGTGCCTGAATAGGCCGACATGCTGAATCAAATTTGTTCAGATTCCGAGGCCGACCGCGCGTTCATGCACCTGGCGCTCGATCAGGCGCAGAACGCCTGGCTGCTGGGTGAAGTACCGGTCGGTGCAGTGATCGTGCGGGCAGGGCAGGTCATTGCCACCGGCTACAACCGGCCGATCGGCGAACATGATCCCACCGCGCACGCCGAAATCGTCGCCTTGCGCCACGCAGCAAACCTGCTGGGCAATTACCGCCTGCCAGATTGCACCCTGTATGTCACTCTGGAGCCCTGCGCGATGTGCGCCATGGCCTTGTTGCATGCGCGGCTCGCTCGCGTGGTCTTTGGTGCCCGTGATCCCAAGACTGGTGCAGCGGGCAGTGTGGTGGACCTGTTTGCCGATCCCCGGCTGAATCACCACTGCAGCATCACCGGCGATGTCGAGCAGGCCGCGTGCAGCGCCTTGCTGCAAGATTTTTTCCGCGAACGTCGCCGGGCGCAGAAGTTGCCGCAAGGTTCCGCGCACGACGGGTGTCTGGCAGGCATCGAAGTCACCGAACTCGATATCGAGCCGCCTTTGGTGTAATGGCGTCTTGTCTCTGCTCTGTTTCCGCACACGTTCATGTCGACACCCGATTCAATTCCAGAACAGCACATGAAGCGCGGTCTTCTGCGCCTCGTTTCTCCCGCCGGTGCAGTGCAGGACGCCGCGCGCCTCGAACTGGCCAGAGCGCACCTGGAGGCGCTGGGTTTTCGCGTGCACGCCGGGGCGCAGGTCTTCGCGCGGGTGCAGCGTTTTGCAGGCACGGATGCCCAGCGCCTGCGTGCCCTGCACGATGCTGCGCGCAGCAAGGCTGACGTGGTGATGATGACGCGCGGCGGCTACGGCTTGAGCCGCCTGCTGCCCGTCATTGATTACCCCTTGCTGGCCGAGGCCATCAAGACGCGCAGGCAGATGTGGGTGGGGCACAGCGATTTCACCGCCCTGCAGTTGGCCCTGCTCGCCAAGGCCGGGGTGGTGACCTTCAGCGGGCCGATGGCCGCCTATGACTTTGGTGACAAGACCCCGGACGACATCACGGTCGACAGTTTCCTGGATGCCGCCGATGGCACGCTTGAAGCGGTGGGGTTTGCCTGCAACGACGCACCGCGCGGCTTCGACGTCACAGGCATTCTCTGGGGGGGGAATCTCGCCATGGTCGCCAGTCTGGTCGGCACCCCCTATCTCCCGCGTGTTGGAGGCGTGCTGTTCCTTGAGGACGTGAACGAGCATCCCTACAGCATCGAGCGCATGTTCAGCCAATTGCTCCACTCAGGGGTGTTGCAGCGGCAGAAGGCCGTCCTGCTCGGACAGTTCACGGCGTACAAGCTGAGCGCCCATGATGCGGGTTACAACCTGGATGCCGCCATCGATTGGCTGCGCGCGCAACTCAAGCCGCACGGCGTGCCCGTGCTGACCGGATTGCCTTTTGGCCATGTGCGCACCAAGTTGACCTTGCCGCACGGGGTGCGCACACATGCCCTGCGCGATGGAAGCGAGGTTTTCCTGTTTTTCCCGCACGCCGGACACTGACGCCGCCCTGCAGGCGGGCGCTTTACCGTGACTGCCTGTGCTGCTGCTCGTATTCGCGCCGCAGGCGTTCCTGCTCGCCGGGTGGCAGGCGCTTGAAGCGCTGTTGCTCCTGCAGGATGCGATCACGCTGCTGCGGCGGCATTCTTTCCCACTGCTGATACGAACCCTGACCATCGCGCTGGTTCGCCCGTGCCGCTGGCGAGAACACCCCTGCGCTCAAGGCCGCCGCAATGGCGACGGACAGGAGGCTGCGGGCAAGGGTTTGCCCGGAATGGAACCGATCAGGCCGGATTGCCATTTTGAAGTCCCTGTTGCAGCATCTGCGGATGGTTGGACAGCCACTGATAGAACTCGATGTTCTGCACCGCGTCCGCGACCTGCGGGCTGAGGCTGCCGGGATAGTTGCCTTCGTTCGAGGTGAGATGGGGCACGCTGATGAACACCGCCAGTGCCAGGGAGGCGGTTGCCATGCCAGCGGCGAACACCCGCGGCCAGCGCACGGCGCGCGGAGTGCGCCGGGGCAGACGTGCCGCAAGCTGGGGCAGGGGGCCGAGCTGGGCGCTGAGGCGCCGGCCGAACTGCAGCGCTTCCTGACACCGCGGGCAGTGCTTGAGGTGCATTTCCATTTGCGCGGCCTGTTCAGCCGACGCCAGACCACTGCGATAGTGGTCGATCTGAGCTGGGGTGAGGTGGTTTTGGGTGGTCATGATGTCACCTGATGCAGGCAAGTCAAACTTTAGCGGGATGGTCCGATTCAAGCAATTCCCGCAGACGGGTAAGGGCGCGCATGTGGTGGGTTTTCACGCTGCCTTCACTGACTTTCATCGCCATTGCGGTGTCCACGATGGACAGTCCCTCCATTTCGCGGAGCAAAAACGCCTCGCGCTGGCGTGGGCTGAGCGCGGAGATCGCATCGGCAATGCGCCCTGCAAGCTGACCGTTGGCAACTTCAGCCTCGGGGCCCATCGCGGTATCGGCCACGGATTCCCAACTGGGTGGCTGATCCTCGTCTTCGTCGCTGGAGAAGAAAAAATCGAAAATCTTCTCCACCTTGCGCTTGCGGTGCATGTCGGTGATGCGATTGCGCAGGATGCTGTAGAACAGCGGCGCCCATTCTTCTGGCGGACGATCCTGGTAATGGCTCACCAGCTTGAGCAGGCTGTCCTGCACCACGTCGGCGGCCATGGCCGCATCGCGAAGCTCGATGAGTGCCACGCGTGTGGCGCGAACACGCACCTCGGCGCAAAACCGGTTCAGTGCGCTGGAGGTGGGTGCTGTGGCGTCACTCACGCGCACAGGGGAGAGAGCGTAGACATGTTCCATAGCATAGTGGGCCAGTTCGAGCGAGTGGTCACAGGGCGAAAAAGGTGCGTTTGCCTGAAGACAACGCAGCGATCGGCGCGGTGATGACAGGCCGTTCGGGGCGTGAGCATCTTTTTTCGGCGGTGGCAACGCGACGCATTCCGAATGCGCCTTCGTAGAATGCCCGTTCCAACTGCTTGCCCGCACGGGCCCTCCAAGTGAATCCCCGCCTCGATCTGCTTCAGCCCTATCCCTTTGAAAAATTGCGCGTTCTGACGCAAGGCGTCACTCCGCCTGCGCAGTTGCGCGCGATCAGCCTGGGGATCGGCGAGCCCAAGCATCCCACGCCGCAGTTCATCCGCGATGCACTGACCGCGCATCTCGACGGCCTGGCGGTGTACCCCAGCACTGCCGGAACCACGGCGTTGCGGCAGTCCTGCGCGCAGTGGGCGCACCGGCGCTATGGCATTGCCCTGGATGCGCAGACGCAGGTGCTGCCGGTCAACGGTTCGCGCGAGGCGCTGTTCGCCATCGCGCAGACGGTGGTGGATGCCAGCCGCGACGCGGCCACCGTGGTCTGCCCCAACCCGTTCTACCAAATCTACGAGGGGGCAGCGCTGCTGGCCGGGGCGAAGCCGTATTTCGCCGCAGTGGATGCGCAGCGCAACTTTGCGGTGGACTGGGCGGCGGTGCCAAGCGAGGTCTGGCAGAACACGCAATTGGTGTACGTCTGCTCCCCGGGCAACCCGACTGGCGCGGTGATGCCGCTGTCGGAGTGGAAGCTGCTGTTCGAACTGTCCGACCGGCACGGCTTTGTCATCGCCAGCGATGAGTGCTATTCCGAAATCTGGTTTGGTGACCAGCCGCCGCTCGGGGGCCTGGAGGCAGCGTGGCGCCTGGGGCGGACGGACTATCGCAATCTGCTGATGTTCACTTCCCTGTCCAAGCGCTCCAACGTGCCGGGGCTGCGATCGGGTTTTGTTGCCGGAGATGCCGCGCTCATTGCCGCCTTCACCCGCTATCGCACCTATCACGGCAGTGCGATGAATCCGGCGGTGCAGGCCGCGAGCGCGGTCGCCTGGGACGACGAAGCACACGTCGCGCACAACCGCGCGCTGTACCGCGAGAAATTTGCCGCAGTGCTCCCCATCCTGCAGCCGGTGATGGACGTGCAATTGCCGGACGCCGGGTTCTACCTGTGGGCTGCAACACCAGGCGATGACGCGCAGTTCGCCCGCGGCCTGCTCGAAAAATACAATGTCACCGTTTTGCCCGGCAGTTATCTGGCGCGCGCGCAGGGCGGCGCCAACCCGGGCAGTGGACGCATCCGCATGGCGCTGGTTGCCTCCGTGGATGAATGTACCGAAGCGGCGCGCCGGATTGCCGCTTATTGTTCCGATCTCAACCCCTCACAGTGAACTTCACCATGACGCAACAACTGCAGACTCTCATCGATCAGGCCTGGGACAACCGCACCAGCTACAGCCCGGCCAGCGCCCCGGCCGAACTGCGCGAGGCGGTCGGCCATGTGATCGATCAGCTCAACGTGGGCAAGTTGCGCGTGGCCGAGCGGGTGAACGGCGACTGGGTGACGCACCAGTGGCTGAAGAAGGCCGTGCTGCTGAGCTTCCGCCTCCAGGACAACATGGCGATGCAGGCCGGCGATCTGCATTTTTTCGACAAGGTGCAGACCAAGTTTCACAATCTGAGTGAAGAACAGATGCGTGCCACCGGCGTGCGCGTGGTGCCGCCGGCCGTGGCGCGGCACGGCGCTTACATCGCGCCCAATGTGGTGCTGATGCCGTCCTATGTGAACATCGGCGCCTATGTCGATGAAGGCACGATGGTCGACACCTGGGCCACTGTGGGCTCGTGTGCGCAGATCGGCAAGAATGTGCATCTGTCGGGTGGCGTGGGCATTGGCGGGGTGCTGGAGCCCATCCAGGCCAACCCGACCATCATTGGCGACAACTGCTTCATCGGCGCGCGCTCGGAAGTGGTGGAAGGCGTGATCGTCGAGGACAACTGCGTCATCTCGATGGGCGTGTACATCGGCAAATCGACCAAGATCTACGACCGCGCCACGGGTGAGGTGAGCTATGGCCGCATCCCGGAAGGCTCCGTGGTGGTCAGTGGCAATCTGCCCAGCAGCGACGGCAAGTACAGCCTGTATTGCGCGGTGATCGTGAAAAAGGTGGATGCGCAGACGCGTTCGAAGACCAGCATCAACGAACTGTTGCGCACTTGAGCAAACCAGGCGCGACGCACTGCAGTTTCAGATCACAAAGGGGGGTGTATGTCGGCAATGGAGCGTTTGTTCAAGCTGATGGCGGAGAAAAAGGCGTCTGACATCTACATCAGCCCGCATGCCCCCATTCTCATCCGCATCAACGGTCACGCGGTGGCGGTCAACCGGCAGGTGCTGACGCCAGAGGAGCCGTTTCGCCTGCTGGCCGACGCCGTGGGGCACGAGAAGGCGGCGGAGGTCACCCGCACCGGGGAACTCAACATCGGCCTGCCGCGGCCGGGACTGGGGAGCTTTCGCATCAGCGCGTTCCGCCAGCGCGGCAGCGTGGCCATGGTGGTGCGCTTCATCCCGGGAGAAATCCCGGCGCTGGAGTCGCTCAACCTGCCCGGCGTGCTGGCCGACCTGGTCATGGAAAAGCACGGTCTGCTGCTGATGGTGGGCTCCACCGGCGCGGGCAAGAGCACCACCCTGGCGGCGATGATCGACTATCGCAATGCCAACAAGACCGGCCACATCCTCACGCTGGAAGAGCCGATCGAATACCTGTTTTCCAATCGCAAGTCCATTGTCAATCAGCGCGAGGTCGGCATCGACACCGAGTCGCTCGCTGTGGGCCTGAGAAATGCGCTGCGCCAGGCGCCAGACTGCATCATGATCGGTGAAATCCGCGACCAGACGACCATGAGCGCGGCGCTGCAATACGCCCTGTCTGGCCACCTTTGCCTGGCCACGCTGCACGCCAACAACAGCTATCAGGCGCTGAACCGCATTGTCGGTTTCTATCCGATGGATCAGCGTGCCGCACTGTTCAACGACATGGCGTCGGGGCTGCGCGGCATCGTCTCGCAGCGGTTGCTGCGCGCCAGTGCCGGGGGGCTGACGCCAGCGGTGGAAATCATGCTCAACACCCAGCTGGTGCGGGAACTGATCGAAAAGGGCGATTTCTCCGGGGTCAAGGAGGCGATGGAAAAATCCATGGCCGAAGGCTCGCAGACGTTCGAGCAGGCACTGGCGGCCATGGTGGTCGATGGCGTGGTCAGCCGCGAGGAAGCGCTGGCCTATGCCGACTCTCCCACCAATCTGCTCTGGCGGCTGGAGAACGATTCAACCCTGCGCAAGCAGGCCGCGCCGGCCGAAGCCATCGAAGACGACACCCCTTCTTTCACCGAGATCACTCTCGACCTCGATTCCCCGCGTTAAGCGCGCACACGACCGCCGCATGTCTCCCACGCAAACCCTGGTTCACGATCTCATTTCCCGCCACTCCGTCACCCCGCGCGATGCGGGCTGCCAGCAGGTCATCGGCGCACGTCTGGCCGCACTGGGCTTTGCCTGCGAGACGGTGGAAAGCGGCCCGCCGGACTTTCGCGTGACCAACCTCTGGGCGCTGCGCCCGGGCTCGGTGGACGACGCACCGGTGCTGGTGTTTGCCGGCCACACCGATGTCGTGCCCACCGGCCCGCTCGATCAGTGGCACAGCGACCCGTTCGTGCCCACCGTGCGCGAGGGGCGGCTGTACGGTCGCGGGGCGGCCGACATGAAAACCTCGCTGGCCGCGATGGTGGTGGCCGTGGAGGAATTTCTTGCCGCGCATCCGCAACCCAGGGGCGCAATCGCCTTCCTGCTGACCAGTGATGAAGAAGGCCCTGCGCGCGACGGCACGGTGAAGGTGTGCGAACTGCTGGCCGCCCGCCGTCAGCGGCTGGACTGGTGCATCGTCGGCGAGCCCACCTCCACCGCAACCCTGGGCGACGTGATCAAGAACGGGCGGCGCGGCTCGCTGTCCGGGCGGCTGACCGTGCGGGGTGTGCAGGGCCACATCGCTTACCCGCACCTGGCCAGGAACCCCATCCATCTTGCCGCTCCCGCGCTGGCCGAACTGGCGGCAATCACCTGGGACGCGGGCAATGCCCACTTCCCGCCAACGTCCTGGCAGATGTCCAACATCCACGCTGGCACCGGAGCGACCAATGTCATTCCAGGGGAGGTGGTGGTGGATTTCAACTTCCGCTTTTCCACCGAATCCACGCCGGATCAATTGCGGCAGCGCGTGCATGCGGTGCTCGACCGCCACGCGCTGGAATACGCCATCGACTGGACTTTGGGCGGAGAGCCGTTTCTCACCGCGCCGGGCGCGCTGTCCGAGGCCTTGCAGGCCGCCATTCGGGCCGAGACCGGCGTGCAGGCGCAGCTTTCCACCACGGGTGGCACGTCCGATGGCCGTTTCATCGCCAAGATCTGTCCGCAGGTCGTGGAGTTCGGTCCGGTCAACGCCAGCATCCACAAAATCGACGAATGGGTGGACGTGAGCGCGATCGACCCGCTGAAAAACATTTATCGCCGCACCCTCGAGGCGCTGGTGGCATGACCCACACTGCGGACACGCGGCCGCACGACTCTTCCCCGACGACACTGGGCGACGCGTGGGCCGAATCGGCGCACGCACTGGCCGCCGCGTCACTGGATTACGGACATGGCTGCGCCAGCGCCGAGGAAGAGGCGGCCTGGCTGGTCTTGCATGCCGCGGGGTTGCCCGCCACCGAGGCCGATCGGCTCGACATCCATGCCGCCCAGCCGCTGACCGAACGCCAGGTTCGGCAGATTCAGCAGATCACCGCACAGCGCATCGCCAGTCGCCAGCCGCTGGCCTATCTGCTCGGAGAGGCCTGGTTGGCTGGACTGCGGTTCACGGTCGATCCGCGGGTGATCGTGCCGCGTTCCTTCATTGCCGAACTGCTCGACCAGGGCGCTCTCGATCCCTGGCTTGTTGCGCCGCCGCAGCGTGTGCTGGACATGTGCACCGGATCGGGTTGTCTGGCCATTCTTGCCGCGCTGGCCTGGGAAGACGCGCAGGTGGACGCCGCCGATCTCTCGCCGGACGCCCTGGCCGTGGCGCAGATCAACCGCGCCGATTACGCGCTGCAGGATCGCGTCCGGCTCATCGCCTCCGATCTGTGGAGCGCTTTCGCCGCCCTGCCGGGCGAGGGCTATGACCTGGTGCTGTGCAACCCGCCCTATGTGCCCACCTCCAGCATGCAGGCGCTGCCCGAGGAATACCGCCATGAGCCCGCGCTGGCGCTGGCCGGTGGAGTCGATGGCATGGATCTGGTGCGACGTTTCCTGCGCGAGGCGCCAGTCCACCTCGCGCCGCACGGCGTGATCGTGCTTGAAGTGGGCAACGAGCGCGCGGCGTTCGAGGCGGCATTTCCGCAACTGCCTGCGGTCTGGCTCGAGACCGAACTTCACCTCGAGGCCGTCTGCCTGCTGCTCGCAGACGACTTGCGTGCAGCGTTTGCAGCCGGAGCCGCAGCATGATCCGCCTCACCGACATCGTGCTGCGCCGGGGCATCCAGGTGGTGCTCGACCACGCCAGCCTCACCCTGCATCCCGGCGACAAGGTGGGTCTGGTGGGCGTGAACGGCGCTGGCAAGACCTCGCTGTTTTCGCTGCTGCTCGGCAGGCTGCATGAAGACGCGGGCACTCTGGAAAAGCCAGCGAACTGGCGCCTGGCCACGGTTGCACAAGACGTGCCCGATACCGACGCCACCGCAACCGACTTCGTGCTGCAGGGCGACGTGGCCCTGTGCGCCGCACAGCGGGCGCTGCAGGCGGCCATGAGCGCGCCCGAGCACGACGAGGCGGCCAGCCACGACCTTGGCGAAGCGCAGCATGCGTTCGAACTGGCCGACGGCTACACCGCACGGGCGCGGGCCGAGGCCTTGTTGCTCGGACTGGGTTTCAGCGTGGCGGAATTGCACAAGCCCGTGCGGCAGTTCTCTGGTGGCTGGCGCATGCGGCTCGCGCTGGCGCAGGCGCTGTTCGCACCGAGCGACTGCCTGCTGCTCGACGAGCCGACCAATCACCTCGACCTCGACGCGCTGGTCTGGCTGGAGCAGTGGCTGAGCCGCTATCCCGGGCTGCTGCTGATCATTTCGCACGACCGCGAATTTCTCGACGCCATCTGCCGCGTCACCGTGCATCTCGACGGCGGCAAGCTCACCCGCTACGGCGGCAATTACACCCTGTTCGAGGAACAGCGCGCTGAAAAAATCATGCAGCAGCAGGCGGCGTTTGCCCGGCAGCAGCAAGACATTGCACGGCTGACGCGCTTTGTCGAGCGCTTCCGTGCCAAGGCAACCAAGGCGCGTCAGGCGCAAAGCCGCATGAAGGCGCTCGAGCGCATGGAGCGGCTGGCGCCGGTCTATCTCAGCGGTGCCCTGCGCATCGAGCTGCTGGCGCCGCTGAGTCTGCCGCAGCAACTGCTCACCCTGCATGACGGGTGCTGCGGCTACGGCGATCCCCCCATCCTCAAGGGCGTCAGCAGGGTCGTGACCGGCGGCCTGCGCCTGGGCATTCTGGGGGCCAACGGGCAGGGCAAGTCCACTCTGGTCAAGACCCTCGCCGGTGTGCTGCCTCTGCTGTCGGGCCAGCGCATCGAGGGCAAGGGACTGGTGATTGGCTACTTCGCCCAGCAGGAGGTCGATGTGCTGCGGCTGGATGAATCGCCGCTGCAGCACATGCAGCGTCTGGCACGCGACATGGCGCCGCAAACGTCCGAGCAGGAATGGCGCAACTGGCTGGGCCGCTACCAGTTCGACGGCGACATGATGCTGCGCGCCTGCGGCAGTTTTTCCGGTGGCGAAAAGGCTCGCCTGGCGCTGGCGCTGGTCATCTGGCGCAAACCCAATCTGCTGCTGCTCGACGAGCCCACCAATCACCTCGATCTCCCCACACGCGAGGCGCTGGCCATGGCGCTGCAGGACTTCGCCGGCTCCGTGCTGCTGGTGTCGCACGACCGCGCCTTGCTGCGCGCCACCTGCGATGCCTTCTGGCTGGTGGCCGACGGTCAGGTGCAGGACTTCGACGGCAGCCTCGATGACTACCAGCAATGGGCCCTGGCGCGCACCCGACAGCGCCAGAGCGCTGCCCAAGCCAAGCCCCAGACGCAGGCGAGCGTGCCCGAGCCTGAGCTGACTTCGCTGGATCGCAAGGAAGCCCGCCGCCAGCAGGCCGAACAGCGGCAACAGCGTGCGCAGCGGCTCAAGCCGATCAAGGCCGAGTTCGACAAGGTCGAGACCGAAATGCGCCAGCTCGAGGCAGACCGCACGGCGCTGGAAGCTGCGCTCGCGCAGCCCGGTCTGCCGACGGCAGAACGCGTGGAGCACAGCAGACAGCACCACGCCCTCTCCGAGCGCATTGCCCTGCTCGAAGATCGCTGGCTTGAACTGGGGGAACAACTCGAAGCGCTGCAGTCGGTCTGAGTTGGCGCATGCCGCTCGAAATTTGATCAATGCGGATATGCGGACCTGTTGATCCGAGTAAATTGGTCAACCTTTCATCGGCAAGTCAGCCATCGGCTGACTGCGATCATCCTCGGAGTTCTCATGAAACAAACCCTGCTGCAAGAAAAATACCCTGTCTATGTTGCCGAAGTCTCCAAGTCCGAGACACGTTACACCACGGTCGGCGAAGTCGTCGATTACTTCAAGGAAAAGATCGCTTCCAACCCCAAGGTGAAATTCATCGCCGTGTTCGACCATTTCGAGCACACCACCAACATCGGCGGCGCCATTGCCCCGGAGATCAAGGCAGCGGCGGAGGTGATTTTCTGCTTCGGCATTGCATTGCCCAACCCCATGGTGCTTGCCGTGCGTCCGCGCTCCATCGGCATTGCCGACATGGGTGACAAATTCGTGGTCACCTTCCTCGAAGCACCCATGGCTCCGGCCAACGAAGCCATGGAAGCCTGGACAAAAGGGTTGCACAACAAGGACTGAGAACGCCCCGTTGCGTCCACAATGATCAAGCACCACCCCGACACATTCGGCGGTGCTTGTTTTCTGCAACGCGTCAGCCTGATGGCCTTCGGGCCACGCGCCAGAGCAGCACGGCAAAGCAACTCGCCGCGACTGCCAGGCCCGTCGTATTTCCCATCCAGAAACCCGCGGCGCCCTGCAGCGCTGGCGGGGTGAGCCCCAGGGTGTCGAACCCCAGCAGATAGCCACCGCCCAGCCCGATGCCCCAGAGGGACAGCGCATACAGCACGCTGGGCAACACTGCGATGTGGTAGGAGCGCAGGACGAAGGCGCTGCTCGATTGCACCGCGTCAAACACCTGATAGAGCGCGATGAAAAAAAAGAGGTGATCGGCCACGCGCTGCACCTTGGGGTCGGCGGTGTACCAGCCGATGATGTGGCCCCGTTCCAGCCAGACGATCAAGCCGATGGCCACCGAGAGCAAGGCTGCGGTTCCCACGCCACTCCAGGCCATGTGGCGCGCAGCGCGGATGTTGCCCGCGCCGAGATGCTGGGCCACCACCGAGCCCGTTGCGATGGAAATCGACAGCGGCAGCATGTAGAGCACGGTGGCGAAATTGGCGGTGATCTGGTGCGCGGCCAGCACGGTGTTTCCGAGGCGGGCGATGAACAGCGCCATGAAGGTGAAGGCGGACACCTCGACCAGCAGACTCAGCCCGATCGGCCCACCCAGGCGAAGCAGATGCGCCTGGGCAGCCCAGTCGGGCCATTCCCAGCGCGACAACGCGGCAAACGGGCGCAGCGCGGCGCTGTATCGATGCTGGAGCAGTGCCACAGCCAGCAGACCGTACTGGGTCAGCACCGTGGCCATGGCGCAGCCGGCTGCGCCGAGTGCTGCAATGCCCCGCAGACCAAACTGATCCGGCATCAGAAACAGAGCGTTGAGCAGCAGTTTGACCAGCAGCCCGCCGATCTGCAGGCCCGCCGTGAGCAAGGGTCTGGAGATGGCCTGGCTCAGCGCCGCATGCACCCGGAACGCCAGCGCGGCCGGCAGTCCGAAGGCCAGGATGGTGAGGTAGCGATCGACCATCGGATCGTGTGCCTGCCCGGTGAGCGCCAGCAGTGGCTGCGGCCAGAGCAGGACCGCCATGCCGACGACGCACAGGCCGACAGCAAGCCAGAGTCCCTGCCGATATCCCTCTCCCACGACCCGTGGTGTGCCTGCGCCGAAGCTGCGCCCCAGTGTGGGCAGCAGCGACTGGGTGACGCCCGAGAGCGCCACATACAACGTGATGTAGATCGCCTGGCCGATGGAGAGGGTGGCCAGATTGGCCGTGGTGGAGTAATGCCCGAGCATCACCGTGTCGGCCACGCCAAAGCCGATGACCGCAAGCTGGCCGATGAGCACGCTCACGGCCAATCGCAGCAGATCGCGCAGTGACCGCATGCCGCGTTCAGCGAGGGGCTGGCGTCAGCCGCTGGTAGAGCAGGATCGGCTCGTCACGTTCACCGGGGCGGCCGCCGCGCCAGATCTGCCGCCACTGCGCCGCAGGACCGGGGGCATGCGTGCCCAGTGCATAGTTGCAGTCTGCCCTGGAGAAGGCAAGACGGCTCCAGTAACCGATCAAGGCTTGCGAGGTGAGGTCGATTCCAGAAGGCTGCAGGCAGGGCGTGCCGACCCGCATGGACAGTGCGCTGTTTGTGCGCACCGCATGGGCCACGCTGATACCGACGAAGCGGTAGGTGCTGGCGTAGTTCAGTGCCGGCATCCACAGGCTGCCAACCAGCACCCAGGCGAGCGTGACCCCGCTGGCCGACAACACCATGCCCTTCCACAGCGGGTGACGATGGCGTCCGGTGCGCCACATCACGATCGCCGTCCAGGCCGCGGTGGCCAGCAGCGAGATGCCCACCGTGAACAGATCGAGGTCGAGATGAAAGCCGGGTGCAAGCCGCGCGATATTGGCCGCGGGCTTGGGCGGCCAGCCCGTCAGCATGGCCAGCCACATCACCCAGACCACCAGCGCCAGCAGACTGTAGAGCAGGACCGCAAACCAGTCGATTGCCGCCAGCCCGGCACGCCGCATCACAGGCAGCGCGAAGCCGGCCAGAATGGCCATCGGCGGAAGGGACAGCAAAAAGACCTTGTCGTTGTTGCCGAGCGCCAGGGCGCTGAGCAACGCCAGCAGGGACAGCGCCCAGGCCGGTTGCAGGTGCCTGGCATGCAGTGATTCGCGCCAGCGCCACAGGGCCCACAACGCAAGTGGCCAGGCTGGCCAGGTGAACCAGACGCCAATGCGGAAAAAATTGCCGACGCCCTGCCATGTCGGCCATTGACCGTGCAAGGACCAGCCGAGTTGCGATTCGGCCCACAGACCCGATGTCAGGCCGAGCAGCAGGGCGAGCAGGGAAGGCCAGTGGCGTCTGCCCAGGTCGCGCCGCAACAGCAATGCGAGCGTGACTGTCAACAGCACAGCGAACCAGCCGGCCGATGTCAGTGCCAGGCTGAGCAGTCCCAGGCCGATCACTGCGGCCGCGGCTCCGGCCCTGCGCGGATGCAGCGACACGCCCAACAGCACCGCGCTGACCGCGGCGAGCTGCAGCACCTGGGTCGAGGCTTCATGGCCGCGGCCGAGCAAGCCCAGCGTGGCCAGCAAGGTGAGCAGCACGCCATCGGCGATGGCGCGGGCATAGTCGCGCGACGCAATCGGCGACCCAAAGGCCGGCGGCACGGGTTGCGCCGCGTCATCGCGCGCAAAGTGATAGGCCGCGTACCAGGTCAGGCTCATGCTTGCACCGAGCGCCAGCATGAACGGCAGCCGGGAAGCCAGCACCGGGCCGATCAATGTGCCGAGGGCCTGAATCGACAACGCGCCCAGCCAGTGGGTCAGCCAGCCACCGCGGATGACATGGCCGTACAACTGCGGGTGAAACCAGTCGGTCGCGCCCTGCGCCATTTGCCACATCACCGCGAAATTCAGGCCGTCTGAACGCCAGGGATCGCGGCCGATGAAGCCAGGAAGGATGTAGGCCACACAGAGCAGCAACAGCAGGGGACGCGGCAGTTTGCTGACCGCGTCGGCCTTCAGCGCGGGGCGCGTCGGCGGCCTGCGGGTCTGTCCGTGCGAGAAGGCCGAACTCATCGGGAGAATCTTCGGAATGGGCGTTGCGTCTGATCTGAAAAAGACAACGGGCAGCCGCGCTGCCCGTGATCTGCATCTGCATCGGGTCGTGACAACCCGGATTGGCCGCCAGGTGCTCAGGCCTTGCCGGTCGCCTTGGCGAATTTCTGGCGGAACTTCTCGACACGGCCACCCAGAGTGTCGACGCTCTTTTGTTGACCGGTGTAGAAGGGATGCGACTCCGCGCTGGTTTCCACCTTGTACAGGGGGACTTCGCGCCCATCGTCGAGCTTGATGGTTTCGCGTGTCTGCGCCGTGGAGGAGATGATGATTTTCGAGCCGGTGGACAGGTCGAGGAAGCAGACGTCGCGGTATTGGGGGTGGATTCCAGGTTTCATTTCAGTTCCTTGGGGTTCAGCTAGCCGCCGACGCGCGTGAAAATCATGCAGCAAAAGCATGCAGGGCTACACAACACTCTGCAGTCGGTACTTGGCAAAGCGCGAGATTATCGCAGATTTTTTTGGTACCGCCTCAACCACCGCGGCGCATCATGTCGAAGAACTCGGCGTTGTTCTTGGTCTGCTTCATTTTGTCGAGCAGAAATTCCATCGCCTGAATTTCGTCCATGGGGTAGAGCAGTTTGCGCAGAATCCAGGCTTTCTGCAGGACTTCCGGCTTGAGCAGCAGTTCTTCGCGGCGCGTGCCGGAGCGGTTGATCAACATGGCCGGATAGACGCGTTTTTCGGACAGGCGACGATCGAGGTGGATTTCCATATTGCCGGTGCCCTTGAATTCTTCGTAGATCACCTCGTCCATGCGGCTACCGGTGTCGACCAGCGCGGTGCCAATGATGGTCAGCGAGCCGCCCTCCTCGATGTTGCGCGCGGCACCGAAAAAGCGCTTGGGTCGCTGCAGGGCGTTGGCATCGACGCCACCCGTGAGAATCTTGCCGGAAGTCGGGATGACCGTGTTGTAGGCGCGCGCCAGGCGCGTGATGGAGTCGAGCAGGATGACCACATCCTTTTTCAGTTCGACCAGACGCTTGGCCTTTTCGATCACCATTTCCGCGACCTGCACATGGCGCACCGCGGGTTCGTCGAAGGTGGAACTCACCACTTCACCGCGCACAGAGCGCTGCATTTCGGTCACTTCCTCCGGGCGCTCGTCGATCAGCAGCACGATGAGCACCACCTCGGGATGATTGGCGGTGATGGCATGCGCCAGGGCCTGCAGCATCACGGTCTTGCCGCTCTTGGGCGGGGCGACCAACAGACCGCGCTGGCCCTTGCCGATCGGCGCAATGATGTCGATCACACGGCCGATGATGTTTTCCTCACCCTTGATGTCGCGCTCCAGACGCATGTGCTCCGTGGGGAACAGCGGCGTCAGGTTCTCGAACATGATCTTGTTCTTGTTCTCTTCCGGGGTCACGCCGTTGACCCGGTCCACCTTCACCAGAGCAAAGTAGCGCTCGCCGTCTTTTGGCACGCGCACCTCACCTTCGATGGAGTCGCCGGTATGCAGATTGAAGCGGCGGATCTGGCTGGGCGAGATGTAGATGTCATCCGGCGACGCCATGTAGCTCGACTCGGGTGCGCGCAAAAAGCCGAAGCCATCGGGCAAGACTTCCAGGCAGCCGTCTCCGAACACCTGCTCGCCGTTACGCGCCACGCGCTTGAGAATGGCGAACATCAGTTCCTGCTTGCGCAGACGACTTGCGTTCTCAATCTCGAACGATTGCGCCATTTCAAGCAGCTTGGAGACGTGTGTCGCTTTGAGTTCGGACAGATGCATGGTGAAAAGCTCGGGAGGGGAAGTCTGCAGTCGGGTCTGTCGTGACCTGAACTGTGCATGAACCTGGACATGGCCCACGCGAAGCAGCAACAAGAGAGAGGGGGAAGAACAGGCCGTGTGGGGGGTATCACGGCTGGCGATTGGCTTTGTGAGGCCAGGCGCGTAAAGAGGCTGCGCGGTGGCGGTCATCACGACCGCGACCGCACAACTGAGAGAAATTATAGATGGGCGTCGACGAAGGCGGTCAGTTGAGACTTGGAGGCCGCGCCAACCTTGTTGCCCGCAAGCTCGCCGTTCTTGAACAGCAGCAGGGTGGGAATGCCGCGAATTCCGAACTTTGCAGGGATGGAGCGGTTTTCGTCCACGTTGACTTTCATGATGGCGAGCTTGCCTTGGTATTCGCTGGCCATCTCGTCCAGGGTCGGGGCGATCATGCGGCAGGGGCCGCACCACTCGGCCCAGAAGTCCACGAGCACGGGCACGCCAGACTTGAGCACATCCTGCTCGAAATTGGCGTCATTGGTATGTTTGATCAGTTCGCTAGCCATGGTCACCTCGATAGAAAGATTTGATGGGAATTTTGACACAAATTGCCGCGGTGGCGCTGATCGCAACGGACTGATCCTGAATCAGTGACTGGGCAAACACCGTGGGGAATCGCAAGTCCGACCGCATGACGGCAAGGGCGGGCGATGCCGGAATTGGGGTGACGAGCCGTTCCCCCGGCACTCTCGGTAAACGGCTGTGGCTGCTTCGTTCCCGACCTGACCAAGTTCACCGCGCCGCGATGCGAGGCGGCCCGTCACCGCGCATTCTATGTTGTTTCGCTCCGGCCGGACCTCAGGGCCGATCCGCTTCATGCTGACTTTCGCTTCCTGTGGGATGCGTGCTTCAGTTGCCCGCTTCATCCATCAGCGCCCGGGCCTGGGCAATGTGGCCGCGGTAGGCGTCGAAAATCTTGCGCAGCGCGGTGTCCATGTCGGCCTTGGGCGCCCAGTTCAGATCGTGCATGGTGTTGGCGATCTTGGGCACGCGGTTCTGCACGTCCTGGTAGCCCTTGCCGTAGTAGGCGCCGGAGCTGGTTTCGACGAGTTGGACCTGTTTGGCGGAATCGGCGTATTCAGGCACGGAGGCGGCGATGCGCAGCATGCGCTCGGCCAGTTCGCGGATGGAGTGATTGTTGGCCGGGTTGCCGATGTTGTAGATCTGGCCGCTGGCCACGCCATCCCTGTTCTCGATGATTTTCATCAGCGCGTCGATGCCGTCGTCGATGTCGGTGAAGGCGCGTTTTTGCTGACCGCCGTCGACCAGGCTGATGGCCTCACCGCGCACGATGTGGCCGAGGAACTGCGTGACCACGCGCGAGCTGCCTTCCTTTGCCGAAAAGATGTTGTCCAGCCCGGCGCCGATCCAGTTGAAGGGGCGGAACAGGGTGTAGTCCAGCCCTTCCTGCTGGCCGTAGGCGGCAATCACCCGGTCCATGAGCTGCTTGGAGCAGGCATAGATCCAGCGTGGCTTGTTGATCGGGCCGTAGGTGAGAGGCGAGTTCTCGGGGTCGAATTCGGCGTCGCTGCTCATGCCGTACACCTCGGAGGTGGACGGGAACACCAGACGTTTGCGATGTTTGACCGCGGCGCGCACGATGGGCAGGTTGGCCTCGAAGTCGAGCTCGAACACGCGCAGCGGTGCTTTCACATAGGTGGCGGGTGTGGCGATGGCCACCAGCGGCAGGATCACATCGCACTTGCGCACGTGGTATTCGATCCACTCCT
Organism: Thiomonas sp.; assembly: GCA_023255715.1. Taxonomy (GTDB): domain Bacteria; phylum Pseudomonadota; class Gammaproteobacteria; order Burkholderiales; family Burkholderiaceae_C; genus Thiomonas. The sequence continues at coordinate 27,316 of JAGDVQ010000065.1, forward strand.
TGTTGATGGTGATGTCGCCCTCGAAAAACTTGAAGCGGGGATTGCCGGTCAGTTCTTCGACACGGTCGGCATTCATGTCCATGCCGTACACCTGCCAGTCGGTGGTGGCGAGGATGCGTTTGGAGAGGTGGTGGCCAATGAAGCCGTTGACGCCGAGGATGAGGATTTTTTTCATGATTGCAGTCCTGCGAGGCTTGAGAATTGTTGTGCGCTCAGGGGGTGACCGGGCTGGTCAGCGGCCCAGAGTTCCAGGAGGTGGATCACGCCGCCATCGGCCGCCCTGGCGAGCATTTGCCCGCCAGCGACAGCTGGGCCGACCGGGGTTGATGCCGCCAGCAGCCCGGCCAGTTCAGGACGTGCCAGGCGGGCGCGGGCGACGATGAACCGATGGCCGCCCAGATCGAAAAAGGCGCCGGGGTAGGGCGGTGCGACAGCGCGGATGAGGTTGTAGACCGACTGCGCCGGTTGCGCCCAGTCGATGCGGCCATCTTCGGGCTTGCGGCCGCCAAAGTAGCTGCCTTCGGCGAGCGCGTTGGCGCGGCGCGGAACCTCGCCGCGCTGCAGTTGGGGCAACACCGTCCAAAGGGCAATTTCGGCGGCCACGGTGAGTTTGTCGAACACGTCTTTGGCCGTGTCGTCGGGCAGGATGGGCACGGCCTGCTGCGCGACGATGTCGCCCGCGTCGGGCTTGATGTCCATGACATGCAGCGTGGCGCCGGTCTCGGTTTCGCCATGCAGCACGGCCCAGTTCACTGGCACGCGGCCGCGATATTTCGGCAGCAGCGATCCGTGCATGTTCAGCGCGGCAATGCGCGCCGCGGCCAGCAGCGGCGCAGGCAGCATGCGACGGAAGTAGAAGGAAAACAGGTAATCGGGGGCAAGCGCGACCACCCGATCGATCAGTGCGCCGTCCACGGCCTCGTCCACATAGGCCACCGGAATGCCCGCTTCGACCGCCACATCGGCGACGCGGTCGAACCAGAGGGTTTCGGTCGGGCTGTCCGGGTGGGTGATGACGAGATCGACCTGCACGCCGCGCGCCAGCAAGGTCTTGAGGCAGCGCACCCCGACATTGTGATAGGCAAAGACGACGGCTCTCACGTTGTGGCGGCCTGCGTCTGGGTTGCAGGGTTGGAAGCGGGCGTCTGGTGCGGCACGAACACGCCCGGCTCGGGTGGCAAATCCTGCAGTACCGCCTGCACCAGATAGCGTGGGCGGCCGCGCACCTGTTCGTAGATGCGACCGATGTATTCCCCCAGCAGGCCGATGCTGAACAACACCACGCCGAGCAGGAAGAAGGTGATGGCGAACAGCGTGAACACGCCCTGCACCTGCGCGCCCTCGATGAAGCGTTGCACCATCAGATAGAGGAACAGTGCGCCGGAGGCCAGCGACAGCAGGATGCCCGAGTAGGACATGAGCTGCAGCGGCACCAGCGAGAACCCGGTGACCAGATCGAAGTTCAGCCGGATGAGCTTGAACAGCGAGTATTTGGAGTCTCCCGCCTGTCGCTCTTCATGGGCCACCTCGATTTCGGTGGGGTGGAGTGCGAAGGTGTAGGCCAGTGCCGGGACGAAGGTATTGGCCTCGGTGCAGCGGTTGACGGTGTCGACCACGTCGCGGCCGTAGGCGCGCAGCATGCAGCCCTGATCGGTCATGCGCACGCTGGTGATCTTTTCGCGGATCCAGTTCATCGCCCGGCTGGCGTTGCGACGGAACCAGCTGTCCTGCCGCATGCGGCGAATGGTGCCGACGTAGTCGTAGCCCTCGCGCATCTTGGCCACCAGATTGACGATTTCCTCGGGCGGGTTCTGCAGATCGGCGTCCAGGGTCACGATGATGGGCGCGCGCGTGTGCTCGAAGCCGGCAAGGATGGCCATGTGCTGGCCGTAATTGCCGTTGAAAAGCACCACGCGGGTCACGTCAGGGCGCAGCCGTTGCTGCGCGGCCAGCAGCGCGGCGGAGCGGTCACGGCTGCCGTCGTTGACGAACAGGATTTCGTAGGGCTCGCCCAGTGCGTCGAGCGCGGGGTAGAGGCGGGCGAACAAGGCGGGCAGTCCGGCTTCTTCGTTGTAGACAGGAACGACCACCGAAACGGCAGGATGAGAATGCAAGGTCATAGGCCGAATTGTCGCAGCACGGCGTCGAGGGTGTCAGTCACTCGGGTCACGTCGCTGTCGCGCATCGCAGGGAACAGCGGCAGGGTGAGGATGGAGGCGCCCACGGTCTCGGCATGTGGAAAATCGCCGGGCGCAAAGCCGCGCGCGCGGTACAGGCGGAACAGATGGATCGGCGGGTAGTGCACGCCGGTGGTGATGCCGCGCTCCTTGAGCGCCTGCATCAGCGCGGCGCGCTGCACCTGCGGCGGCGGCACGATCTGGAACATGTGCCAGTTGGTCTGGGTGAAGTCGCGTGGCGGCAGTTGCACCCCGCGTGCTTCCAGGCCGATGGCATCGCAAGCGGCGAAGTACTGTTGCGCCAGATCGCGCCGGCGGGCGTTGAATTCTTCGAGGCGCTGCAACTGCCCCCAGCCGACGCGTGCGGCCACGTCGGTGAGGTTGGACTTGCCGCCGACCACGTCCACCTCCATGCCGTCGAGCCCGCTGCGTTGCACGCCCTGCAGGCGCAGGCGGCGCGCCAGATCGGCGTCGGCATCCGGCGGCAGCACCAGGCAGCCGCCTTCGATCGAGGTGATGTTCTTGTTGGGGTGGAAGCTGAACGAGGCGAAATCACCGAAGCTGCCGATGCGTTTGCCGCGCCAGCTGCTGCCGATGGCTTGTGCGGCATCCTCGATCACCCGCAGCCCGTGGCGCGCGGCAATCGCATCGATGGCATCGAGATCTGCGGGCAGGCCGGCCAGGTGCACCGGCAGGATGGCGCGGGTGCGCGGGGTGATCGCCGCCTCGATGCGGCCTGCGTCGATATTGCGCGTGGTCGGGTCGATGTCGACGAATACCGGGGTGGCGCCGACGGTGAGGATCACATTGCTGGTCGCCACCCAGGACAGCGGCGTGGTGATGACCTCATCGCCCGGGCCGATGCCCAGCAGCCTGAGTGCCACCTCCATGGTCACGGTGCCCGAGGCGAAGGCCAGCACGGTGCGCCCGCCAAAATACTCGGACAGCGCCTGTTCGAACCGAGCGCACCACGGGCCGGTGGTGATCCAGCCCGAGCGCAGCACCTCGACCACCCCGGCGATGGTGTCATCGTCGATGTCGGGGCGGGTAAAGGGAAGGGTGTCTTGAGAAGTCATGCGAGACAGTTCAGGCGCGGGCGACGATGACGACGCCCGCGATGATGACGGCGATGCCGACGAGCTTCTGCACGGTGAGCGCTTCGCCGAACAGCCACCACGCGGCAAAGGCTGTGACGACATAACCCAGCGACAGCATGGGGTAGGCGATGGAGACCTGGACGCGGGTGAGCGCCAGAATCCACACCCCGACGGAAACCGCGTAGAACGCCAGGCCCAGCAGGATCTGCCATTGCAGCGCAAAGTGCAGCCCGGCGTGCCAGATGTTCCCTGCAGTGAAATTGAAGCGCCCCACGGTTTCGGCGCCGGCCTTGATGAGCAGCTGCGCTGCGGCGTTCAGCAGCACGCCGGTCAGCACCAGGGCGAAGGCGACCGCACTCATCGCATCGTCCCCGTCACTGCAGGCGGCGTGAGCGACGCGCCTGCGTTCCACGCCGCTGGCAACTGGGCCGCAGCCACTTGCGCCGCATGGCCGTAGTCCTGGCCCGGCTTGGCGATGACGACGAAACGCGTGCTGCGGTAAATCACGGTCATCGGCAGGTGCAGCGCCTGCAGCGCGGGCAGACTGGACGGCGGCAGCAGTGCCAGCGGCAGCTTGTCCGTCTCCCAGCGTTTGGCGAAATCGGCGTAGGTCGGCACCCACAGCCCGGGTTGCTGCGCAATGCCGAAATGCAGTTCGCCCTGGTACTCCACCAAGGTCACGGTGCGGTCGAGGTAGAAGGGCAGGGTCTGGTCGTAAGTACCCACCGCGTAGAACGGCTGGCCCGGGTGAATCCACGGGCGGATGGCAGTCACCACGTCTTTGGTCGATGCGGTGCGGCCCAGGATCTGGAATTGCTGAATCCCCAGGGAGAATCCGAGGGTCATCGCCACACTGACCAGGAGCACCGCCGCGGTGCGTCGGCCCTGCGTTTCCCAGCGCCAGGCCATCAGGCCGCTGCCCAGCGCCAGAACGGCGGTGCCTTCCAGCCACCAGCCGAACTGCTGATACAGCGCGCCGGGGGTGGTCGCGTTGCCCAGTCGGTGCAACTGCGTGAAGCCGACCACCGCCGCCAGCCCCAGCAGCGCCAGCAGCCCAAACTGCCAGCGCAGCGCGCCGCGTTGTGCCCGGTCGAGATAGTCGCCAATGAGCAGCGCGATGGCCGGGAAGATGGGCAGGATGTAGGACGGCAGCTTGGATTTGGAAATGCTGAAAAAGACAAAAATGAACACCGCCCAGATCAGCAACATGCCCTGGGCATGCAGGGTGCGTCCCCGTGCATCGCCAAAAGCCGCGCCGCGCAGCGCAGGCTGGGCAGCGCTCCTGGCCAGCGCCGGAACCAGACTGCCCAGCCACGGCAGCACTCCCAGAATCAGAATGGGAAAGAAATACCACCACGGACCCGGGCGCTTGAGCTCACTGGTGAGAAAACGGGTGAACTGCTGGTAGATGAAAAAATAATCGAAAAACTCGGGGTTGCGCGCCTGTACCCAGACGAACCACGGCGCGGCAATCGCCAGAAAGATGAGCAGGCCACTGACGATGTAGAGCCGCGTCCACAGCCGCCAGTCGCGATAGATCAGGGTGTAGAGCACAAGGGCAGCGCCCGGCAGCAGGATGCCGATCAGTCCCTTGGACAGCATGGCCAGCGCCATGAACGCCCAGCAGGCCCACATCCACCAGCGGGTCTGGGTGCGGCTGGCATCGGGTCGTTGCGCGAGCAGAAAGGCCATCAGACTTGCGGACATGGTGGCGGCAGTGCCCATGTCCAGCGTGTTGATGTGGCTCATCGCGTTCCAGTAGAACATGCTGGCCAGCACCGCCGCGGCAAACACGCCCGTGCGGCGGTTGAACAGGCGCGTTCCGGCCCATCCGGTGAACAGGACGGAGAGCAGCCCGGTCAGCCCGGTCCACAGCCGCGCCTGCCATTCACCGAAGCCAAACAGCTGGTACGTCACCGCCGTGGTCCAGTATTGCAGCGGCGGCTTTTCGAAGTATTTGAAGCCATCGAGCCGCGGGGTGACCCAGTCACCGCTCACCACCATTTCACGCGGAATCTCGGCGTAGCGTCCTTCATCGGTGGGCACCAGATCGCGCCAGCCCAGCGTGCCCAGCCAGAGCACGACGAGGGCGGCAAACAGCACCCAGATCAGACCGCGGCTGGGGCCGGGGTCGGAGGCGGAAAAGTCTTGCGAGGAAGGCGACATGGGCAAAGGAAGGGTCGATGCAAGGCCGGTGCAGGCCGTTGGCGATCTGCCGGATAGCCGAGCATGGTAACGGGCGATGCCTTGCAGGCAACTGAGCGAAGGTGCTGCAATGGACGGCAGAAAACAGGAGATCACCATGCGCTGGCCGACTCACGCCGTCACCAATCAGGTGCCGCCGCTGCAGGATTACAACCTCTTTGTCGCCGATCCCGCCCTGCGGGAAGCGTTGTTGCGCGGCGGCGCGGCCTGGGCGCAAGACGGTCTGGCGCAGCAGGGGCAGGAACTCGGTACCGCGTCCTGCTTCGAGCAGGGACGTCTGGCCAACCGCTTCGGCCCCGAACTGCAGGCCTTCGATGCACGTGGATTTCGCCGTGACCAGATCGCGTTTCACCCTGCCTGGCACGCGCTGATGGCCGACATCGCCCGGCGCGGCCTGCACACCGGCCCGTGGGCACAGCCCCGGCCTGGCGCGCATGTGGCGCGGGCGGCCGGATTCATCCTGCAGACCCAGATCGAGGCCGGGACGATGTGCCCGACCACCATGACCTATGGCGCGATTCCCGCGCTGTCGCGCGATCCGCTGCTGGCGCGCGACTGGCTGCCCACCCTCCTGCGCGCGGATTACGACCCGAGCGATCAGCCGTTTGCGCACAAGCGCGGCGGACTGATCGGCATGGGCATGACGGAGAAGCAGGGTGGCTCCGATCTGCGCACCAACACCACTCAGGCCGTGCGCGACGGCGCGGACGGCTGGCGGCTGACCGGGCACAAGTGGTTTTTCTCGGCGCCGCAGTGCGACGCGCATCTGGTGTTGGCGCAGGCACCGCTTGGCTTGAGCTGCTTTTTCGTGCCGCGCTGGGCGCCGGACGGCAGCAAGAACCCGGTGCTGATCCAGCGGCTCAAGGACAAACTGGGCAACCGCTCCAACGCCTCGGCCGAGGTGGAGTTCCAGGGCGCCTGGGGGCATCTGCTCGGCGAGGAGGGGCGCGGCATCCCGACCATCCTGGAAATGGGCACCTACACCCGGCTGGACTGCGTGCTCGGCACCACCGGGCTGATGCGCCAGGCGCTGAGTCAGGCGGTGCACCACGCGCGGCACCGGCAGGCGTTCGGTGCCGCACTGATCGACCAGCCGCTGATGCGCAATGTGCTGGCCGACATGGCGCTGGAGGTCGAGGCCGCCATCGCGCTGGCGATGCGGCTGGCGCAGGCCTTCGACGCGCAGCACGACGAGGCGCAACTGCTGCTGCGCCGCCTGCTGACCCCGGCAGGCAAGTTCCGCATCTGCAAGCGCGGCGCCGAACTTGCCGCCGAAGCCATGGAGGTGCTGGGCGGCAACGGTTATGTGGAAGATGATGTGCAGGCACGCATCTACCGCGAAATGCCGGTGAACTCCATCTGGGAGGGATCGGGCAATGTCATGTGCCTGGACGTGCTGCGCGCCCTGGGCAAGAACCCGCGCACCACCGACGCGCTGATGGCAGAACTCGCCCCGGCACAGGGTCGCAACCCTCATTTCGACGCACATGTGCGGCACCTGTCCACCGCCCTGCGCAACCCCGACGATGTGCAGAGCCGCGCCCGAGCCCTGACGCACGACCTCGTGCTGGCCGTGCAGGCTGCGCTGCTGTTGCAGCATGCGCCCGCATCCATCGCTCAGGCGTTCTGCGCCTCGCGCCTGGGCGGGCAATGGGGCGGCGGATTTGGCACCCTGCCGCAAACCACCGACTTCGACACCCTGCTCGGCAGGGCGTTGCAGACGAATGGACTCAATTCAGAATGCGGAACTTGATCGGCACCAGCACCCAGGAGGTGATGGCCTGGCCGTTGCGGGTCGCAGCAACGAAGCGCCACTGGGCTACCGTCGCTTCAGCCGCTTCATCCAGCCGCGCATAGCCTGTCGAAGACACGAGCTTGACCTGCAAGGCCCGCCCATCCGCGCCGACCTGCACCTTGAGCAGCGCGGTGCCTTCTTCGCCCAACTGCCGCGACAGGCGAGGATAGGGCGGAGGCGGATTGTCCAGGTAGTCCGCCTTGTAAGACGCCATCGTTTCCACGGCGGGAGTGGCTGAGGGCGGCGTGGAGGCCGCGACCATTGGCGCATGGCCCGGCTCGGTGTCCTGTCTGGGTGCAGCGATCGAAGCGGGTGCAGAGGTTCGGGCAGGTGCCGGAGCCTGCGCCGTTTGTGGCGAGGTGACCGGCGCGGCATCGGCAGGCGGCGTCGGCGGCTTGGCTGGCGCGGGCTTTTGCGCCGCGACCTTGGGTGCAGGTGTTGCAGCTTTCGGCCTGACCGAAGCCGGGCGGGGTGGTTCGGCTGCCGGAGCCGGGGCCGCTGCGGGAGCGGGCGTCGGGGGCCGGGGCTGGGGTTTCGCGGGTTCCAGCATCACCCAGTCCAGTCGTTGCTCGGGTCTGCTCGGGGGAGGCGCTGGGGTGAACACCAGCCAGGCCAGCAGCAGCCCGTGGGCAAGCAGCACGATGACTGCGATCGCAATCAGGGGAAACGGTCGGGGCAGGGTGGGGAGGGTGTTCATCGAACGGACGGCGCCAGGGACTTTGCGCCAAGCGCGTGAATATAATCTGACAGATTTTGTGCGCCTGAAGCGTCGCCGTCCTGTGGCGAACACCAAAGGGGTGCGAAGGCCAGGCAAGGCGGCTGTCCAGGCGCTTGCGCGGCCCGCGCCCAAGACACGTCAGATCGACTGGCGTGTCGTTCCAATATCCGGGCGCTCACCGGAGAGTTTTCATGTTGCCCATGCTGCCCAAAGCCGTTCTGGTTCTCGCCGACGGCTCGATTTTTCGCGGACTTTCCATTGGCGCAACCGGGCAGACTGTCGGTGAGGTGGTGTTCAACACGGCCATGACCGGCTACCAGGAAATCCTCACCGATCCAAGCTATTGCCGCCAGATCGTCACCCTCACCTATCCGCATATCGGCAATGTGGGTGTCAACGCGCAGGACGTGGAGGCGGCCAGGGTGCATGCCGCCGGCCTGATCATCAAGGACTTGCCTCTGCTGCAGTCGAACTATCGCAGCGAGCAAACACTCGATGCCTATCTGCGCGCGCAGGGCACGGTGGCGATTGCGGGGATCGATACCCGCCGACTGACCCGTCACCTGCGCACCCGGGGTGCGCAGAACGGCTGCGTCATTGGCTTGGCCGCAGGGCAGGACATCAGCGACAGCGTCATCCAGACGGCGCTGGACGCCGCGCGCGGCTTTGCCGGGTTGGCCGGCATGGATCTGGCCCGGGTCGTGTCCACCACGGCGTCGTATGCGTGGACGCAGACCGACTGGTCGCTGGAACAGGGCTATGGTGAGATGACCGCGCCGAGCCGTCATGTGGTGGCCTACGACTTCGGCGTGAAGTTCAACATTCTGCGGCTTCTGGCCGCGCGTGGCTGCCGCGTGACGGTGGTGCCGGCGCAGACCCCGGCGGCCGAGGTGCTGGCGATGCGCCCCGATGGGGTGTTCCTGTCCAACGGCCCGGGTGACCCGGAGCCCTGCGATTACGCCATTTCTGCAACCCGCAGCATCATCGCTGCGGGCATGCCGACCTTCGGCATCTGCCTGGGGCATCAGATCATGGGGCTGGCGGCAGGCGGCAAGAGCTTCAAGATGAAATTCGGCCACCACGGCGCCAACCATCCGGTCAAGGATCTGGATACCGGGCGCGTGTCGATCACCAGCCAGAATCATGGTTTTGCGGTGGATGCGGACAGCCTGTCCGACGCTGTGCGCATCACCCACGTCTCGCTGTTCGACGGCACGCTGCAGGGCTTTGCGTGGAAGGACAAGCCCGCATTCTGCTTCCAGGGCCATCCGGAAGCCAGCCCGGGGCCGCACGACATCGGCTACCTGTTCGACCGCTTTGTCGGCCTGATGGACCGGGCCTGAGCCGGGGCACAGCAGATGTTCGGCGTGATCAATCTCTGGACTTACGTGCTCGGGGTGATTTTCATCGTCCTGTTGCCTGGGCCGAACTCGCTTTACGTGCTCAGCGTGGCCGCGCAGCGCGGGGTGCGCGCGGGTTATCGGGGCGCGCTGGGGGTTTTTCTCGGCGACACGCTGCTGATGGTGCTGGCTGCAGCCGGGGCCGCCTCGCTGCTGGAAACCAACCTGACCCTCTACCACCTGGTGCAGGCGGCTGGTGCCTTGTATCTGGGCTGGCTGGGCATCAACATGTTGCGCGCCGCCTGGATGCGCTGGCGCACGCCCGACACCGGCTTGCATGCGCAAGCGCCACAGCCCCACCCGCACTCCGCCCTGCCGGGCCGGCGCCATGAAGATCCGTTTCGCAAGGCGCTGTTCATCAGCCTGCTCAATCCCAAGGCCATCCTGTTCTTCGTGTCGTTCTTCATCCAGTTCGTCGATCCGCACTACCCGCATCCGGCGCTGTCGTTCGCCATTCTGGGCGCCATCGTCCAGACCTTCAGCCTGCTGTATCTGTCGGTGCTGATCTTCGGCGGCGTGCGGGTCGCCGATGCGTTTCGCCGCCGCCGCCGTCTGTCCGCAGTGACGATGGGCGCAACCGGCGCCGGATTTTTCGGATTCGGTATCAAGCTGGCGCTGGCTGCCACTGCAAAAACACACTGATCTTTCACGAATTCATCTGCCTAAAGAGACTCGCCCATGCCCAAGCGCAGCGACATTAAAAGCATTCTGATCATCGGCGCTGGCCCCATCATCATCGGCCAGGCCTGCGAGTTCGACTATTCCGGAGCGCAGGCCTGCAAGGCGCTGCGCGAGGAGGGCTACAAGGTCATCCTGGTCAACAGCAATCCGGCCACCATCATGACCGACCCGGAGACGGCCGATGTCACCTATATCGAGCCCATCACCTGGCAGGTGGTCGAGACCATCATCGAGAAGGAGCGGCCCGACGCCATCCTGCCGACCATGGGTGGGCAGACCGCGCTGAATTGCGCGCTCGATCTGCACCACAACGGTGTGCTTGAAAAGTATGGCGTCGAGCTCATCGGCGCCAAACCCGAAGCCATCGACATGGCCGAGGATCGGCAGAAATTCAAGCAGGCCATGACCCGCATCGGCCTGGGTTCGGCGCGCTCGGGCATTGCGCATTCGCTGGAAGAAGCCTGGGCGGTGCAAAAGAGCATCGGCTTTCCGGTCATCATCCGCCCGAGCTTCACCCTGGGTGGCACCGGCGGCGGCATTGCCTACAACCCGGAAGAGTTCGAGAGCATCTGCAAGCGCGGCATCGAGGCCTCGCCCACCAGCGAGCTGCTGATCGAAGAGTCTCTGATCGGCTGGAAAGAGTTCGAGATGGAGGTCGTGCGCGACAGCGCGGACAACTGCATCATCGTCTGCTCCATCGAAAACCTCGACCCGATGGGGGTGCACACCGGCGACTCGATCACCGTGGCCCCGGCGCAGACGCTCACCGACAAGGAATACCAGATCATGCGCAACGCCAGCATCGCGGTGCTGCGCGAGATCGGCGTCGATACTGGCGGCTCCAATGTGCAATTCGCCGTCAATCCAAAGGATGGGCGGCTGATCGTCATCGAGATGAATCCGCGGGTGAGCCGCTCTTCGGCGCTGGCGTCCAAGGCCACCGGCTTTCCGATTGCCAAGATTGCGGCCAAGCTCGCCGTGGGCTACACCCTGGACGAACTGCGCAACGACATCACCGGCGGCGTCACGCCGGCCTCCTTCGAGCCGACCATCGACTATGTGGTCACCAAGGTGCCGCGTTTCGCTTTCGAGAAATTCCCCCAGGCCGACTCGCGTCTGACCACGCAGATGAAGTCGGTCGGTGAAGTCATGGCCATGGGGCGCACCTTCCAGGAGAGTTTCCAGAAGGCGCTGCGCGGTCTCGAAGTGGGCGTGGACGGCATGAACGAAAAAACCCAGGACCGCGAGGTGCTGGAAAAGGAACTGGGCGAGCCCGGCCCGGAGCGCATCTGGTACGTGGGCGACGCGTTTGCGCAGGGCATGAGCCTGGAGGAAGTGCATCAGCTCACCCGCATCGATCCGTGGTTCCTGGCGCAAATCCAGGACATCGTGCAGACCGAACTCGATCTGGAACGCAACCATGCGCTGGACAAGCTCGACCGCGACACGCTTTACGCGCTCAAGCAAAAGGGCTTTTCCGACCGGCGGCTGGCCAAGCTGCTGCGCACCACCGAGGCGGAAGTGCGCAACCGCCGCCGTGCGCTGCAGGTGCGCCCGGTGTTCAAGCGTGTGGACACCTGCGCTGCCGAGTTCGGCACGGAAACCGCCTATCTCTACTCGACCTACGACGAGGACTGCGAGGCAGCGCCGACCACGCGCAAGAAGATCATGGTGCTGGGCGGCGGGCCGAACCGCATCGGCCAGGGCATCGAGTTCGACTATTGCTGCGTGCACGCGGCGCTGGCGCTGCGCGCCGATGGGTTCGAGACCATCATGGTCAACTGCAACCCCGAGACCGTTTCGACCGACTACGACACCTCCGACCGCCTGTACTTCGAGCCGCTGACCCTGGAGGACGTGCTGGAAATCGTCGACAAGGAGCAACCCGTCGGGGTGATCGTGCAGTACGGCGGTCAGACCCCGCTCAAGCTCGCACTCGATCTCGAAGCCAATGGCGTGCCCATCATCGGCACCAGCCCGGACATGATCGACATGGCCGAGGATCGCGAGCGTTTCCAGCATCTGGTCGAACACCTGGGCCTGCTGCAGCCGCCCAACCGCACCGCGCGGTCCGAGGCCGAGGCGCTGACCCGGGCCGAAGAAATCGGCTATCCGCTGGTCGTGCGGCCGAGCTACGTGCTGGGTGGGCGGGCGATGGAAATCGTGCACGAACAGCGCGATCTGGAACGCTATATGCGCGAGGCGGTGAAGGTGAGCAACGACTCTCCGGTGCTGCTCGACCGCTTCCTCAATGACGCGATCGAGTGCGACGTGGACGCAATCTGCGACGGCACCCAGGTGTTCATCGGTGGCGTGATGGAGCACATCGAGCAGGCCGGGGTGCACAGCGGCGACTCGGCCTGCTCGCTGCCGCCGTATTCGCTCTCGGCGGCCACCGTGGCGCGCATCAAGGAGCAGACGGTCAAGCTGGCGCATGGCCTCAAGGTGGTCGGGCTGATGAATGTGCAGTTCGCGATTCAGCAGCAGGACGGCGAGGACCGCATCTTCCTCCTCGAAGTCAACCCGCGTGCCTCGCGGACCGTGCCCTATGTGTCCAAGGCCACCGGGCTTCAGCTTGCCAAGATTGCGGCGCGTTGCATGGCCGGGCAGAGTCTGGCGCAGCAGGGCGTCACTGCTGAAGTCACGCCGCCGTATTACTGCGTCAAGGAAGCGGTGTTTCCGTTCAACAAGTTCCCTGGGGTCGATCCCATCCTCGGGCCGGAGATGAAGTCCACCGGCGAGGTCATGGGCGTGGGCCGCACCTTCGGCGAGGCCTTCGTCAAGTCGCAGCTCGCCGCGGGCACACGCCTGCCCGACCCCAAGGCGGGTGGCAAGGTGTTCCTCTCGGTCAAGCAGAGCGACAAGCCCGACGCCGTGGAAGTCGCTCGGCAACTGGTGGCGATGGGCTTCGGCGTTGTGGCCACGCGCGGCACAGCCGCCGCCATTGCCGCAGCCGGTGTCGAGGTGCAGGTGATCAACAAGGTCACCGAAGGACGGCCCAATGTGGTCGACATGATCAAGAGCAACGAGATCGTGCTGGTCATCAACACGGTCGAGGAGCGACGCAACGCGATTGCCGATTCGCGCGCCATCCGCACCTCGGCACTGGCCGCGCGCGTGACCACCTACACCACCATCTCTGGCGCGCTCGCCGCGGTCGAAGGGATGAAGCAGCTGCAGAAAATCGCGGTTTATCCGTTGCAATCGTTCGCAAACGCGTAAAATTCCTGTCACCTGAGCACCGCAGCGCAAGTGGCTGCGGTGCTCGTTTTTTTCATGGTTCTACGGAGGCCCGAACATGGCGACCCCCATGACGCGCAGAGGCGCGGAACAACTCAAGCAAGAGCTGCAACGGCTCAAGACCATCGAACGTCCGGCAGTGATCCAGGCCATCGCCGAAGCGCGCGCGCAGGGCGATCTGTCGGAAAACGCCGAGTACGACGCGGCCCGTGACAAGCAGGGCTTCATCGAAGGCCGCATTGCCGACATCGAGGGCAAGCTCGGTACCGCGCAGATCATCGATCCGAGTGAGCTGCAGGCCGACGGCCGCGTGGTGTTCGGTGCCACGGTGGAACTCAGCGACGAAGCCAGCGGCGATGAAATCACCTATCAGATCGTCGGAGATGATGAGGCGGATCTCAAGCAGGGCCGCATTTCCATCAACTCACCGATCGCGCGTGCGTTGATCGGCAAGGAGTCCGGGGATGTCGCACAGGTCGCCGCTCCCGGCGGCGTGCGGCACTACGAAATCCTCGCTGTGCACTACAAATGATCAGCCTGCGCGCCCGTTGGTTTTTGGCTGCGCTCTGGCTCGGCGGGATGGTTGCGGTCGGTCTCATCGGCGCGCCAACCGCCTTCGCGACCGTGCCGGAAAAGATGGTGGCCGCTGCGGTGGCCAGCCGCATGTTCTACATCATGGCGCTCGCCGCCATTGGGTTCGGGGTGCTGATCGCCGTGCTGGAGCGCGTTGGCAGCAAGGCCACGATGTCCGCCGATTTTCTGCTGCCGCTGGGCGGGATATTTTTTGCCGTACTGGGCGAGTTCGGTGTGGTGCCCCGACTGTTGCAGGCCGCTTACAGCCATTCCCCCCAGGCTGGCGTGTGGCACGGCATAGCCAGTCTGGTGTTTGCCCTGCAGGCCGCGTGCGTGGCGGCTTACGTGTGGCGCCTGCCTGCGCGCAGTCGCAACTGAAGGCGGCAACGCATGCGCCGCTTCACCTGCAGCATTTCAGCCGCGCGATGATTTTTTCGCACTGCTCAGGCGCGGCTTGGCGCGCTTGACCTTGCCGGTAGCGGTCAGGCGCTGATTGCCCAGCAGGGTGATGCGCTTGACCTTGGCCCGGTGGGTGGGGCTGCTGGAGGGGATGACCAGCTTGACGGTACGCGGAGATTTGCCGCGCCGCGCGGTGGTCGCCTCATCCTCCCGGTCCACGCGCGGCGTTTTCGGCACCGGGCGGTAGATCACCAGCAATTTGCCAATGGACTGCACCGGTGCGGCGCCCAGGGTGTCGCAAACGGTCTGCAGGATCGCAGCGCGTGCGGCAGAGTCATCGCCAAACACGCGCACCTTGATCAGCCCATGCGCTTTCAGTGCCAGATCGATCTCCGCCATGTTCGCCGGGTTCAGGCCTTGCTCGCCGATGAGCACGACGGGCTTGAGCGGGTGAGCTTGCGCGCGCAGTGCGCTGCGCAGTTGCGGGGTGAGTTCCAATGTGGTCATGATGCTTGCGCGCCGGCGCATCTGGGTGCGCTGCGTAATTTGAAGTCTTGATTTCGTATTGTCCTTGAAGAATCCATGTCGAGTGCGAAGAAAAACAAATTCAGCAAAGCCTGGCTGCAGGATCACCTCAACGATCCTTATGTGAAGATGGCGCAGCGCGAGGGCTATCGTGCCCGCGCCGCTTACAAACTCAAGGAAATCGACGAAGCCGAAGGGCTGCTGCGGCCCGGGCAGATCATTGTGGATCTGGGCAGTACGCCGGGCTCCTGGTCTCAGTACGCGCGCAACCGCTTGATGCGCAATGGCGTGCTGCAAGGCACCATTTTTGCACTCGATCTGCTGCCCATGGAGCCCGTGCCCGACGTGCATTTCCTGCAAGGCGACTTCCGGGAAGACGCCGTGGTGAACGCGCTGGAGGCTCTGCTTGATGGCCGCAGAGTGGATGTGGTGCTGTCCGACATGGCGCCGAACCTGACCGGCATTCCCTCGGCCGATGCTGCCCGCATCGAGCACCTGAGCGAACTGGCGCTGGACTTCGCCAGGAACTGGCTGCAACCGCAGGGTGCGATGGTCATCAAGACCTTTCATGGCAGCTATTACAGCCAGATCGTCAAGGCGTTCAAGCAGACGTTTCAGCAGGTCAAGGCCGTCAAGCCGCAGGCCTCACGCGACAAATCGGCAGAGACGTTCATCCTGGCGCGGGTGCTCAAGAAGGCTGCCGAATAAGAGCGTGCCATGGGCCACATGGCCCTCTCAGGCTTGCCTTTTGTCAAATTCGATCGGATTGGTGAAATCAATAGCCCATTTTGGTAGATCGGTTTTCTGGTTTCTCCCCGCTTGCGCTCTTGAAATGCCTAAAATGCGACGCATGTCCTGCGACTGGACTTGCACTGTTTCTGGAGGTTGGTTTTGAACAATCAATGGTTTTCCAAAATTGCGATCTGGCTGGTGATCGGCCTGGTGCTGTTCACGGTGTTCAAACAGTTCGACCGTCCTCAGCAGTCCACGGATGCGGTGAGCTACACCCAGTTCATGCAGGATGCGAAGAATGGTCGCATCAAAAAAGTCGTGGTGCACCAGAGCGGCATTCTCGACGTGACCACGTCTGAGGGGCGCAATTTCAGCCTCACCTCGCCGGGTGACCTGTGGATGGTCGGTGACCTGGTCAAGGACGGTGTCGAGGTGATTGGTGCCCCGCGTCAGGAGCAATCCTTCCTGACACAGATTTTCATTTCCTGGTTCCCGATGCTGCTGCTGATCGGTGTCTGGGTCTATTTCATGCGCCAGATGCAAGGTGGTGGCCGTGGCGGTGCGTTCAGTTTCGGCAAATCCAAGGCCCGCCTGCTCGATGAATCCAGCAACAACGTGACCTTTGCCGATGTGGCGGGTTGCGACGAAGCCAAGGAAGACGTCAAGGAGCTGGTCGACTTCCTCAAGGATCCGCAGAAATTTCAGAAACTCGGCGGGCGCATCCCGCGTGGCGTGCTGCTGGTCGGGCCTCCGGGCACCGGCAAGACCCTGCTCGCCAAGAGCATTGCCGGCGAAGCCAAGGTGCCGTTCTTCACGATTTCGGGTTCCGATTTCGTTGAAATGTTCGTCGGCGTCGGCGCCTCCCGTGTGCGCGACATGTTCGAGAACGCCAAGAAACATGCGCCCTGCATCATCTTCATCGATGAAATCGATGCGGTTGGCCGTCATCGCGGCGCTGGCCTGGGCGGCGGCAACGACGAACGCGAACAGACCCTGAACCAGATGCTGGTGGAAATGGACGGGTTCGACACCAATCTCGGCGTCATCGTGATTGCTGCGACCAACCGCCCGGACATTCTTGACCCCGCGCTGCTGCGCCCAGGTCGCTTCGACCGTCAGGTCTATGTCACGCTGCCAGACATTCGCGGTCGCGAGCAGATTCTGCAGGTGCACATGCGCAAGATTCCGGTCGGCAGCGACATTCGCGCAGACATTCTGGCGCGTGGCACCCCGGGTTTCTCCGGCGCAGACCTGGCCAATCTGGTCAATGAGGCCGCATTGTTTGCCGCACGCCGCAACGGGCGCCTGGTCGAGATGGAAGATTTCGAGCGCGCGAAAGACAAGATCATGATGGGTGCCGAGCGCAAGGGCATGGTCATGCCCGAGGAGGAGCGCCGCAATACCGCCTATCACGAGGCCGGCCATGCGCTGGTGGCGATGTCGCTGCCCAAGTCCGATCCGGTGCACAAGGTCACCATCATTCCCCGTGGTCGCGCCCTGGGGGTGACCATGCAACTGCCCGAGAACGACCGCTACAGCATGGACAAGGAACGCATGCTCAACATGATCTCGGTGCTGTTCGGTGGGCGGATTGCCGAGGAAGTGTTCATGAACCAGATGACCACTGGGGCATCGAACGACTTCGAGCGTGCCACGCAACTTGCGCGCGACATGGTCACCCGCTACGGCATGACCGAGTCCCTGGGGCCGATGGTCTATGCCGAGAATGAAGGCGAAGTGTTTCTCGGTCGCTCCATCACCAAGACCACGCACGTGTCGGAACAGACCATGCAAAAGGTCGATTCGGAAATCCGCCGCATCATCGACGAGCAGTACGCACTGGCCCGTCGCCTGATCGAGGAAAACAAGGACAAGATGCACGCCATGGCGGCGGCCTTGCTCGAGTGGGAAACCATCGACTCCGACCAACTGAACGACATCATGGCCGGGCGCGAGCCGCGTCCGCCCAAACTGCCGCCCAGCAGCGGCCCCAGCTCTGCGCCGAAACCGCCGCCTGCCCCCTCAACGGGAACGACGACGGATGCACCCTCGGCCACAGCAGCCTGAGCGTCATCCTGTCAACTACGGCCCGGTCGATGACCGGGCTTTTTTTTGGAGTAATTGAATTGGCGCAGCAATGGCTCGCAGGACGATTCCGCCTGCAATTGGACAGGCCCCTGGTCATGGGCATTGTCAACGTCACCCCGGACTCGTTTTCCGACGGCGGGCAGCATGCCGAACCGCGCACGGCAATTGCGCATGCGCGCGCCTTGCTCGAGCAGGGCGCAGACATTCTCGACATCGGTGGCGAGTCGTCGCGCCCTGGCTCCCCGCGCGTGTCGCATGCGCAGGAGTGGGATCGCATTGCTCCAGTATTGCGCGAAGTCGTGCGCTGGAACGTCCCGGTCTCGGTCGATACCTATCAGCCCGACACCATGCGTCTGGCACTGGATATGGGGGTGGACATCATCAACGACATTCATGCCCTGCGTGTTCCGGGCGCGCTGGATGTGGTGGCGGCCTCGACGGCTGGCATCTGCCTGATGCACATGCTGGGGGAACCGGGGACGATGCAGCAGGCGCCGCACTATGCGGATGTCGGCCGCGAGGTGCACGCCTTTCTGCTCGAACGCGCGCAGGCGTTGGAGTCACGCGGTGTTGCGGCATCGCGCATCGCCCTCGATCCGGGGTTTGGTTTTGGCAAGACACTCGAACACAATCTCGCATTGGCGCATGCGCTGGGCGAACTGGTTGCCGAGGGCTATCCGGTGCTGATTGGCGTGTCGCGCAAGTCCATGCTGGGAGAAATGCTCGGGCGGCGCGTGGATGATCGGCTGGCTGGCAGCCTGGCGGCTGCATTGGCCTGCATTGCGTCGGGAGCGCAGATCGTGCGTGTGCATGATGTTGGCCCGACGCTGGACGCGATTAAAGTGTGGCATGCCATGCGCGCGTGAGCCGAGTCCAACTGGCCGCGCGCCAATCGAATTCTTGGAGAGGGTGATGAGCAGAAAGTATTTCGGAACCGATGGAGTGCGCGGTCTGGTGGGCAAGAGCCCGATCGTGCCGGAGTTCGGCCTGCGTTTGGGACACGCTGCTGGCAAGGTGCTGCGCGCCCAGGGCGTGCAGCGCCCCACGGTACTGATCGGCAAGGACACGCGCATCAGCGGCTACATGCTCGAAGCCGCGCTGGAATGCGGTTTCGCCGCGGCCGGTTGCGACGTGGTGCTGGTCGGACCGCTGCCCACCCCCGGCGTGGCCTACCTCACGCGCGCATTGCGGCTTGATCTGGGCGTGGTCATCAGTGCATCGCACAACCCGTTTGCCGATAACGGCATCAAGTTCTTTTCCGCCGCTGGCAGCAAACTACCCGATGCCTGGGAACTGGAAGTTGAGGCGGAACTGCCCGCTGCCGAAGGCTGCGTGCCCTCCGAGCAACTCGGCAAGGCGCGCCGCCTGGACGATGCCGCCGGGCGCTACATCGAGTTTTGCAAAAGCACCTTTCCCAACCACCTCACTCTGAAGGGGCTGCGTCTGGTGGTCGATTGCGCGCATGGCGCCGCCTATCACATTGCCCCGGCGGTGTTCCACGAACTCGGCGCCGAGGTCATTCCCATCGGTGTGCAGCCCGATGGTTTCAACATCAACAAGGACGTTGGCGCGACCGCTCCAGACGCACTGATCCGCGCCGTGCGGGCCAATCACGCAGACTACGGCATCGCACTCGACGGCGATGCAGACCGTCTGCAACTGGTCGATCGTCATGGCCGCCTGTTCAATGGCGACGAACTGCTCTACCTGCTCGCCATGGATCGCAGGCCGCCCGGTGTGGTGGGCACGCTGATGACCAATCTGGCGGTGGAAAAGGCGCTGCAGGCGCAGGGGATCGAATTCATACGTGCCGCAGTGGGAGACCGCTATGTCCTCGAGGAACTGCTGGCCCGCGGCTGGCAGCTGGGCGGGGAGGGTTCTGGGCACATGCTGCTGCTCGATCGTCACACCACGGGCGACGGCATCGTGGCCGCGCTGCAGATGCTCGAACTCGTCGTGCGCACGGGCCGCAGCCTGGGCGAGCAGCTGCAGGCCGTGCAGCTCTATTCACAGACGCTGCTGAACGTCAAACTGCCTGCGGGCCTGGACTGGAAGAGCCACGCCGGCTTCGCACAGGCGCGCGCCGCAGCCGAGGGGCAGATCAACGGCAGCGGGCGGGTGCTCATCCGGCCGTCTGGCACCGAGCCGGTGCTGCGGATCATGGTCGAGCATGCCGACCCGAGTGAAGCGCAGCGTCATGCCGATGCGCTGAGAGTGGCGCTGGTCGGTTCATAAGGGTGTGAT
>JAGDVQ010000132.1:0-1407 GCA_023255715.1 Thiomonas sp.
AACTCGCCATCCTTCATCACCGCGATGCGGTCGGCCATGGTCATGGCCTCTTCCTGATCGTGGGTGACCATCACGCAGGTCACGCCGACCTTGCGCAGGATGTTGACCAGTTCGAGCTGGGTGCGCTCGCGCAGCTTCTTGTCGAGCGCGGCCAGCGGCTCGTCGAGCAGCAGCAGCTTGGGCCGCTTGGCCAGGCTGCGCGCCAGCGCCACGCGCTGCTGCTGGCCGCCGGAGAGTTGATGGGGTTTGCGCTTGGCGTAGGGTTTGAGCTGCACCAGATCGAGCATCTGCTCGACCCGCGCAGCAATATCGGTCTTGGGCATGCCGTCGCGTTTCAGGCCGAAGGCGATGTTGTCGAACACGGTGAGGTGCGGAAACAGCGCATACGACTGAAACATCATGTTGATCGGCCGCTCGTAGGGTGGCAGGTCGGTGATGTCTTCGCCTTCCAGAAAGATGCGGCCCGAGGTGGGCGTCTCGAATCCGCCCAGCATGCGCAGCAGCGTGGACTTGCCGCAGCCGCTCGATCCGAGCAGGGCAAAGATTTCGCCCTGCTGGATGTCAAGGTGAATGTCATTGACTGCAACGACCTCATCGAAGCGGCGGGTGATCCCGTCAATTCGCAGGAAGGGTTTTGCACTCGGGGAAGGGGGCGTCACGGCGCAGGCTCCATCAACGGTCAGGCAGAGTCATCAGGGCTGGTTGCCACGCTCCGCCCGACACACGAATCGGGGGAACGCGGCAACCAGAATCACATCACAGGCCGGTCTTGAACTTGGTGTACAGGCGGGTCACCAGACGGCGCTGCTCCGGGGTGTAGACCTTGGGCGGAATCAGCTTGGCGACCATGTCGGGCTTGAGGAACACGAAGTCGTTGTCCTTGACCTTGGCATCGACGTACGGCAGCGAGGACGGCACCGGGTTGGCGTAGGTCACCGTATTGGTGTCGGCCGCAGCCACCTTGGGCTCGAGGACGTAGTTCATCCACTTGTAGGCGTTGTCGATGTTTTTCGCATCGGCAGGAATCGCCATGGTGTCGATGAAGATCACGGCGCCATGCGTGGGCGGGAACACTTCGATGTCCTGCTTGTTCTTGGCGGCCTTGGCGCGCGCTGCGGCAATGCCCATGTCACCCGACCAGCCCAGCGACATGCAGATGGAGCCACCGGCCAGGTCGTTGATGTAGCCGGAGGACGAGAAGATGCTCACATCCTTGCGCACCTTTTGCACCATCGCCCAGGCTTTTTCGAAATCTGCCGGGCTCTGGGTGTTCTGCGGAATGCCCAGGTAGTTGAACGCGGCCTCCATGATGTCGCCGCCCGAGTCGAGCATGGAAATGCCGCAGGACTTGATCTTGTCGGCATAGGTAGGGTTGAAAATCAGATCCCAGGGATTGGCCGGCATGGG
>JAGDVQ010000132.1:1507-5373 GCA_023255715.1 Thiomonas sp.
TCTTGTCGGCATAGGTAGGGTTGAAAATCAGATCCCAGGGATTGGCCGGCATGGGTGTGGAGCCCAGCGCCTTTTTCACCTGGGCAACATTGATGCCGACCGTGGTGTAGCCCCACATCCAGGGAATGAGATATTTGTTGCCCGGATCGACCGCAGCGAGCTGCTTCATCAGGCCCGGATCGAGGTTCTTGTAGTTGGGGATCTTGGCCTTGTCGAGCGGGTGCAGCAGACCGCCCTTGATGTCGATGGCCGCCCAGTTGGACGAGGGCACGACGATGTCGTAGCCGGTGTCACCCGCCACCATCTTGGCGAACAGGGTTTCGTTGGAATCGAAAGTGTCGTAGCGCACCTTGATGCCGGTCTCCTTCTCGAAGTCGGGCACCGTGGTCGGGGCGATGTAGTCCGACCAGTTGTAGATGTTGAGCACTTCGGCGGCGCGCGCCGGCGCAGTGGCGCCAAAGGTCAGCGCCGCAGCGCCGGCCAGACAGGCCGCCAGCAGCTTGCGGCGGACTGACTTGGTTTGCAGTTTGTGTGACATGGAGAACCTCTCAAGTGTGTGTGAAGCCGTTTGAAAAACACCAGGTACAGCGGGTGAGGCTTTGCAATTCCCGTACCAGTCGGTCCGGTTGGTGACGAGAATGGCGATTTATACCAAGCCCCTGGCACGCAGACCAGCCAGCGTGTCATCCAGGCTACGGCGGATGCGACGGATCATCTCGTCGATCTCGGCATGGGTCATCACCAGCGGAGGAGCGATGATCATGCGCTCCTCCACCGCGCGCATCACCACGCCGTTGCTGAAGCAATGGTCGCGGCAGAGATAGCCCACGCCCAGATCGGCGGGAAACAGGGTGCGGCTGGCCTTGTCCTTGTACAGCACCAGCCCGGCCACCATGCCCAGGCTGTCCACATCGCCCACCAGCGGGTGGTCGGCCAGGGTGGCGAACTGCTGCTGCAGATACGGCCCGGTATCGGTCGCCACACGCTCGACCACGCCCTCGTCGCGCAGCGCGCTGACATTGGCAATGGCCACGGCGCAGCAGGTCGGGTGGCCGGAGTAGGTGAAGCCGTGGTTGAAGTCACCGCCCTGCTCGATCAGCACCTTGGCCACGCGGTCGCCCACCAGCACACCGCCCAGCGGCAGGTAGCCCGAGGTCACGCCCTTGGCGAAGGTGATGAGATCAGGCCGGGAATTGATGTGCGGATGCTGGCAGCCGAACCAATGCCCCAGGCGACCAAAGCCGCAGATCACCTCGTCGGACACCAGCAGGATGCCGTACTTGTCGCAGATGCGCTGGATCTCTGGCCAGTAGCTCGCCGGGGGAATGATGACCCCGCCCGCGCCCTGCACCGGCTCGCCGATGAACGCCGCCACCTTGTCGGCGCCCAGTTCCAGAATCTTGGCCTCCAGCCAGCTCGCGGCGCGCAGGCCGAAGTCGTGCGCGCTTTCGCCCGGCTTGCCGTGCTGCAACTGGTAGGGCTGGTCGATGTGGGTGATGCCCGGCAGCGGCAAGTCGCCCTGCTCGTGCATGCCGCGCATGCCGCCCAGCGAGGCGCCGCCCAAGGTGCTGCCGTGGTAGGCGTTGTGGCGGCTGATGAGGGTTTTGCGCTGCGGCTGGCCCATCAGGTCCCAGTAGCGCCGCACCAGGCGGATGATGGTGTCGTTGCCTTCCGAGCCGGAGTTGGTGAAGAACACATGGTTGAACCCGGGCGGCGCCACCTGCGGCAGCAGCGCGGCCAGTTCCGTGGCGGGCGCCGTGGTGGTCTTGAAAAAGGCGTTGTAGAACGGCAGGGTCTGCATCTGGCGGGTGGCGGCGTCCACCAGATCCTGCCGCCCGTAGCCGAGGTTCACGCACCACAAGCCGGACATGCCGTCGATGATTTCGTTGCCGTCCGAGTCCCAGATGCGCACGCCTTCGCCGCGCACGATCACGCGGCTGCCCGCGGCGTTCAGGCTCTTGGTGTCGGTGAAGGGATGCAGGTGATGCGCTGCGTCCTTGGCGCGCAGCGCGGCAGTGTCGAAGGCGGGAAGATCATTGGGCTTCATGCGAATCTCCGTATCGGGGGGTGGCTGTTGTGTGTGCGAAGCGGTGCATCAGACGTGCAGCAGCAGGTGCTCGCGCTCCCA
This sequence comes from Thiomonas sp., assembly GCA_023255715.1. Lineage (GTDB taxonomy): Bacteria > Pseudomonadota > Gammaproteobacteria > Burkholderiales > Burkholderiaceae_C > Thiomonas. The sequence goes on from JAGDVQ010000132.1 coordinate 3,636, forward strand.
GGGGCTGATGACTTTCATGAACTCGGCGTACTCGCTCATCTTCACCGCCTTGTAGATGCCGCAGAAACGCTTGCCCAGAATGGCTTCGAGCTCGGGCACGTCGTCGAGCAGGCGCACCGACTCCGACAGGCTTTGCGGCAGCGGAATGGCGTTGGGCGCCGCATAGGCATTGGTCTTCATCTCGGGCAGCGGGCTGATCCTGTTGACCATGCCCAGATAGCCGCAGGCCAGGCTGGCCGCCAGCGCGACATAGGGATTGGCGTCCGCGCCGATGACGCGGTTTTCCATGCGGCGGTTTTCCGCGCTGGAGAAGGGCACGCGGATGCCCACGGTGCGGTTGTCCGCACCCCACTCCACATTGGTCGGCGCGGCGGTATTGCTCACCAGACGGCGGTAGGAGTTGACGTAGGGCGCAAACAGCGACATGACATGCGGGATGTATTTCTGCAGGCCGCCGATGTAGTGCAGGAACAGCTCGGACGCGCTGCCGTCGGCGTTGCTGAAAATGTTTTGCCCAGTCTTGCGGTCGACGATGCTCTGGTGCACATGCATGGCGCTGCCGGGCTCGCCCGCCATGGGCTTGGCCATGAAGGTGGCGAACATATTGTGGCGCAGCGCCGCTTCGCGCAGGGTGCGCTTGAAGAAGAACACCTTGTCGGCCAGGTCGAGCGGATCGCCGTGCAGGAAGTTGATTTCCATCTGCCCGGCGCCCACTTCGTGAATCAGCGTGTCCACATCGAGGTCCATCGCCTCGCAGTAGTCGTAGATGTCCTCGAACAGCGGATCGAACTCGTTGACCGCGTCGATGCTGTAGTGCTGGCGCGAGGTTTCGGCGCGGCCCGAGCGGCCGATGGGCGGGCGCAGCGGCTGGTCGGGGTCGGTGTTCTTGTCCACAAGATAGAACTCCAGCTCGGGCGCCACCACCGGCGCCCAGCCCTTGTCGGCATAGAGCTTGATCATGTTCTTCAGCACGGTGCGCGGGGCGTAATCCACGGGCTGGCCATCCTTGAAATAGCAGTCGTGGATGACCTGCGCGGTGGGGTCGGTGGCCCAGGGCACGACCCGCGCGGTGCTCGGATCGGGCACCAGATTCATGTCGCGATCGGTGTCGGCAATCAGGGTTTCGAGGTTGCTGTCTTCGGGCCAGTTGCCGGTGACGGTCAGGCCGATGATGCTCTCCGGCAGACGCATGCCGCGGTCTTCGGTGAACTTGCTGCGCGGCAGGATCTTGCCGCGTGCCACCCCGGTCAGGTCGGGCACGAGGCATTCGATTTCGGTGATGCGCTGGGCGTTGAGCCAGCCTTCAAGATCGTTGAAGGTCCATTGCTTGCGGTTGTCGCTACTCATGATGTGATTCCAGTTTGCGTTTCAAGGGTGACTCCATCCACCGCCTGCACTTTGAACGCCAGAGGCGCAGGCGCGGTTTGCTCAGGCAGCGTGCGCCAGCGTGCCGTCGCGCTGGCGCGCGGCGAACTGCCGACAGGCGTTGCCAAAAGCGGCATAGATCGCGCGCGACACGGGGTTTTGCGCGGCCTGCCATTCAGGGTGCCACTGCACGGCCAGCAAAAAGCCAACATCGGTGCGGTGAGCGGGTTGATAGGTATAGGCCTCGATCAGGCCGTCGGGCGCATGCGCCTGGGCCAGCAGATCGGGGGCGAGGGTCTGAATGCCCTGTCCATGCAGGCTGTTGACCTCCCACGCGTCGGTGCCGACGATGGCCGCGAGCGCACCGCCGGGC
>JAGDVQ010000132.1:5383-10313 GCA_023255715.1 Thiomonas sp.
GCGTGCACGCGGTGCGCCGGGCCGTACTGCCCGGCCACGTCCAGCGCATCGTCCTCGCGGTGATCAAAGTGGCCTGCGGTGTTGTGCACCTCCTGCAGCAGCGTGCCGCCCAGCGCGACATTGATTTCCTGAAAGCCGCGGCAGATGCCGAGCACTGGAATGCCGCGCGCCACGGCGGCACGGATCAGCGGCAGCGTGGTGGCATCGCGCGCGGGGTCTGCCGGTGAGTCGGGGTTGCTCAGCGCCTGCCCATAATGGTGCGGCTCGATGTTCGATGGCGAACCGGTGAACACCAGGCCGTCCACGGAATTCAGTACCGCCTCCAGCGGCAGGCTCGCGCCCATGGACGGCAGCAGCCAGGGCATCACGCCAGACAGTGGCAGCAAGGGATCGACATATTTTTGCGTGACGGCATAGGTGGCATGCCCGCCGATCAGCTTCAGATCGGTGGTGACGGCAACGCGCGGCAATGCGGCGGAGGGGAACATGGTGAACACGGGATCAAAAGCCATTGGATGGGAAAGCATGCACAGAAGCCTGTTCACTGCCTTGGTGCATTGCAGCACGCAGCGCATGCCCTGCAGATGCACCATTCGACGCTCCTTTTTGGTGCGATGCAAGATGCCGATGCACCAGCTTGAGCTGGCCTCGAAAACAAAAAACACTAGGGTTTTCCATGACTTAGCCTGATTCGATAGCCTCAATTTACCTGCCGACTGGTACTCTCGGAAGTGCCACTCCCTGCTTTTGTCATGGAGCCAGTTTCTACCCGCTGCGCCCACTCATGCGACCGCTTGCCCTGTCCGAACTCCTGCTGACCGAACTCCAGCGCGATGGAGGTGACGCCGCCGTTGCTCCGCCGCTCAACCGGCGGCTGTATCTGTCATTGCGCAGCGCCATCCTGTCTGGCCGCATCACGGCGGGCCTGCAACTGCCCTCCACCCGCGACCTGGCGCGCGACCTGAACCTGTCGCGCAACACGGTGATGTCGGCCATCAACCAGCTCACCGCCGAAGGCTACCTCACCGCACGCCAGGGCAGCGGCACATTCGTCTCGGACACCCTGCCGGAGCTCGGGCCGCTGAGCCCGGCGGTGCGCGGGCGCAAGCCGGCGCCGGTCGGCCGCGCAGGCAGTGAATCGCCGCGCGAGCTGTCGCAGCGCGGCAATCTGCTCACGGCGCAATCGGGCTCGGCCGACTTCGAGGTGCAGCCCTTCGCGCCGGGCGAAATCGAGTTTGCCGAGTTTCCCATCCAGCTCTGGCAAAAGCTGCAGGCCAAGTATTGGCGCAGCCTCGACCGCGACCTGCTCGATTACGGGCAGGAAGGCGGCTACATGCCGCTGCGCGCGGCGATCGCCGGGTATCTGAGCCTGTCCCGCTCGGTGCGGGTCACGCCCGAGCAGGTGCTCATCACCTCGGGCACGCAGCAGTCGCTCGATCTGGCCGCACGCCTGCTCACCGATCATGGCGATGAAGCCTGGGTGGAAAACCCCTGCTACTGGGGCGCCCGCCGCGCATTGCAGGCCGCCGGGCTGAGGCTCAAGCCCATCGATGTGGACGTTGAGGGCATCGCGCCGTCCACGACCGACTGGCAGCAAGGCAGGCCGCGGCTGATCTATGTCACGCCCTCGCATCAATATCCGCTCGGCCATGTGATGAGCCTGCAGCGCCGCCGCGCGCTGCTGCAGTTTGCCGCGCAGCAACGCTGCTGGATTTTCGAGGACGACTACGACAGCGAATTCCGCTTCGGCGGCCGCCCGTTCGCCAGCCTGCAGGGGCTCGACGAGCATGCGCAGGTGCTGTACTCGGGCACGTTTTCCAAGGTGATGTACCCCGGCATCCGCCTGGGCTATCTGGTGGTGCCCACCGACCTGCTGCCCGCGTTCAACACGGGGCTGTACGACCTGTACCGCCCGGGCCAGCTCATGCTGCAGGCGGCATTGACCGACTTCATCACCGAGGGCCATCTCAACACCCTGATCCGCCGCCTGCGCGTGGCCTACCAGGCGCGGCGCGACGAACTGGCGCGGCGCATCCAGCGTTGTCTGGGCGATCGGGTGCAGATCTCGGGGCAGGAGTCTGGCTTGCACCTGTGCTTGCTGTTCAACACACCGGATGTGGACGATGAAGCCATCGCCCGCACTGCCAATGCGCAGGGCATGACGGTGCGGCCGCTGTCACGGTACTACCTGGGTGAACCCCGACAGCGCGGGTTGATTCTGGGCTATGCCTACGTGCCCACCGAGCGCGTGCCGCCGTGGGCGCAGAAACTGTGCCAACTCATCCGCAGCCAGCTGCCGGATTGACCAATCGCTCAGGCCGCGTGCGCCACACCGGCAAGGTGCTCCATGCGGGCCTTGTCGTCGCGCAGGGTGGCCGCATCGCCCGAAAACACCATTTCGCCTTCGGACAGCACATAGGCGCGGTCAGCCAGTTGCAACGCGAGGAATGCGTTCTGCTCGACCAGCAGCACGGAAATGCCCTCCTCCTTCATGCGGCCCACCGTGCGCATGACCTCCTGCACGATCACCGGCGCCAGACCCTGCGAGGGCTCATCCAGGATGAGCAGCCTGGGGTTGAGCAGCAGCGCGCGCGCAATGGCCAGCATCTCCTGCTCGCCGCCGGAAAGCCGCCCGCCCTTGCTGGTGCGACGTTCAAACAGGCGGGGAAACAGCTTGTACACCGCGTCGATCGTCCAGCGCCCCGGGGTTTCATGCACCACCAGCAGGTTTTCATGTACCGTGAGGTGGCCAAAAATCTTGCGGCCTTCGGGCACATAGCCCACACCCAAAGACGCGATGCGGTGCGGCGACGCGCCGGTCATGTCCTTGCCGAAAAACTTGATGCGGCCCTGGCGCGGCGGCGTCAGCCCCATGACCGAGCGCATGGTCGTGGTCTTGCCCGCGCCGTTGCGGCCCAGCAGGGCCACGAGTTCGCCTTCGCCCACGGTCATCGACACGCCCTTGAGAATGTGGCTCTTGTCGTAGTAGGTGTGAATGGCGTCGAGTTCGAGAACGGCGGTCATGGGCGGTAGCTCCTGTGCATCAGGCGGCCTGCCCGAGATAGGCGGCCTGCACCCTGGGGTTGCTGGAAATGTCGTCGGCAGTGCCTTCGGCCAGCAGGCTGCCGTTGTCCAGCACGGTGATGCGATCGGCGATGCCGAACACAATCTCCATGTCGTGCTCGACGAACAGAGTGGTGATGCCGCGGTTCTTGTTGAGGTCGCGGATCAGCGCGGTCATGTGGTGCGTTTCCTCATCCCCCATGCCCGCGGTCGGCTCGTCGAGCAGCAGCAGCTTGGGACTGCGCGACAGCGCAATGCCGACCTCGACCACCCGCTGGTCGCCGTGCGACAACTCACCGGTCACGCGGCCCGCCTTGCCACTGATTTTCACCAGTTGCATCAGTTCCTCGACCTGGTCGTCGATGCGCTTGCGCAGCGCACGCGTCATCCACGGGCGCAGGTTCACGCCTTGCGCGACTTCGACTGCGATGCGCAGGTTTTCATACACCGTCAGCGACCGGAAGATTTCGGTGATCTGGAAGGTGCGGATGATGCCGCGCTTGACCAGTTCACCCGGATTGACGGTGTGGATCGGCTGGCCGTCGAACACGATCTGGCCGTCGCTGGGCGGAAAGAAACCGCTGATCAGATTGAACAGCGTGGTCTTGCCCGCGCCATTGGGGCCGATGACCGCGCGCAGCTCGCCGGGTTCCACGTCGATGGAAATATCGGTCAGCGCCTTGAGCGCGCCAAAGCGGCGCGACACATTGTGCAGCCTGAGCAGGCTCATTTCGATGCCCTCTTGCGCTGCAGAAAGCCCATGATGCCCAGCGGGAAGAACAGCACCGAGAGCACGAAGATCAGGCCGATGACCGACATCCAGTTGTCGGTCACGGAGCTGGCGTAGTCGCGCACCAGCACAAAAATCGCCGCGCCCACCAGCGGCCCCCAGAAGTTGCGCATCCCGCCCAGCACTGCGATCACCACCAGATCGCCCGAGAAGGTGTAGTTCAGGGTGTTGGGTGAGGTGAAGTTGTCCAGCAGCGCGTTGAGGCCACCTGCCAGTGCGACGATGAAACCCGACAGCGCAAACGAGATCGCCGCATAGCGCTGCACCGGCACGCCGAGGAAGGTCAGGCGCTTCTGGTTCTCGCGGATCGCGACAAACGTGTGGCCCAGCGGCGAGTTCAGCACGATCCACAGCACCAGCGCGCCCAGCGCGAAGCAGGCGACCACCAGGTAATAGAAACCCAGCGAGCCCATGGTCCAGTCGAACCCGGGCAGGTGCAGGGTGTGGCGCGAAAAGCCGGTGAGCCCGTCATAGCCCCCGGTCACTGCCTGCCAGCGAATGGCGATGAAATAGAACATCTGGCCAATGGCAATGGTGATCATCGCAAAGTAGATGCCGCGCCGCCGCACCGCAATGGGCGCGAGCACCGTGGCGACAAGTCCGCCCAGCAAGGTGCCACCCAGCAGGGCCAACAGCACGTTGTGCGTCTGGTACTTGAGCATCAGCCCGACGCCGTATGCGCCCAGACCGAAGTACGCGGCATGGCCGAACGACAGGCCGCCGGTGTAGCCCAGCAGCAGGTTCAGCCCCATGGCGGCCAGGCCGTAGATCAGCACGCGCGACGCGATGTCGTTGTAGCCGCCGACAGAGTGCAGCCAGGCCGGAGCGCTGAGCAGCACCAGCGCGAGAATGACCGTGCCAAGATGCTGTTTGACTGGGGAAGTTTGCATGGCAGTTCGGGGTGTGGGGACGGTGTGTGCAGGCGTGCTCATTCGAACAATCCCTCCTGTCCCATCAGTCCGCGCGGCCGCACCACCAGCATCAGCCCCATGATGAGATAGATCACCGCCTCACTGGCCGCGGGAAAGTAGGCCGTGGTGATGCCGGATGCCACGCCGATGAGCAGCCCGCCCAGCA
>JAGDVQ010000136.1 GCA_023255715.1 Thiomonas sp.
GGCGCGCGCACCAGATCGAGGTGGATGCCATCGACCGGCAGCGCCGCCAGCGTCGCCGGCGACACGCAGACCGACTCGAAATACGTGGTGAGCAAAATCTTCGGCCGCAGCGCCCCGGCGGACGTCGACGCGGCAGCGGGCAGCGCGGAATACAGCACGGTCAGCGCGTCGCGCCACGGGGTGTCGAGGGCGAGGGTCAGCGCGGGTTCGTCGAGCTGCACCCATTCCACCCCCAGCGCGGCAAGCCGCGCCAGGATGCGGGCATACGCCCTGGACAGCGCGGGTGCCAGGCTTAGCCGGTCGAAACCCGGCTGGTGCGACTTGGACAGCCACAAAAAGGTCAGCGGCCCGACCAGCACGGGCTTGGGGTTGTGGCCTGCGGCCTGCGCCTCGCGCACCCGGTCGAACAGCCAGTCCGCCCCGCCGTCGAAGCGCGTGGCGGCGTCCAGCTCGGGCACCAGGTAGTGGTAGTTGGTGTCGAACCATTTGGTCATTTCCATCGCCGGTTGCGCCGCGTTGCCGCGCGCCAGCGCGAAGTATTGCGACAGGTCCAGCGCCTTGGGGTCGAAGCCAAAGCGCGCGGGCAGCGCGCCGAGCAGCGCGGCGGTGTCGAGCATGTGGTCGTAGAGCGCAAAGTCGCCGACCGTGGCAAAGCCCAGCCCGGCGGCGCGCTGCGCCTCCCAGTTGGCGGCGCGCAGCTGTGCCGCAGTGGACTGCAGCGCGGTGGCGTCGCTCTTGCCTTGCCAGAAACTCTCGAGCGCGAATTTGAGTTCGCGTTGCGCGCCGATGCGGGGATAGCCCAGGACGTGGGTGGTGGTCATGCCAATTCTCCAGGATGAAATGCGAAACAGGGCGGCAGTTTGCGGAGTGGAAGCGATTGAATCAAGCGATGATTTTTTAGGTTATGCTGAAATCCATTCAACATTGGGGCCACCATGCTCGAACTCCGCCACCTGCGCTCGCTGCTCGCCATTGCCGAAACCGGGCGCATCAACGCCGCAGCCGACGCGGTGCACCTCACGCCATCTGCGCTGTCGCACCAGTTGCGCGCCCTGGAGACGCACTACGGCATGCCGCTGCTGCTGCGCGATGCCCGCGGCCTGCGCTTCACTCCGGCGGGCGAGCGGCTGCTCGCGCTGGCGCGGCAGATGCGCGAGGCAGTGCAGGCGGCCGAGCTGGACCTGCAGCGCATCCAGGGCGACACCCGCGGCACCCTGCGGCTGGTGCTCGAATGCCACACCTGCTTCGAGTGGCTGATGCCGGTGATGGATGTGTTTCGCCAGCGCTGGCCGGATGTGGAGGTGGATCTGGTGTCGGGTTTTCACAGCGACCCCGAGGCGCTGCTCAGCCAGGGCAAGGCCGATCTGGTGATCGGCGCGCTGCGTCCCGCGGGCAGGCAGTGGGTGTCGCTGCCGCTGTTTCGGTTTGAGATCCTGCTGGCGCTGCCGCCGGGGCATGCGCTGTGCGCCAAGCGTGTGGTGCGCGCGGCCGATCTGCAGGGGCAGACACTGATCACCTATCCCGCGCCCGATGCGCGCATCGACATCATCCGCGAGGTGCTGCAGCCTGCCGGGATCAGTCTGCCGCGGCGCACCGCCGAACTGACCATTGCGATCCTGCAGCTGGTCGCCAGCCGCCGCGGCGTTGCGGCGCTGCCGAACTGGGCGCTCAAGCCCTCGGTGGACAGCGGCTATGTGCAGGCGCGGCGCATCGGCGCGCGCGGGCTGTGGAGCGAGCTGTATGCCACCGTGCCGCGCGATCTGGCGCAGCGGCCCTATGTGCATGATCTGGTGGACATCGCCCGACAGAGCATTGCCACACGACTGGATGGCGTGCAACTGCTGTGAGCAGATGGTCTGCCGCGCCCGCGGGGCAAGCCGTCGCGGGATGCACGCGCGGCCATTGCGCCGCACAATGGCCCTCTCCCAACCCCTGAAGGAGGATCAAATGCCACACAAGACCATCACCCTCAATACGGCCGACGGCCAGACCATCGGCGCCTATGTCGCCGAACCCGCGGGCAAGCCCAAGGGCGGCATCGTCGTGGTGCAGGAAATCTTCGGTGTCAACGCGCACATCCGCAGCGTGGCCGACAGCTATGCCGCAGCCGGTTATGCCGCGATCGCGCCTGCGGTGTTCGACAGCATCGAGCAGGGCGTCGAACTGGGCTACGACCAGCACGGCATGCAGAAGGGCATCGCCCTGGTCACCGCGCTGGGGTTCGACCGTGCGCTCGCGTCGGTGCGGGCCGCAGCGCAGGCGGTGGCGCATGCCGGCAAGGTCGGCGTGGTCGGATTCTGCTGGGGCGGCAGCATCGCCTACCTCGCCGCGATCCGCGACGGCCTGCCCGCGGTGAGCTATTACGGCGGGCGCAATGTGCAGCTCGTGGGCGAACCGGCCAAGGGGCCGCTGCTGTTCCACTACGGGCTGCGCGATGCGCACATCACCGAAGCCGACCGCGAGGCGGTGCGCACGGCCAATCCCACGGCCGAGTTCTACGTGTACGACGCCGACCACGGCTTCAACTGCGACGCCCGCGCCAGCTACGACGCCAAGGCGGCGCAACTCGCCCGCGAGCGCTCCCTGGCGTTTTTCGCCAAGCATGTGGGGTAAATGCGGCTCGGCGATGCGCGATACTGTGCGTTTGCACCGATTCGCTCATGGCCCTGCACCGTATCCGCCGCATCCCTGCCCCGCCTGCTGAATCCTGGCCGCCGGCGCTGCCTTGCGGGCGGCGCAGCGGCATCGAAAGCTGGCTGACGCACCCGGGCTCGCTCACCCGACGGCTGCGGCAGGGCAGCACCCGGTTTGAATTGCGCCTGCTGCGGCAGGGGCCTGCGCGCGCGCTGCGCGACGAATACCCGCTGCTCGGCCTGCCACCGGGGCGCAAGGTCTGGCGGCGCGACGTGCTGCTGATCGCCGACGGCATGCCGCGCGTGCTCGGCCACAGCGTGTGCCGACTTTCCGCGCTGCGCGGGCCGTGGCGGCTGCTGCGGCATCTGGGTGTCAAGCCCGTGGGCGACGCGGTGTTCACTCGCCCGCAAACCCGCCGCAGTGCGCTGCGGGTCAGACGCCTGTCGACGTCCTCGCCGCTGTTGCGACTGGCACGGCAAGCCCATGCGCTGCAAGGCGCCCCAGACGCAGCGCTCTGGGCGCGGCGTTCCTCCTTTGTGTTCGGCGGCCAGGGGCTCTGGGTCAGCGAGGTCTTTTTCCGCGCGGTGTGACCCAAGTCACATACCGGTCCTGAGAAGCGGGATTCTTCCCGGATTCTCGGCGCGAAATTTGGCGGAATTGCGATTCATCAAGCCTTTCAAGGCGTCAGTTCATACACTCCACCCCGTATTTGTAACCACTTGCAACACCGGCTGTCGTCCAGTTCGGTCGTTGCGCAGTCCCCGCAAATTCTCTCCCTGGAGTGCCACCATGCTGGTCAACAACCTTCGAGAACGCTACTCGCCCATGTACTTCCTCGCCGCGCTCGGCGCCGGCGGTCTGGCTGTGTCGTTTTTCATCTACCCCATGTTTTTGCTGCCGCATCCGGACACGCCGATGGTGACCTTCAACCACCTGTGGCCGGTGCTGACCGACGGCCGCAATCCGCTGATCTCCGCGCTGATCGGGCTCGACCTGCTGGCCATCATCGTGTTCGCGGCGCTGCACTTCTGGCTGCTGGCGTGGAACCTGCGCGAATTCAAATTGTTCCGCCAGACAGCGGCCTATCAGAAACTGCTGACCTCCAACGCCGAAATCGGCCTCATGGCCGTGCCGCTGACCCTGGCGATGACCATCAACGTGGCTTTCGTGCTGGGCGCGGTGTTCGTGCCCAATCTGTGGAGCGTGGTGGAGTGGATGTACCCGGGTGCGATCGCCGCCTTCCTCGCGGTGGGCATCTACGCCCTGCGCATTCTGGGGCAGTATTTCACCCGGCTGTTCGTTCACGCGCAGTTCGACTTCGCCGAGAACAACTCGCTGGCGCCGATGGTGTCGATCTTCGCGCTGGCCATGGTTGCCGTCGGTCTGGCCGCGCCTGGTGCCATGAGCCACCACCGCGAAATCAATGCGATAGCCATGGTGCTGTCGATCTTCTTTGGCAGCGCAGCCCTGTTGCTGATGCTCATCAAGGTGGTGCTGGGCTTTGATTCCATCCTGCGCCACGGCATCCAGCCGCAGGCGGCGGGCAGCCTGTGGATTCTCATCCCCATCCTCACCCTGCTGGGCATCACCTGGATCCGCTGGTCCATGGGGCTGTCGCACAGCTTCGGCAACACCGGCCACCCGACCGATCTGCTGCTGTTCACCACGGTGATCGTGTCGCTGCAGGTGCTGTTCGGCCTGATTGGCTATGCGGTGATGAAAAAGCTCAATTACTTCGCCGACTATGTCGGCGGACCGAAAAGCAATGCCGGTGCGTTTGCGCTGATCTGCCCTGGCGTGGCGTTCTTTGTCTTCGGCATGTTCTTCATCGGCTTCGGCCTGGTGATGCCCAAGCTGGTGGGTTCCGGCTCCTGGGTGTATTTCCTGCTGATGGCACCCTTTGTTGCCGTGCAGGCCAAGACCGTTCAGGTGTATGTCCGCCTGTTCGCCAGGCTGCTGATCAAGCCGCGCATGCAGCTGGCATCGGCCTGAAGCCCGAGTCTGCAACATGAACAGGGGGCGCTGCGGCGTCCCCTTTCTTTATTGCGCAAACACCGGCGGCCTCCAGTGCGCCCAAGGGCGAGCCTGCTCCAACTGGCTCGCCACGCGCAGCAGCAGATCTTCCCGTCCCCACGCGGCAATGCACTGCACGCCAACGGGCAGGCCCATGGCATCCAGACTCCAGGGAACCGACATCGCGGGCGTACCGGTCAGGTTGGCGAGCTGGGTGAACGGGGTGCGATGCAGATTGTCGAAGGCCAACTGCTCCACAAGGCCGCTGCGGCGCAGCAGTCCACCCAGGCCGAATTGCAGAATCAGGCGCAGGACGGTTTGCTGCCAGGCTGGCGCTGCCAACTGCCCGATGCGGGCAGGGGGCTGCGCGCAGGTTGGCGTGATGTAGAGATCGAAGCGCGAGAACAGGCTGCCCAGCGCGCGCATCGGCGCATTCCACCGCGCACGCGCCAGGGCGTAATCGCCTGCAGCGAGGCCGCGCCCGATCAGGCCGAGTGCCTGGGTGTCGGTCTCGAAGGCCGAAGCCGGAACACCGCGCTGCTGCCACCATTGCAGCTGTGCAGCCACCTGGCCGAAATACATGGTGAGATAGTCGCGGGCCAGTTGCATGCCGTCGCCAACCGGATCGACCCGCTCCACGCTGTGCCCGAGTGATTGCAGCAGCAAGGCACAATCGGTTGCGGCCTGCGACCAGGCTGCATCCACCGCGCCGCCGATCGGCGAGGCCGTGCTCAGGGCAATGCGCAGATGGCCCGGCGCTTGTCCCACCTCCTGGGCATAGGGGCCGGCCGGTGGACGGACGATGAACGGATCGCCGGGCTCGGCACCGGCCAGCACATCGAGCATGGCCGCACTGTCGCGCACCGAGCGCGAAATGACGTTCGCACTGACTGCACCTTCCCACATCTCGTCGAACTGCGGCGCACAGCTCACCCGCCCGCGCGAGGGCTTCAGCCCGAACAGGCCGCAATAGGCCGCAGGAATGCGGATCGAGCCGCCGCCATCCGCCGCTGCGGCCACGGGCACGATGCCTGCGGCCAACTCCGCAGCCGCCCCGCCCGAGGAGCCGCCCGGGGTGTGATCGAGATTCCACGGATTGCGCGTCGGGCCGAACGCAACCGGCTCGGTGATCGCCTTGAGCCCCAGCTCGGGCGTATTGGTCTTGCCGAAAATCACCAGCCCCGCCTGCTCCCAGCGCCGCACGATGGCGTCGGTCTGCCCGGCCGCGATCTTCGCCACGCGGGCATTTCCCTGACTGGTGGGCACGCCGGACAGATCCATGCCCAGATCCTTGAGCAAGAAGGGCACGCCGGCAAAGATGCCCTGCAAAGCCTGCGCATGGCGCAGTTGCGCATCGGCACGCACCCGCAGGTCGTTGATGACGGCATTGATCTGGGGATTGACCGCATCACAACGCCCGATCGCGTCATGCAGCGCTTGCGCAGCGCTGATGTCACCGCGCCGAATGCGCGCGGCGAGCTCCAGCCCGTCTGGCGCAACCGATGCGACAGACCCAGGCAGGGAAGGAGGCGAGGTGTGGGCAGCCATCCGCGCAATGTAAACACATCCCAGCCAAACAAAAAGGCCCCGACTCGTGGAGCGGGGCCTTTGGCTATCCGTGGTGGCCAGGGGCAGAATCGAACTGCCGACACGCGGATTTTCAGTCCGCTGCTCTACCAACTGAGCTACCTGGCCACAGATTTTTTCAGGCCGTGCGCGAGCAATCCATGCGCACCATTTTCCGTAAAGATGGAGATACTAACAAATTTTGCGGGGGGCGCTGTCTCGCTGCTCGGGGGGAGGTCAGTTGGCCGTCGGGTCCGCGTTGGTGGCGGGAGATTCTTCGACGCAGAGGGCCTGCTCGCTCTTGTTGCGACCTCCGCGACCCAGGTCGACGCCGAGCTGCTTGATCTTGCGATAGAGATGGGTGCGTTCCAGGCCGGTCTTCTCTGCGACGCGGGTCATGCTGCCGTTTTCGCGTGCCAGGTGGAACTCGAAGTAGGCCCGCTCGAATTCGTCTCGGGCTTCCCGCAGCGGGCGGTCGAGCAGAAAGGCGCGTTCGGATGGAAGGGCGATGGGTTGCGGCACCTCCGGCGCGGCGTGGCCTGCGCTGGCGGGCTGCGTGTTGCCAGTCTGACTGCCCGCAGTGGCGCGCGCGGCCGGCTTGGTCAGTGCCTGCGAGACGGATTGCAGCAGCTTCTGCAGCGCGATGGGCTTTTCGAGAAAGGCCATCGCACCGATGCGGGTGGCTTCCACGGCGTGGTCGATGGTGCCGTGTCCCGACATCATGATGACCGGCATGGTGAGCTGGCCGCTGCTGGCCCATTCCTTGAGCAGGGTGACGCCGTCGGTGTCGGGCATCCAGATGTCGAGCAGCACCAGGTCGGGCCGGGCCTGGGCGCGAAGCTGCCTGGCCTGTGCGGCGTTCTCGGCCAGTGACACGCTATGCCCCTCGTCGTTCAGAATCTCGGAAAGCAGTTCCCGGATTCCCATTTCGTCATCGACCACCAAAATGCTTGCCATACCAACTCGCTCTCATGCCTGATGCAGGGGTGCCTCCACAACAGCTTGTTGTGCCAGCCCAGGGAATATAAGGGAAACGCGCGCGCCACAAACCGACCCTTCTGCCTGAAGGTTCTGGATTTCGATGCGGGCATGATGTTCCTCGACGATTTTTTTCACCACGGCCAGACCCAGGCCGGTGCCGCGGGGCTTGCTGGTGACGTAGGGCTCGAAGGCACGGTGGAGGATCTTGTCGCTGAAGCCCGGGCCGTTGTCGCTCACGCTCAGGCGCACGCGCATGGGGCTGCCGGCCTGCGCGGGCAGGGCCTCGGTGCGGATGCGCACCTTGCGCTCGGGCTGTGCCGCGACGGCGTCGATGGCGTTTTGCAGCAGGTTGTGGATGACCTGGCGGAGCTGGGTGGGGTTGCCCAGGATGTCGGGCAGCGCTGCAGCCAGATCGGCCTTGACCTCGGGGTCTTCATCAGGGCTGGCGCCATCGCGCGCGGGCAGACTGGCGTAAAGATTGAGTACGTCGCGGATGAGGGCGTTGAGGTTCATCGCCTCGGGCTTGCCTGCGGGCAGGCGGGCATAGTCGCGGAAGTCGTTGACCATGTGCTGCATGGCCTGCACCTGGTTGACGATGGTGGTGGTGCTGCGCTGGAGCATGTCGCGGTCGGCGCCTTCGAGCTTGGAGGCGAGCTTCATCTGCAGGCGCTCGGCCGAGAGCTGAATGGGAGTGAGCGGATTCTTGATTTCGTGCGCCAGACGCCGCGCGACCTCGGCCCAGGCGATGGAGCGCTGTGCGGAAATGACCTCGGTGATGTCGTCGAACACCACCACGGACGCGGGCTGACCCGGCAGCGCCAGCCGCGCGCCGCGGACCAGCAGGGTGATGCTGGCATCGCTGCCCGGGAGCTGGTAGTCGATCTGTTGCAGCCAGTGCGGGCTGGCGCCGGCAGGATCTTGTTCATCGAGCGCAGCAAAGGCGTCGGACAGTGTCTGGGCGAACCCCGCCAGGCTGGCGTGTTGGTGCAGGGGCTGACCGATGAGGCCTTGCAGCGGCGCGCGCAGCAGGCGTGTGGCGCTGGGGTTGGCCAGGGCCAGGCGCTGATCGCCGCCCAGCACCAGGACGCCGGTGCTGAGATTGTCGAGCACGCTTTGCAGATAGGCACGCGAGGCCTCGAGCGCATCGTGATTGAACTGCACTTGCGCCCGCGCTTCGGCAAGCTGATTGGTCATGGTGTTGAACGAGCGCACCAGCACGCCGAGTTCATCGTTGCGCTCGAGGTGCGGTTTCTGCCGCAGGTCGCCTTCGGCCACGGCCTTCATGCCGTCGGCCAGCAGCAGCAAGGGCTTGGCAAGCTGGTTGCCCAGCATCACGGCCAGCAGCACGGCCAGGAAAATCGCGAGGAACAGGGTGAGGGTGAGGGTGGAGATGTACATGCGCTTGAGCCCCTCGCGGCCCAGCGCGCGCTCCTGATATTCGCCATAGGCCCGCTGCACTTCCAGCGCGCTGCTGGAGATGGCTTGCGGCACGTCCTGGATGAGTTGCAGATAGCGGCCATGCCCGGGCAGGACAAAATGGCGTGAGGGCAGGCTGACCACGACCCGCAGCTTCAGGGTCTGCGGCGTCTGCCCGGAGCCGTCATCACCGCCTTCGATGTCGGAGATGGAGCCCATGGTGCGCAACTGCCGCATGCTGTTTGGGCCGGGGATGTCGGGAATGAGCGAGAACGGATTGCCGCCCGCGGTCACCAGCACGGTGCCGTTGCCGTCGAACACGGTGATCTGCTGCAGGCCGAGTTGTTGCCGCAACTGTTCCATGGTGAGGGGTGACAGTGTGGTGGGGTCTTCCGCGATCTGCACCGACAGATTGCGCGCCTTGGCCTGCAGATCGGTCTGCAGGACGTTGAGGGTGGTGCGACCGAGGTTGAGCCCGGCGGTCAGCGCTCCCTCCACCTTGACGTCGAACCAGGTCTCGATGCTGCGGGCAACGAACTGATACGACACGGTGTAGATCACCACGCCGGGCAGCACGCCCACCAGCGCGAACACGGCGGCGAGCTTGAACAGCAGGCGGCTGCCGAAGCGCCGCTTGTGCAGCCGCCAGCCCAGGCGCAGGCCCAGCGCCAGCACCACCAGCATCAGGGCACCCGCAACGACGAAATTGATCCAGTACAACCAAGCGAAAAACGGGCTGGGCTGTGCGGTGTTGTCGGTGGAAACCGCCAGCAGAAACACCAGAAACACCGCCAGCGGCAGCCCGAGCGCCAGGGCCATGCGCATGGCCCAGCGCGAGGTGCGACTGTCCCAGTGGTTGCCGACGGGCGTGTTCACGGCGTCCAGACGAAGGCTTGGGGAGGAAAGGTGGCTTCGATCTTCCAGTCGGACTGCGACGAGATGTTGATCTGGAATGGCCGTGGCAGTTGCGACAGATCGAGGCGGAAGCGGGCGTCGAGCTGATAGCTCTGCCCCGGCACGAGCTGCGCGGCTTCGGCGACCCGCAAGTGCCGCGTGCGCTGCACCACACCCAGCGCCTCGTCGAGGTTGTCGTAGTTCTGCTGCAGGCCGCCCACCGAGACGCGGTAGCGCTGCAGCAGGGGCTGATAGGCCAGCCGCACTTCGCGCCGGGTCTGTGCCACCTCCTCGTTGAACCAGTACCAGCGCGGTCGCACCACGGTGGCCACCGTCTCGAAATACAGCGCGATGCCGCGGTTGAGCACATCCTCCAGGCTGCGAGGCAGCGCAAACACCGCCGCGGTGGTGACGAACAGGCCTTCGGGGCTCATGGTCAGCATCAGGGGTTCCGTGTCCACGGTGGTGGCATGCGCGCGCTGCACTGCACTGACGCCCACAGCCAAAGCCAGGCCGGCGCGCAACAGCTTGCGGCGCTGGAGGTCGGGACTTGGGCGGGCGGTCTTCACGAGGACTTGGTGAACAGGGCGTAGAAAAAACCGTCTTGCGAATGGGGCGCTCGAGGGGGCGCACTGTCGCCCGTCCCCCGGTGTTGCGGCTCCTGCGGCAGCAACTGTCCCGGCGCGGGCGATGCTATCGCATCGGCATGGCGGGCGAGGAAGGCTGTGGCCTGTTCCGCGCCCTCCTGTGGAAACACCGAGCAGGT
>JAGDVQ010000067.1 GCA_023255715.1 Thiomonas sp.
GCAGCGCGGCGGCTGCGGCGTGCGCCGCGACAAGCGCCTGCGCGCCGAAGCCGTCCAGATGCGCCACCTGCAGCTGCGCGCACAGCTTGCGCAACCCGAGCGCGGCGTCGAAATGCCAGTCGGCGCGGGTGGTGGTGTAGGGCCACGGCGCACTGTCCGGCAGCGGCTGACCCTGCGGCCACAGCACTTCGGCCGGAGTGATGCGCGCCAGCCAGTCGGGCAGGGCATCGGCCTCGCATTGCGCCAGAGTGATGCCGCCGCCGCTGAGCGCCATCCACGCCAGGCCCCAGCCGTCGCGCGGTTTTTTCCCTGGCGCGATCGCCAGCAGCACGGCGTCGCGCTTGTCGTCGAGCAGGGATTGCTCGGTGAGCGTGCCTGGCGTGACCACGCGCACCACGCGGCGCTCGACCAGGCCCTTGGCCTGCGCCGGATCGCCGATCTGCTCGCAAATCGCTGCCGATTCGCCCAGCCTGACCAGCTTGGCCAGGTAGCCGTCGAGCGCCTGCACCGGGATACCCGCCATGACGACCGGCTCGCCAGCGGACTGCCCGCGCCGCGTGAGCGTGAGGTCGAGCAGGCGGGCGGCTTTTTCCGCGTCGGCGTAGAACAGCTCGTAAAAGTCCCCCATGCGGCACAGCAGCAGCGCGTCTGGATGCTCCGCCTTCATGCCCAGATATTGCTGCATCAGCGGAGTGTGATGTTGAAGCGTCGCGTTCAATTGAAAAAGCGAAAACCGAGAGAGTGCAGATGAGAAGGCGCGGAGGCATCGGGCGCATCCGGGATGCTGCAGCGGGAAGATCTGGTGCCATCCCGTCGTTTGGCACGGCTGGCATCCTACTCTTCAGGGGCCGTCCGGACGCCGGGGTTCAAAGTCCTTTTGCCTGCGCCCTCGCGACGTTGCAAGGACAATGCGGTTCGACTTGAATTTCAGTGGCGGACAAGGCGCCTGGTCTCTATGCAATCTCTCCGGCAGTTCTGGCGTGACTGGCGCAGCGGCGAGCTGCGGCTGTTGTTCTTTTCGCTGGTGCTCGCTGTTGCGGCGCTGTCCGCGGTGGGCTTTGTTGCCCAGCGGCTGCAGGGTGCGCTGGTGCGCGACGCCGCGCAACTCATCGGCGGCGACGTGGTGGTGGCGAGTGACCACCCCATTGCTCCAATCTATGTGCAACAGGCTCAGGCCAGGGGGCTGCGCCTGATGCAGACTGCGGTGTTTCCCAGCATGGCGCTCGACGTGCGCGGAGACCGCACCCGCCTGGTTTCGCTCAAGGCGGTCGGCGCGCATTACCCGCTGATTGCGCAAGTCGTGTTGCGCGACAGTCTGCAAGGCCCGGAAGTCTCGCGCCGCGGCCCGCCGACGCCTGGAACTGTGTGGGTGAACGCCAGCGTGCTCGGCGCGCTGCGGCTGCAGGTGGGTGATCTGCTTCAGCTTGGCAATGCGCGGTTTCGCATCGCTGCGGTACTGGTGCGCGAGCCGGACACCGGCGCGGGGTTCATCAACTTTGCCCCGCGGGTCATGATGAACCGGGACGATCTGCCGGCCACCGGGTTGATCCAGCCCGCCAGCCGGGTGACCTATCGCCTCGCGGTTGCCGGGCCAGAGAAGGCGGCTGCGGACTATGCCGACTGGGCGCAGGCCCACATTCGCCAGACCGCCACGCGCGGCATGCGGGTCGAGACAGTTGCCGACAGCGGTCCGGCGCAGGAGCAGACGCTCAAGCGCGCCGCCGACTTTCTGCATCTTGTCGCGCTGATCACCGCCTTGATGGCGGCAGTGGCCGTGGCGCAGTCGGCGCGGGACTTTGCCCGGCGGCGCCTGCAGTCCTGCGCCGTGTTCAAGGCGCTGGGACTGCGTCAGGGGGTGCTGCTGCGTCGCTACACCGCCGAGTTTGTCTGGTTGGGCGGGCTGGCTGCAGCGCTGGGGGTTGTGCTTGGCCTGGCAGCGCAGGCGGCCCTGATCGGGTTGCTGCACGGGCTGATCCAGGTGCAGGTGCGCGAGCTGCCCGCGCCCGGCTGGATGCCCGCGCTGTTTGCCGCGGCCACGGGCATGGTGCTGTTGCTCGCGTTCGGGCTGCCCGCCATCCTGCAACTGGCGCGGGTGCCGCCGCTGGCGGTGCTGCGTCGCAGCCTGGGACGGCTGCAGTCCGCGCCATTCGTCACGGTGTTCGCCGGCGTGGGTGCGTTTGCGGTGCTGCTCTGGCTGCAGGCCGGTGACCTTCGGCTGGGTGCAATTGCCGCGGGGGGCTTCGTCGGGCTGGCCTTGTTGTTCGCGCTGCTGTCCTGGCTGATCACATGGGGGCTGCGACGCTGGATACGCGGCCATGCCGCGACGTCCCATGCGGCAGGCGGGCTGCTGCAGATGGCCGTGCGGCAGTTGTCCACCCGGCCGTGGAGCGCAGTGATCCAGATCACGGCATTGAGCCTGGGGCTGCTGGCCCTGGTGCTGCTGGTGCTGATGCGCACCAGCCTGATCGACGCGTGGCGCGCTTCCATTCCAACCAACGCGCCGGATCGTTTTGTCATCAACATCCAGCCGGCGCAGACCAGAGACTTTCTGGCCGCCCTGCAGCAGGACGGCGTGACCCAGCCGGACTGGTACCCGATGCTGCGCGGGCGCCTGGTGGCGATCAACGGACGCGCGGTGTTTGGCCGCGATTACAGCGATATCCGCGCCCGCGACCTGATCGACCGGGAATTCAACCTTTCCGCCAGCGCCACGCTGCCCAAGGCCAACACCGTGGTGGCCGGCAATTGGGAAGACACCGCCGGGCCGAACGCGAAGGGCCTGTCCGTCGAACAGGGAATCGCCAAGACCCTCGGCTTCAAGCTGGGTGACACCCTGACCTTCGACATCGCGGGCCAGCGCGTGTCAGCCCCGATCACCAGCGTGCGCCACGTGGACTGGAGTTCGATGCACGCCAACTTCTTCGTGCTGCTGCCGCAATCCATGCTCAGGGATCAGCCCGTGACCTACCTGGCCGCCTATCACGCCCCGGGAGACGCGCAGCGCATGGACGATGCGCTGGTGCGGCAGTTCCCCAATCTCACCGTGGTGGACGTGGGCAGCCTGCTGGCGCACCTGCGCAAGCTGATCGATCAGGTCATCACCGCGGTGCAGTTCCTGTTTCTGTTCGCGCTGGCGGCCGGGTTGCTGGTGCTGGCAGCATCGCTGGCGCTGTCGCGCCAGGATCGGGCGCGGGACATGGCGGTGTGGCGCGCGCTTGGGGCGTCGTCGCAGTTGTTGCGGCGCATGGCGCTGCTGGAAATGCTCTGGGTGGGTGCGGTTGCCGGTCTGCTTGGTGCGGCGGGAGCCGCTGCGGTCAGCGCTGCGCTGACCCACTGGGTGTTCCACTTCCCCTGGCAGCCACCCTGGCTGCTCTGGCCTGCGTCCATGGTGGCCGCGGCGGCGCTGGCCATGCTGGCCGGATGGTGGAGCCTGCGCCAGATCCTGCGCCGAGCGCCGGGGCAAAACCTGCGCCAGTTGGGTTAGGGCGACGCTGAAAAAGTCCTTGTGATGCTGCGCGCCGGCCTACGGGATGGGATGCAAGGCGCACACCGCAGCCATAGCCAAAGCTATGGCGAGGATGTGCAACGCTGCAGACCGCCCGTAGGCCGGATGCGCGGCGCGCAGGGGACTTGTTCAGCGTTGCCTTAGGGGATGTGAGGCCGTTTTTTGAGCACCGCAAATCCGGGGATTGATTTGCAACAAGCCGATCCGGCGCGCATCTCCCATAATCGCGCAGTATTTTTCTCTGTTTTCGGCGTCTCTCGCCTCATTCCACAGACTGTCCGCTCCCATGACCTCTGCTGCCATCTCCATCGCTCCCGTCTCTTCCGCGCCCGAACCCGAGGCCAGCACGCCCTATCAGCGGCTTGGCGGCGAGGCGGGGGTACGCAAGCTGGTCGATCACTTCTACGACCTCATGGATCTGGAGCCGCAGTACGCCGATCTGCGCGCCATGCACCCCACCCATTCGGAAGAAACGCGCGACAAGCTGTTCTGGTTTCTGAGCGGCTGGCTGGGCGGGCCCGATCTGTACTCGCCGCGCTTTGGTCACCCGCGTCTGCGCATGCGGCATTTTCCCTATGCCATCGGCACCAAGGAACGCGACGAGTGGATGGCCTGCATGGTGCAGACTCTGAACGAAGTGGACATGGAACCTGACCTTCGCCGCCAGTTGCATGAAGCCTTCGCCGGAACCGCTGACTGGATGCGCAACAAGGCCGAGCAGGGCAACATGCCGGCGGGCAACGTGGTGCACGGCTGAGCTGCGCCAATCCTGCACGGATTCGCTGACACCGATCAGCCGCGCTCCGTGCGCCGCGCGGAGCGCAGCAGCAATACCAGCGCCCCGGCGCCGCCGTCACTCGGGCGGGCCTGTACATAGGCCATCACCTCATCGCGCTGCATCAGCCAGCTGCGCACCTTGTGTTTGAGCACTGGCTCGCGCAGCGGCGAACTCAGGCCCTTGCCGTGAATCACCCGCACGCAGCGCCACTCCCGCTGCAGTGCGGTCCGCAGAAACTGTCCCAGTGCCTCGCGCGCCTCGTCGCGGCGCAGGCCGTGCAGGTCGATCTCGTTCTGGATGGTCCAGTGGCCGCGCCGCAGCTTGCGCAGGGTGTCCGAGCCGATGCCATCGCGCCGCCACGACAGGGTGGCGTCGGTTTCCAGCAGATGATCCAGATCGAGCTCGTCCGACATGGCCTCGCGCAGCACGGCCTGTTCATCGCGCACATGCTGCAGCGGTATGGCCGCGGGGGGCTTGGGCTGCAGGCCAGGCGGGGGAGGGTGATCTGGCAGGGCAAGCGGCCGTGCACCGGCTGCGGCTGTGCGAAACAGCGCACGATCGGCCTGTGTGGGTACCGCCTCCGCAGGCGCTGCAGCAACCGGGGCCAGCGCAGTCTGGGCAGGCTGCGGCGCAGCGCGGGACGACCGCAGGCGCTTGCGCAAATCGTGCAGCGCGTCCAGGCCGCTGGCCTTGTGCGCAGGGGCGCCGTGCTTCACAGCAAGCCTCGCTCCGCAAAGGAAAACACGGTCTGCCGCGTGACCACCAGATGATCGAGCACGCGCACCTCCACCAGGGCCAGGGCGGATTGCAAGGCCTGCGTCAGTGCGCGGTCGGCGGCAGAGGGTTCGGCCACTCCGCTGGGATGGTTGTGCGCCAGAATGAGCGCGCCGGCATTCAGGCGCAATGCGGCCTTCACGATTTCGCGCGGGTACACGCTGGTGTGCGCCAGAGTGCCGCGCGAAAGCTCTTCCGCCGCAATGAGGCGGTGCTGGCTGTTGAGAAACAGGGCGGCAAAAATTTCCACTGGCTGCGGCCCGAGCCACAGGCGCAGGTAGTCGCGCACGGCTGTGGGCGAGTCGAGCAAGGGTTGCTGCTGCATCTGCTCGTTCAGGGTGCGCCGGGCGAGTTCGAGCACGGCGGCGATTTCTGCGTACTTGGCCGCTCCCAGCCCCTTCACCTTGCGCAACTGATCGGCAGGGGCATTGAGCAGACCGTGCAGGCCACCGAAACGATCAAGCAATGCGGCAGCCAGGTCGATCGCGCTTTGACCGCGCACACCGGTGCGCAGCACGATGGCGACCAGCTCGGCGTCCGCCAGGGCGTGCGGGCCGCGCGCCAGCAACTTCTCGCGGGGGCGAGCGTCCGTGGGGAGATCGGCGATGCGCGTGGCCATGCGGGGTTCCACCTAAAATGTGCCTTTGTCTCGCGTCCATCTTGCGCGTCTGCGCTATTTTGCCTGCCCGTCTCTCATCGTGCCCTGCGTTCAAGCTGATTCCTATCTCACCCTGCATTACCGCCTGAGCGATCCGGGCGGTGTGGATGCGGTGAACACCTTCGGCCACACACCGGCCACGCTCACCCTGGGTCAGGGCCAGCTCAGCCCCGCGCTGGAGGCGCTGCTGATTGGCATGGAGGAGGGGACGCACACCCGATTCGATCTGCCAGCTGGCGCAGCGTTTGGCGCCCGCATCCCTGGATTGCTGCGCTGGGTGTCGCGCAGCGTGGTCGAGGCGTCGCGCGAACGCCCCGGCCCGCAACCGCTGATCGGTGACGTATTGCGTCTGCGCCTGCCCACCAGCGCCGATGGTGAACCAGGGCTGCTCACCGCGCTGGTGCGCGAGGTGGACACCGAGCGCGATGCGCTGCTGCTCGATTTCAACCATCCCCTGGCGGACTGCCCGACCCAGTTCGAAGTGCACCTGCTCGCCGTGCTGTGACAACGGATTTGCCCCTCATGTCCCAAGACTCTCCTTCCCACGATCAGCCGCAGGTGTTGCTGGCCAACCCGCGCGGATTCTGCGCTGGCGTGGACCGCGCGATCGATATCGTCGAACATGCCCTGGCCCGGTTTGGTGCGCCGATCTATGTGCGCCATGAAATCGTCCACAACACCTATGTGGTGAACGATCTGAAGTCCAAGGGGGCGATCTTTGTCGAAGAACTCGAAGCCGTGCCCAAGGGCGGTACCGTCGTGTTTTCAGCGCACGGTGTGTCGCAGGCCGTCCGCGCACAGGCGCAGGCGCTGGGGTTGCAGGTGTTCGACGCCACCTGTCCGCTGGTCACCAAGGTCCATGTGGAAGTGGCCAAGATGCGCCGCAATGGCCTGGAAATCGTGATGATCGGCCACGCCGGACACCCCGAGGTCGAAGGCACGATGGGACAGGCCGACGGCATCCATCTGGTGCAGACCGTGGACGATGTTGCGCGCTTGCCCATCGCGCTGGATGCGCCCGTGGCTTACGTCACCCAGACCACGCTGTCGGTGGACGATGCGGCCGAGATCGTCGCCGCCTTGCGCCAGCGCTTTCCGCAAGTCCATGAGCCGAAAAAGCAGGACATCTGCTACGCAACCCAAAACCGACAGGACGCTGTCAAGGTGCTCACCCCGCAGGTCGATGTGCTGATCGTGGTTGGCAGCCCCACCAGTTCCAACTCCAACCGCCTGCGCGAAGTGGCACAGCGCATGGGCAAGCCCGCCTACATGGTCGATCGCGCAGAGGACCTGCGCCCCGAATGGGTGCGCGGCGCGCGGCAGATCGGACTCACCGCCGGTGCGTCGGCCCCAGAAACTCTGGTGGAACAAGTCATCGCCCGCCTCAGACAACTCGGCGCCGTCTCGGTGCGCAGTGTGGACGGCGTGACCGAATCCGTGCAATTTCCTCTGCCCCGCGGCCTGGTTGTCCAAGCCGAACCCTGATTTTCAGATGTCCCTCGTGCCGCCGCCGAGCGCGTGCGGCCCTTCTACTTTCCATTCCCATCATGCTCGACATCAACCTGCTGCGCAAAGATCTGCCGCATGTCATCAAACGCCTGGACACCCGCAAATCACCGCAGCCCTACCTGGACGTGGCCCGCTTCGACGCGCTGGAGACGGAGCGAAAAACCCTGCAAAAGCGCACCGAAGATTTACAGGCGCGACGCAACCAGTTGTCCAAACAGATCGGTCACGCCAAGTCCAGGGGGGAGGACGTTGCGGCCTTCATGGAGGAAGTCGGCAACATCAAGACCACCCTCGAAGCCGATGCCGCCAGGCTGGACGCGCTGCAGGCCGAGCTGTTCGATCTGCTGATGGCCGTGCCCAATCTGCCTGCAGAGGATGTCCCGGTCGGCGCGGACGAAACCCACAACGTCGAATTGCGACGCTGGGGCACGCCGCGCACCTTCAATTTCCCTGTGCGTGATCACGTCGATATCGGTACGGCACTGGGGCTGGACTTCGAGGCAGCCGCCCGCATGTCTGGCGCGCGCTTTGCCGTGCTGCGTGGACAGATCGCACGGTTGCACCGCGCGCTGGCCCAGTTCATGCTCGACGTGCATACCACCGAGCACGGCTACACCGAAGCCTATGTTCCCTACATCGTCGCCGCACCGGCGCTGCGTGGCACCGGCCAGCTGCCCAAGTTCGAGGAAGACCTGTTCCCCGTCCAGCATGGCGAGGGCGAGAACCACTACCTCATCCCCACCGCCGAGGTGCCGCTGACCAATCTGGTGCGCGAACAGATTCTCGACGCTGACCAACTGCCGCTGCGATTCGTCGCGCACACGCCTTGCTTTCGATCCGAAGCCGGCTCGGGCGGGCGGGATGTGCGCGGCCTGATCCGTCAGCACCAGTTCGACAAAGTGGAACTGGTCTGGATCACCCGGGCGGAAGACTCTGCCGCCGCGCTCGAAACACTCACCGCACACGCAGAGACCATCCTGCAGCGTCTCGAACTACCCTACCGCACCATCGTGCTGTGCACCGGAGACATGGGCTTCGGCAGTGCGCGCACCCACGACATCGAAGTCTGGCTGCCCGCGCAGAACACCTACCGCGAAATTTCCTCGTGCTCCAACATGCAGGCCTTCCAGGCCCGACGCATGCAAGCCAGGTATCGCACAGAAGGCGGAAAACCCGAACTGGCGCACACCCTGAACGGCTCCGGCCTCGCCGTTGGGCGCACCCTGGTTGCCATGCTCGAAAACCACCAGCGCGCCGACGGCGGCATCACAATCCCCAAGGCCCTGCAGCCATACATGGGAGGCCTGTCCGAACTGCTGCCGAACGTCTGAGATATACTTATGTGTTTTTCCGAATGACCGCGGAAGACAAGCACCCGGAAAGGTGGCAGAGTGGTCGAATGTACCTGACTCGAAATCAGGCGTAGGCGCAAGCCTACCGAGGGTTCGAATCCCTCCCTTTCCGCCAAAATAAATATCCAAGAGTAGTCATGAATGATCAGGATCGAACATAAGGTCCTGATTTAATTAAAAATTCATGGTCTGGAGTAGTCAAGGGAAGTCAGGAGCATTCTGGAATACTTCTAGTTGAACATGGTAAAAAGCATGGAAATCCAACCTTTCCATGTTTCCCCATGAGACTCAACTTCAAGCGGATCGAGGGCGCCAAGCCGCAGGACAAGCCCTACAAGCTCTCCGATGGCGGCGGGCTATACTTGGAAGTGGCCAAGAGTGGCCGCAAGACCTGGCGGGCCAACTTCGGTTTCGCTGCGGGTGAGAAGCAGCGCACCGTGACCTATGGCACTTGGCCTGAGCTGTCACTGGTGCAGGCCCGCGAAGCGCATCAACTCGCCAAGATGGAGCACCGGGCGCGCAGAACCGCCGCCGCTCAGGGTGGCCCGGCGGCACCCGTGCAGCGCCCCACCTTCCGGCAGGTCACCGAGGACTGGCTGCGCATCAAGCTGCCCAGCCTGAGCAACCCCAAGCACAAGATCCAGGTCCAGAACACCCTGGAGCGGTTCGCCTACCCGGTGATCGGCGACCTGCCCGTGGATCAGATCACGCGGGAGCAGTGCATCGCCGTCGTCAAGGCCGCGCAAGAGGGGGGACGGGTCGAGACGGCCCACCGCGTGGCCGGGCGGATCAACGCCGTGATGGACTTCGCCATCGACTGCGGCCACATCCAGAGCCACGGCGCAGCCGGGCTGATCCGGGTGCTGGCCCCGCGCAAGGTCAAGAAACCCATGTCCAGCATCGCCCCCGAGGAGACCGGGGCCTTGCTGCAGGCCATTGCCACCTATGACGAACCCGTGACCCGCCTGGGCCTGGAGATGCTGGCATTGACCTTCGTGCGCACCGGCGAGCTGCGCGGCATGCGTTGGGACGAACTGCGGGAAGAGGGCGCCATCTGGGTGATTCCCGCCGAGCGCATGAAACTGCGCGTCCCCCATGTCGTCCCGCTGTCCCGCCAGGCCCAGCAGGTTCTCAAGCAGTTGCAAGACATCAACGGGGATGCCGAATGGGTCTTCGCGTCTCCTGTCCTGCGCGGCCATCCCTTCTCAGAGAACACCCTGCTGTTTGCGCTCTATCGCCTGGGCTACAAGCACCGCATGACGGGCCACGGCTTCCGGGCGCTCGCCTCGACCGTGCTCAACGAGCAATCAGGCTTCCCCCATGACGTCATCGAGCGCCAGTTGGCGCACAAGGAAACCGACGCGGTCAGGGCCGCGTATAACCGCGCGCAGTACCTCGACCAGCGGCGGGATCTGATGCAGTGGTGGGCGGATTGGCTAGGGCAACACTGAACAAGTCCACCGCGCAGCAGCCCGATGCGTTATTGGGGCATGATGAAGCAACACACCCTTGCAGTGGCAGCCGATCAAGGCGCTGGATTTGAGAAGTACCGTCGGCCGACCCGGCGTGACCTGTTCCTGGCAACGATGGAGCAGGTTGTGCCGTGGCAGGAGCTGTGTGCGGTGAT
>JAGDVQ010000041.1 GCA_023255715.1 Thiomonas sp.
CTGCCGCGGTGGACGGCGTGGTGATCGGCGGCAGCTCGCTGGTGGATGAGGCCCTTCTCACCGGCGAGAGCCGCGCAGTGCTCAAGCAGGTGGGCGACACCGTGCTGGCCGGCAGCATGAACCGCCAGTCGCCGCTGGTGCTGCGCGCAACGCAAACCGGCGCCGGCACGCGCATCGCGCAGATGGTCGAGCTGATGCAGCATGCGCTGGCGAGCAAGCCGCGCTCGGCGCAGATCGCCGATGTCGCAGCGCAGTGGTTCACTGCGGGGCTGTTGCTGGTGGCGCTGCTCACGGTGGGGCTGTGGTGGTGGCTGGACCCGGCGCGCATCATGCCCACGCTGATCGCGGTGCTGGTGGTGAGCTGCCCCTGCGCGCTGTCGCTCGCGGTGCCGGCGGCGCTGGCCGCGTCCACCGCGCAGCTGTCGCGCCACGGGGTGCTGCTGGCGCGCGGGCATGCGCTCGATCGCGCGCCCAAGGTCGATCTGTGGCTGTTCGACAAGACCGGCACGCTGACCACGGCCGAGCCCGTGGTCGCGCAGGTGCGGGTGCTCGACCCGGAGTTCACGAGTGAGCGGGTGCTGGCGCTGGCGCGGGCGATGGAGCAGGGTGTGCAGCATCCGCTGGCGCGTGCCTTCGCTGCCTCGGCAGCAGAAGGCGACCCCGTCGAGACCGTGCAGGATCTGCGCGTTGTCGCGCATGGCGGCCTGCAGGCCCAGTGGCGCGGGCATACATTGCGCCTGGGGAATGCGGCGTTTTCCGGCGTTGCCGATGCGGCGCCGCCTGAGCGCAGCGACATCCCGCTGACCCGCCTCGGCCTGAGCCTCGATCAGCGGCCGCTGGCCGTATTCGACATTGCAGAAACCCTGCGCCCGGGCGCAATGGAAGCCCTGCAGGCCTTGCGCAGCAGCGGGGCCGAGGTGGCGGTGCTCTCGGGGGATGCGCCGCGCACCGTGCAGGCATGGGCAGCGCAACTTGGGGTTGCGCAGGCCGAGGGCGGGCTGAGCCCGGAAGACAAGCTCGCGCGTGTGCGCCAGTTGCGCGCCCAGGGCAGGGTGGTGGCGATGGTGGGCGACGGCGTGAATGACGCCCCGGTGCTGGCCGCTGCCGATCTGTCCGTGAGTTTCGCAGGCGCCGCGCCGATTGCCCGGGCCGGAGCGGATGTCATCCTGCACCATCCCGACATGCGGGCCTTGCCCCGGCTGGTGGACACAGGCCGCCGCACGGTGGGAGTGATGCGGCAAAACCTGATCTGGGCCGTGGTCTACAACCTGCTGGCCATTCCCCTGGCCGTGGCGGGCTACATCACACCCGTCTGGGCTGCAGTGGGGATGAGTTCTTCCTCCCTGCTGGTGGTGCTCAATGCCGCCCGGCTGGCGCGGCGCGAGCGATCAGCGAGAACGCGCTGAAGGCGGAACATGGAAGGCTCCCTGCTCATCCTCATTCCCATCAGCGTGGTGCTGGTGCTGCTCATCGTGGGGGTGTTGTGGTGGGCTGCGCGCAGCGGCCAGTTCGACGATATGGAAGGCCCGGCACATGCCATTCTGATGGATGACGACAGTCCAAGGACTGACGTGAAAACGGACAAGACAGCCAGCGAAAGCGCGCCGACCAAGGCACCTGACTGATGCGAAATGCGGCGGTGTGTCGCATTGACACATCCGCAACCCTAGTGCTTTCCCTTACTCGCGGCAATGTGTTGATACATGTCAACTTGGTGTATCTATAAGTAAATGATGATGTTCTACATTACGGTTCGTTTCCTTTTATCAACAGGTGGAGCAGATGAGTGATCTGACGCTGAAGCAGACATACAACTATGCGCTGGTGCGCAAATTCACGGTGATGACCTTGGTCTGGGCCGTCGTGGGCATGCTGGTCGGCGTGTTCATCGCGGTGCAGCTGGTCCTGCCCGACATGACCTATGGCATGGAATGGCTGAGCTGGGGTCGCCTGCGTCCCCTGCACACCAACGCGGTGATCTTCGGGTTCGGCGGCACGGCGCTGTTCGCCACCTCCTACTACATCGTGCAGCGCACCTGTCAGGTGCCGTTGTTCGCGCCCAAGCTGGCCGAGTTCACCTTCTGGGGCTGGACCGCGGTGATCGTGCTGTGCGCCATCACCTACCCGCTGGGCATCACCAGCGCCAAGGAATATGCCGAACAGGAATGGCCGATCAGCCTGCTGATCGTGGTGACCTGGGTGGCCTATGCCATCGTGTTCTTCGGCACGGTGTTCAAGCGCAAGACCCCGCACATCTACGTGGCCAACTGGTTCTTCGGCGCCTACATCATCACCATCGCCTTGCTCTACATCGTCAACAACATCAAGCTGCCGATCAGCCTGCTGTCGTGGAAGAGCTACTCGGTCTATGGCGGCGCACAGGACGCGATGATTCAGTGGTGGTACGGCCACAACGCGGTGGGCTTCTTCCTCACCACCTCGTTCCTGGGCATGATGTATTACTTCATCCCCAAGCAGGCCGAGCGGCCGGTGTATTCCTATCGCCTGTCGATCGTGCACTTCTGGGCGCTGATCTTCACCTATATGTGGGCCGGCCCGCACCACCTGCTCTACACCGCGCTGCCCGACTGGACGCAATCGCTGGGCATGGTGTTCTCGCTCATCCTGCTCGCACCCTCCTGGGGCGGCATGATCAACGGCATGATGACCCTCTCGGGCGCCTGGTACAAGCTGCGTGAAGATCCCATCCTGAAGTTCCTGATCACCGCGCTGTCGTTTTACGGCATGTCGACCTTCGAAGGACCGATGCTGTCGGTCAAGACGGTGAGCGCGCTGGGCCACTACACCGACTGGATCATCGGCCATGTGCACTCTGGTGCCATGGGCTGGGTGGGCATGATCACCATGGGCAGCCTGTACTACCTGATCCCGCGCCTGTGGGGCCAGACCCAGATGTGGAGCAAGAAGCTCATCGAAGTCCACTTCTGGACCGCGACCATCGGTGTGGTGCTCTACATCGCCTCGCTGTGGGTGGCCGGCGTGACCGAGGGCCTGATGTGGCGTGCCATGCAGGCTGATGGCTCGCTGACCTACAGCTTCATCGAAAGCGTCAAGGCCGTCATTCCGCTGTACGTCATCCGCGCCATCGGCGGCTCGATCTACCTGTTCGGCATGTGCCTGATGGTCTACAACGCCTATCGCACCATCCGCCAGGGCAAGCCTGTCGACGCCCCGGTGCCCGCGCTGGCCCCGGCCCACGCCTGATCACTATTCGGAGACATTCATGGCTTCTTTCAGTCACGAGACCATCGAGAAAAACGTGGGTCTGATGATCGTGCTGGTGGCGATCGTCGTCAGCATTGCCGGGCTGGTTCAGCTCGTGCCCTTGTTCTTCGACAAGAGCACCACCCAGCCCATTCCTGGCGTCAAGCCTTACACCGCCTTGCAGCTCGAGGGGCGCGATGTGTATCTGGCCGAGGGCTGCTATCTCTGCCACTCGCAGATGATCCGCCCGCTGCGCGCGGAGGTCGAACGTTACGGTCACTACTCGGTGGCTGGCGAGTCGGTCTATGACCATCCCTTCCAGTGGGGCAGCAAGCGCACCGGGCCCGATCTGGCGCGCGTGGGCGGCAAGTACTCGGACGAATGGCAGCGCCTGCACCTGCGTCAGCCACGCAACCTGGTTCCGGAAAGCATCATGCCGGCCTATACCTGGCTGCAGCACCAGCCGGCTGATGCCGGGCAGATCCAGGCCAAGATGCGCGCCATGCGCACCTTGGGTGTGCCCTACACCGACGCCCAAATTGCTGCTGCTCCGCAGGAGCTTGAAGGCAAGACCAAGGAAGATGCGCTGATCGCCTATCTCCAGGGGCTGGGCACGGCGCTGAGCAACTACAAGTCCAAGGCCAACTACATCAACTACTGAGGAAGCGTCATGTCCTTTGGCTCGATCGTTCTCGTTCTCTCCATGGTGGTTTTCGCTGCCATCGTGTGGTGGGCGTTTTCCCCGCGTTTCAAGAAAACGCATGAAAAGGACGGAATGATCCCCTTTCTTGATTCCAAGAATCATCCGCCCGAGTCGTTCGACAAGGGCGGTGACTCCAAGACCTCCGACAAGTCCAAATCATGAACCAGTTCTATTCCCCCGGGTGGGCCTTCTGGATCGGCGGCGTCACCATTGTTTCCATCATTTCCCTGTTCCTGTTCCTGCGCGGCACTGCCAAGCAGACCGTGTTCCGAGACAAGGCGGGCAATCCCATCGCCACTACCGGCCACGTCTGGGACGGCGATCTGCAGGAGTTCAACAACCCCCTGCCGCGCTGGTGGATGGGCCTGTTCATCCTCACCCTGGTGTTCGGCGCCGTCTATCTGACGCTGTACGGCGGCCTGGCGTTCTACAAGGGCGTGCTCGGCTTTTCCAGCGACAAGATGTACCAGCAGGAATCTGCCGCGTTCGAAGCGCGCGTCGAACCGCTTTACGCCGCGTATATGAAGACGCCCATCCCGGAGCTGGCTGCCAACCCCACAGCCATGGCCACGGGGCAGCGCATGTTCTTGACCTACTGCTCACAGTGCCATGGCTCGGATGCAGGCGGCAACAAGGGCTTTCCCAACCTCACCGTTCACAACGCAGACGCCTGGCTGTACGGAAACAGTCCCGATGTCCTTGTGGAAACGCTCACCAATGGCCGTCTGGGCATGATGCCTCCAATGGAGGCAGCAGTTGGCGGCAAGTCGGGCGTGGTCGCGGTTGCCAACTACGTGCGCAGTCTCAGTGGCATGAACCATGACGCGAAACTGGCCGCACAAGGCAAACCTCTGTTTGCCACGGCCTGCGCCGGCTGCCACGGCGCCGACGGCACAGGCAACAAGGCGCTGGGCGCCCCCAACTTGGCCGACCCCAAGCGGCAGTGGCTGTACGGATCGAGTATCGAGACCATTTCGCACACCATCGAGAAGGGCCGTGCCGGCCAGATGCCTGCGCAAAAGGACATTTTGTCCCCCGAGAAGATCCATCTGCTTGCGGCCTACGTCTACAGCATCAGTCATGGGGTGGCAAAGGCCAAGTAAGCCGCCGTCCCCTGAATGACCTTTTCCCGCATCGCTTCGGGGCGCACGCCATGCGCCCCGAAGCCGCTTGAATCACACCCCGAATTTTGAGCCACGACCGCGCAATGAACGCCAAGGCACCTGAGCCCAACGAAGACGATATCTCGGCCTCTGAAGAGTGGCTTTATGAGGTTCGCAAAAAAATCTACTCCCGCTCGGTCACCGGCTGGTTCAACAACTGGCGCGTGTTCATGGTGGTGTTCACCCAGGCGCTGTTCTACGGGCTGCCCTGGCTGCGATGGGATGGCAGGCAGGCGGTGCTGCTCGATCTGTCCACCCGCAAGTTCTATTTCTTCGGCATGATTCTGTGGCCGCAGGACGTGATCTTTCTTGCCCTGCTGCTGATCATTTCCGCCTACGGGCTGTTCCTGTTCACGGCCATCGCCGGGCGCCTGTTCTGCGGTTATGCCTGTCCGCAGACGGTGTATACCGAAATTTTCATGTGGATCGAGCGCAAGGTCGAGGGAGATCGTCTGGCGCGCATCCGTCTGGACGGTTCGGACTGGAACGCAAAAAAAATCAGCAAAAAAGCCCTCAAGCACGGCCTGTGGATCGCCGTGGCCCTGTGGACGGGGTTCACCTTCGTCGGCTACTTCACGCCCATCCTGGCGCTGGCAGGGCAGGTGATGAGTCTGAGCCTGAGCCCCTGGCAGACCTTCTGGATTCTGTTCTACGGCTTCGCCACGTATGGCAATGCCGGATTCATGCGCGAGCAGGTGTGCAAATACATGTGTCCCTACGCGCGCTTCCAGTCGGTCATGATCGACAAGGACACCCTGATCGTCACCTACGACACCGAGCGTGGCGAGCCGCGGGGCAAGCGCGACAAAAATGTCGATCCGCGTGCGCAAGGCAAGGGGGATTGCGTGGACTGCAGCATCTGCGTGCAAGTCTGTCCGACCGGCATCGACATCCGCGATGGGCTGCAGTACATGTGCATCGGCTGCGGTGCCTGTGTGGACGCATGTGATCAGGTGATGGACAAGGTGGGCTATCCGCGCGGCCTGATCCGCTACTCCAGCGAAAACGCGCTGAAGAACAAGTGGACCAAGCGCCAGCAGTGGGCGCACCTGTTCCGCCCGCGCATTCTCATTTACTCGGCGCTTCTGTTGGTCATGGTGGGGCTATTCGTTGGCGGCCTGGCCACGCGCGATCCGCTGAAGATGAACATCATGCGCGATCGCGGGGTACTCTCGCGCGAGATCCCGGGCGGCTTGGTGGAAAACATCTATCAGATCCAGTTGATGAACACCACGGAAACCGCAAGGAAGATCCGCATCGAGGTCAAGGGAATCGACGGCGTCGCCGTGCATGACCGCAATGTCTACGAGGTGCCGGCGTCGACCAATATCCTGGAACCGCTGGAAGTCACCATCCCGGTCGACAATGCGAAAAAAGGCATCTACAAGATCGACATCACCGCCGTGTCAGAGGATGCAACGCCGATTTCCGCATCCAGCAAAACCACATTCATCGTGCCCTGAGCGCACGCCTCACCGGAGTTGACATGCACGCCGCAGCCCCCCGCCCCTGGTACCGCGAACCCTGGCCCTGGTTTCTCATCGCATTGCCGCTGATCGCGGTGGTCGCCAGTTTCTACACCATCTATCTGGCAACGCGCGCCCCGGACAGTCTGGTGACCGATCACTACTACAAGAAGGGGCTCGCTGTTGGCGGGGATATTCAGCGCGAGCGGCATGCGCAGGCTCTGCATCTCACCGGGGTCATGTCGGTTGCAGCAGGGCGCATTGATCTGAAACTCAATCAGCCCATCGCGCAGGACACCTTGCGTCTGACGCTGCGCCATCCCCTGTCGAATCAGAAGGATGTGCAGATCGATCTGCATCGCAATGCCTCGGGGCTTTACAGCGCGTTTTCTCCGCCTCTGGAAGCCGTGCGCTACCGGGTGCACGTCGAAACCGCAGACTGGCGTCTGGCGGGCGTGTGGGTGCCCGGAACGATGCTGACACTTGAGCCAGGTGTGTAAACAAAAAGGGCTCCACGTGGAGCCCTTTTGCCGATCGGTGAAAGAGGAAATCGCTGAATTGCCGATCGCTTGTCAGCCCTGCGGCATGAGAAGTTCTGCCAGAGCCTTGCGATCGGTGATGCGGATCTGGCGTTGCGCCACATGAATCAGTCCGGCGGAGTGGAACTTGGACATCAGGCGGCTGACCGTCTCCAGTTTCAGACCGAGGTAACTGCCGATTTCTTCCCGGCTCATGCGCAGCACAAACTCATCGGGCGAGAGGCCGCGCGCCTTGAAGCGCTCGGACAGATCGAGCAAAAACCGCGCGAGCCGCTCATCGGCGTGCATGCTGCCCAGAGAAAACTGGTCTTGCTGCGCTCGGATGAGCTTGTTGCCGACGATGCAGTGCAACTGATGTTGCAGCGAGGGCAGATCGCGGGTGGTGGTTTCCAGGGCGCGCAGATCGATTTCGCAGGCCTCGCTGTCTTCGAGTGCCACGGTGTCGGTGAAGTAGGTATGCTGACCCAATCCTTCCAGACCCATCAGCTCACCCGGAATGTGGAAGCCGACAATCTGCTCACGGCCATCCGGGCTGGTGACATATGACTTGAACGAGCCTGCATGCACCGAATAGACCTTGGTCATCGACTGGCCGGCACTGAACAGCATCTCGCCCTTCTGCACGCGGACGGTGGCCTGGATCACGTCGCGGATGCGCCCCATTTCCGACGGTTGCAGCGCGATCGGCAAACAGAATTTGCTTTGAAAGCACACATCGCAGGGATGGGGTTTTTCCATCTGCGTGGCGGTTGGGGTCGGGGTCGATTTCATAAATTGCGATGTTGCGATATTTGCTTCAATTGATGTTTGCAGAATACAGCAGAATGCGATGAATACAACCATTCCACTGACCCTTTTGTTGATGGGGCTCACGGGCGGGCTGCACTGCGCGGCGATGTGCGGCGGTTTGGTCGTGGCGTCCGAACGGGCCCAGTCCGAGCATGTGCTGCTTCCTGCACGGCGGCTTTTTCTCAATCAGGTGCAACTGCAGAGCGCACGGGTGTTGTCCTACGCCATTCTGGGTGGAATCGCCGGGCTGATTGGCGCGGGCGTATGGGCCGCCAGCGCGCGTCCTGTGCAACTGACTTTGTTCACCCTGGGCAATCTGGTGCTGGTTGCCATCGGGCTCTGGATGGTGCTGCAGCAGGTGGCTTCTCCGCGCTGGCTGGCCTGGCAGCAGAAATGGGTCGGCGGTGGCTGGCTCGGGCGCGGCCTCACGCGGCTGACACAGCCGCTGCTGTCGCGGCTGCTGCCGTTCAACACTCTGCCGAAGCGGATTGCTGCCGGCTTGCTCTGGGGGCTGCTGCCCTGCGGGTTGGTGTACTCGGCGCTGTCTCTTGCCTTTCTCAGCGCCACGGCCTGGGAAGGTGCGCTGGCCATGCTGGCGTTCGGTCTGGGAACGCTGCCGCACATGTTGTTTGCCGGTCACACCCTGCGGTGGATCAGCCAGCGGACCAACCAGCGCTGGTTTCACATCGCCGCGGGGACCGTGTTGCTGTTGTTCGCTGCCTACGGATTCTGGAAACTGTTCAACGCCAACACCGAATTGCCCATGGGGGGCTGCGCCTGAGAGGGTTCAGGTGATGTCGAAGGTGTGGATCTGGAAGCGCCCGGCGCGCTGATCTGCGAAGTAGCGCTTCAGGGTTTGCGCCACACTGCGAAAGGCGATCTGTTCCCAAGGAATGTCGGCCTCCCGGAACAGTTTCACTTCCAGGCTTTCCTCGCCAGCCAGCCATTGCGGCTGGGCGAGTTGCCCACGGTAAAAGAAATACACCTGATTGGCGGGCAGCACATTGATGACCGCATAAAGCCCGCCGAGTGTCACCTCCGCGCCAGCCTCTTCGCGGGTTTCGCGCAGGGCACCGCTTTCGGTGCTCTCGCCCAGCTCCATGAAGCCAGCGGGCAAGGTCCACAGCCCGTAACGCGGCTCGATCGCGCGTCGGCAAAGCAACACCTGTTGCTCCCAGGCTGGAATGGTGCCAACGATGTTGCGCGGATTCTCGTACTGGATATGGCCGCAGGCTGGGCAGACGGCGCGAGGCCGGGAGTCGCCCTCGGGCACGCGGTAAGTGACTGCTGCGCCGCAGGCGGTGCAATGGCGGATGGGCGGGTTGTGCATGGGATGAGTGGACAGGTCAGACGCCAGCTTATTGCGAAACCCGGCGTGGTGAAACCTCGGACTTGTGCTTTCAGACCGAGATGCCGCTGAACGGCTTGACCTCGGTCAGAACGAAGCTGGATTTCACATCTTCCACGCTTTCGTGCTTGAGCAGGGTTTCGAGCACGAAATGGGCGTAGTGTTCCATGTCCTGCACATGCACACGCAGCAGGTAGTCCATCTCCCCGGTCATCGCCAGACATTCCACCACCTCGGGCCAGCCCTGCACCGCGGCGCGGAACAGCTCCTGCGGCGAGCGCTGGCTGTTGGCGCGGTGTTTTTCCAGGCGCACGCTCAGCAGTGCGCTCAACCCCAGCCCGAGGGCGCGTGGGCTGACCACCGCACGATAGCCTTCGACGACGCCAATCTGCTCGAGCCGCCGGATGCGCCGCTGCACCGCCGAGGCCGACAGGCCGATTCTCTCGGCCAGCCGCTCCTGCGTGAGCCGTGCATCCTGCTGCAGCAGGGCCAGCAGCCTGCGGTCGATACGGTCGAGCGCGTCGGGCGAGGGCTTGCGCATGGCAGTCTCACAAATCGGTGCGCACCGCCCACAGCTCGGGGAACAGCACCGTGTCGAGCATGTTGCGCAGGTAGGACACCCCGCTGGTGCCGCCGGTGCCGCGCTTGAAGCCGATGATCCGCTCGACCGTGGTGACATGGCGAAAGCGCCACAGCCGGAACGCATCCTCCAGGTCGACCAGTTCTTCGCCCAGTTGGTACAGATCCCAGTGCGGCTCCGGCGCGCGGTACACGGTCAGCCAGGCCTGCCGCACGGTATCGCTGGCGGTGTAGGGCTGGGTCCAGTCGCGCTGCAGGCGGTCGGCAGGCACGGCGATGCCTTCGCGCGCCAGCAGCTGCAGGGCCACGTCGTACAGCGATGGTGATTCGTAGGCGGCCTGTACCTGGG
>JAGDVQ010000012.1 GCA_023255715.1 Thiomonas sp.
CAAGGAGATCGGTAATGGGGGTATCCCGGATACCCACAATGTTGAATGCATGAAAAACTGCGCTCCAAAACCCAAGGTCGAAACCTTCATCCCGGAGTACGCCATGAACACCTGGGGTAACTTGGCTGATGAAACGCGTCCTTGGGGCCCGATCCGTGGTCTGGTGACGGTCTCTCAGGCCGAGTTGAAAAAGGCTGAGGAGAAAAAGGCTTCAGCAGCCAATGACCCGAATGCCAAGGTGGTTGCCTTGATCAAGGGCAGCGGCTGTATTGCCTGCCACAGCTTTGGCGACAACAAGCTGGTTGGTCCCGGGTACAAGGAAATTGCTGGGAAGTATGGTGGCAAGAAGGACATGGTTGCCGAACTCACGACTCGCATCATCAAGGGCGGTTCTGGGGTTTGGGGTTCAATTCCCATGCCGCCGCAAACCATCAGCGAAGCGGATGCCAAGATGATTGCCGAGTGGGTTGTCGACGGCGCCAAGCAGTAAAACGTTATTCAGATACAGGTACGTCCTGTTCACTTTAAGGAGAAGACTGATGAATCAAACTCGTCGCCAGGTCATGCAGATCGGTGCAGGCGCAGCCGCCTTGGGCGTTGCTGCAACGGCTGGTCTCATGCCTAACATCGCGCTTGCCGCTGACGCTCCGGGCTGGAACGCCCCATTGTTCGAAGCCAAGACGTTCGCCGACGCGGCCAAGATCTGGGGTGGTACGCCCACTGAAAGCACTGACGTGACCATCATCGGTCCGGACATCGCTGAAAACGGCGCCGTGGTTCCTGTTGGAGTTAAGAGCAACGCATCTGGTACAACTGCTCTTGCCATCATGGTCGAGAAAAACCCCACGACGCTGGCTGCCATGTTCAACATGACAGACGTGTCTGTCCCCAATGTCGCCACTCGTATCAAGATGGCACAGACTTGCAATGTGTACGCTGTGGCGAAAGTCGGCGACAAACTGCTGTTCAGCAAGAAAGAAATCAAGGTCACTCTGGGTGGTTGCGGCGGCTGATCGCAACACTCAACACGCATTGAAATCTTCAGATTCTGCTGACTGACAGCAATCACCCAAATTCAAGGAGTAAAAACTATGGCTTTCCCGATGCGTATGCGGGCCAACGTCGAAGGCGATGCAGTTGTGGTGCGCGTTCTGATGACTCACCCCGAAGAAACTGGTCTTCTGAAAGACAAGGCTGGTCAGATCATTCCGGCTCACTTCATCCAGTCCGTCACCTGCAAGAGCAATGACAAGACTGTACTGACCTGCGATTGGGGTACGGCGATCTCTAAGAATCCTTTCCTGGAGTTTCGCTTCAAGGGCGGCAAAAGTGGCGACAAAGTGACCGTGTCTTGGATTGATAACAAGGGCGATACGTCCACTGCAGACACCACGGTGTCCTGATGTTTTTATGCGCTAAGCCGCAAGGCTTAGCGCATTTTGGTTTATTCACCGCTGCGAGGAGACTATGAGAAACCGTACAAAAAAGACGGCCATCTTGGCCGGGGTTGCGCTACCCGCCGTGCTGTGGGTTGGGGGAATTGCAAGTCATGCAAACGCGGCCTCAATCACAAACGAAGGCAATCAGTATCTTGCCCTGATGAACGAAATGGGTGGAAATCCTGCGGATTTCAACATCGATGATGGCAAGAAGTTGTGGACTGAAAAACGGGGCCCTAAGAATGCCTCGATGGAACAATGCGACTTGGGCCTCGGCCCTGGCGTCCTTAAGGGTGCATATGCACAACTTCCTCGCTACTTTGCCGACACTGGCAAGGTGCAAGATCTTGAATCTCGGCTAATTACCTGCATGGAAACCCTGCAAGGTTTCACCGAGCAGCAGGCTGAGCATGACGCTTTCGCGAAGGAAAGCGGCAATGCAACTCCCTTGGTCAACATGGCTATGTATGTTGCCCATGAATCTGACAAGATGAAAATTGCTATTCCGCAAAATACTCCAGAAGAAAAATTGGCTTATGAGAACGGCAAGAAGCTGTTCTTCTATCGCAGCGGACCATTCAGTTTCTCTTGTGCTACCTGCCACTCCGAAAAAGACAAGCGCATCAAGATCTCTGCGTTGCCGGATCTCGTCGATACCGGGCCAAAGGGCGCGGCAGTGTCTTATGCCACATGGCCAGCCTATCCGAACTCACAGGGCGTCGCTCGTACGCTTGAGTGGCGCATGTTGGCTTGCTTCCGCCAACAGCGTTTCCCCATGCCAAAGATGACGTCGAACGCTGTGATCGACCTGATTACTTACATGGGCGTGAATTCGAACGGTGCAACGCTGAACACGCCGTCGTTCAAGCGCTGAGACCTGAGGAGACAACATGAAAAGAACCACTTTGTTTGTACTCATGACCGCAGTTGCAGGAGTGCTTGGCGGTTGTGCCGGTATGAGTCAATCTGCTTCCGGCGGAAGCGATCCCTTTGCGTCCGCTTCCTTCCAAAGCATTCTAAAAAATGATTTCCAGGCCAAGGGCCAGGCAAAGCTTGATCGTCTGGTTCAGACCAAGCAGCAGTACGAATGCTCAAAATACGAGTATCTGGGTAAACCAGTTCCTGCAGATGTGAGCAAGAAACTGGAATCTGAGGCAATGGCTGGTATTGTCTATCCGAAGGACGGTCAATATCTGGGCGACTGGAAGGCTGGTCTGAAGATCGCGCAAGATGGTAAAGGGAAACAATGGAGCGATAATCCCGCAACACCCAGTGGTGGGAATTGCTTGGCTTGCCATGAAATGATCAAGAATGATCCGTCTCAGGGGAATATTGGCCCGTCGCTTTTGGATTATGGCAAGCTCCGCGGCAATAGTGAGGCAGTCCTGAAGTACACTTGGGGGCGTGTGTATGATTCTGCAGCTTACAACGCCTGTAGTTGGATGCCGTCATTTGGGGCGCACCACATCCTCACTGAACAACAAATGAAGGATGTCATGGCGCTGCTCATGGATCCTAAGTCTCCTGTTAACGCAAACTGACGATAAGCTTCAATACATGTGGCGCCCGCCTGATCGCTATTGATTTGGCGGGCCTTTTATTTTTAATGAGGATATTTGAATGAGTCTGACCCGTCGTGAATTTATGGGTGTACTTGCTGCTGCAGCAGCCACCGGTTTTCCCATGACCCGTGAAGCAACTGCTGCTGAAGTCAAGAGTCTGTATAACCCGCCGAAGACGGGTAATGTGCATTTCTTGCACATGACGGATAGTCATGCTCATTTGCGGCCTGTTTATTTTCGCGAACCGAACGTGAACATCGGTATTGCGAGTATGGAGGGGCATCTGCCTCACCTTGTTGGCACGAATTACCTCAAGCGTGTTGGCTTCAAGCCCAATACGCGTGAGTCTTATGGATTCACCTATCTGGATTTCGAACGCGCAGCCAAGCAGTACGGCAAGATGGGGGGCTACGCGCACATTGCGACTCTGGTCAAGCAACTGAAAGCGTCCCGTCCGGGTGCGTTGTTGCTGGATGGTGGAGATACCTGGCAGGGCACGGCACTGTCGCTCTGGACCAAGGGGCAGGACATGGTTGAGGCCCAGTTGAAGCTGGGTGTTGACGTGATGACCGCACATTGGGAATTCACTTACGGCCAGGACCGAGTCAAGGAGATTGTCAACAAGGACTTCAAGGGCAAGATCGATTTCGTCGCGCAGAACGTCAAGACGGCGGATTTTGGCGACCCGGTATTCCCGAATTACGTGATGAAGCAGATGAATGGCGTGCAGGTTGCCATCATCGGGCAAGCCTTCCCCTACACACCGATTGCGAATCCGGGTTATCTGATTCCTGACTGGACTTTCGGCATTGATACAGACCACATGCAAAAAGTGGTCAAGGAAGTCAAGCAGAAGGGGGCGCAGCTCGTGGTCGTCATCTCCCACAACGGGATGGACGTCGACCGCAAGATGGCCAGCCTGGTGGAAGGAATCGACTGCATCTTCGGCGGCCACACGCATGATGGCGAGGCAGTTGCCGTGGAGATTCGCCGTCCGTCAGGCGGCATGACCCTGGTGACGAATGCTGGCTCTCACGGCAAGTTCATGGGCGTGATGGATTTTGACGTCCGTGGCGGCAAGATGGTGGGCTACAAGTACAAGTTGCTGCCGGTGTTCTCGGATTTGCTGCCTGCCGATCCGGAGATGGACGCGCTCATTACCAAGCTGCGCGCCCCGTATGAGAGCAAGCTCACTGAAGTGCTTGCGCACACGGAAGGTGTGCTGTACCGCCGCGGTAATTTCAATGGCACCTGGGACCAGTTGGTTGTCGATGCGATGCTGGCTGTGCGCGGTGGCGATCTGGCATTCTCCCCTGGTTTCCGCTGGGGCGGCAGTCTGCTGCCTGGGTCGCCCATCACCCGCGAAGACATGATGACGCAGCTCGCCATCACGTATCCGTATTGCACCCTGTCGGACATGACCGGGGAGACGGTGAAGAACGTGATGGAAGACGTTTGCGACAACCTGTTCAACCCGGATCCCTACTACCAGCAAGGTGGCGACATGGTCCGACTCGGCGCCCTGGAGTACACCTGCGCACCGAAGGAGAAAATCGGGAACCGCATTCAGGACATGCGACTGGGGGGCAAACCCATCGACCCGAAGAAAACCTACAAGGTGGCTGGCTGGGCGCCGGTGCAACAGGCCAGTGCGACTCCGGACAACCCGCCGATCTGGGACATTGTCGAGGAATACCTGAAGAACCAGAAGGTCATCAAGCCCCTGAAGGTCAACGAGCCCAAGCTCATCGGTGTCAAGGGCAATCCTGGTTTGGCCAGCTACAACAAAATGTTCTGATTTTCAGGTCTTGTGCTCACTGCAAACGGCCCGCTCCTTGCGGGCTGTTTGTTTTTGTGCCAATGCAAAGCATCAACTCAGTAGCGACTTGAAAAAGCTTGTTCAAGTTTTTGATCTTGCGACTTATTCAAGCATTTGATACGCTGAACATCACATTGTCATTTTGAGTTGTTGCCGATATGCGCCCGCCCTTTTTTCACACGTTGTTTCGCCTGCAGGGGCTGCTGCTTGTCTCGGTTCTTTTCGTGATTCTGGGCAGCACCCCGGTTTTTGCAGCGGCCAACCAAGAAATTCATCGGGACGCGACCAAGCAGCAGACCGCAAAGAAGCATTCAGCGAAGCTGTTGAAGGAAGGACAACGGCACACGTCGAAAAGATCGATTGCAACGTCACGGCAGACTCAGAAAGCCATATCCAAGTCTGTTGCGAAGCGAAAGCCGGTCCATGTCGCTGCGCATGAGCGCCTCGTGCAAAGGCGCGTGATTGCGAAATCGCATGCGAACGCGCGACAAAACCAGCGTGCCACGATGACGTCTGCGGCACAAGCGAACAGATCCAACGCGCTCGGATCGCATCGTCCTGATCCGCAGATTTTGAAAACTGCACTCGTTGCTGGCGCGGCGTCCTCGGTGGTGCGTGCGACAGACAAATTGCAGGTTTCGGCAGTATCCACGGCGGCAAACGACGATCCCCTGGCCCTGCGCTCTGGTTCTGCCTTGGTGGTCGATGAGGGCACGGGCCGCATCCTCCTGAGCAAAAACGCGGATACGGCTCGCCCGATTGCCTCACTCACCAAGTTGATGACGGCGGCCGTCATTCTTGATGCGCACCAGCCGATGGATCAGGTGCTCGAAATCACCGATGCCGATATTGACACGCTGAAATGGAGCGCGTCGCGTCTGCGTCCAGGGACAAGGCTCACTCGGGAAGAAATGCTCAAACTGGCCCTGATGTCATCGGAGAACAGGGCTGCGCATGCTTTGGCGAGAAATTACCCCGGCGGTCTGGTCGCCTTCATTGCAGCGATGAATGCGAAGGCGCGGGCGTTGGGGATGAATTCCACGCGCTATGTCGAGCCGACCGGCTTGTCGCCTCAAAACGAGTCGACTGCGCATGATCTTGCCCTGCTGGTCAAGGCGGCTTATCACTACCCGATGATCCGCGAGTTTTCAACTCACCCCGAAAGCGAAGTGGATGTCGGCCCGCGCACGCTGCAATTCCGCAATACGGATCATCTGGTCTTCAATCGCGGCTGGGACATCCTGCTGCAAAAAACCGGCTACATCAACGAGGCGGGGCACTGCCTTGTGCTGCAGACCAAGTTCGAAGGGCGCAGAGTGATTGTGGTTCTGCTCGATGCCTGGGGTAAATATTCGCACTTTGGCGATGCGCAGCGCATTCGCACCTGGCTGGAAGCCAGGGGGTTCAATTCTCTGCATGACCCGGCTCCCAAGCTTGGAGAGGCGACGACGCATCCCGCAGCCGAGCCCGGTTTTGTGCGCACCGCCCTCGTCGAAAAGGCGCCGGCAGCGCTTGGCGAGTGAACGCAGGGGCAGGCGGTTGAGACTTGATCTGCACGCGCGCTAACGACGTGGCCCCCTGTAGCCCAGCGCGGCAGAAATGCGTTGCGCAGTCGACTGCACTTTGTCCAGCCAGTCTTCCATCAGCCGATCTGCAGGTGCCGAGAGCGACAGCCCGGCGATGAGTTCGCCATCATCGTTGTAAATGCCCGCAGCCATGCAGCGCACCCCAAGTTCGAGTTCCTCGTTGTCGCGCGCAAAACCATCCACACG
Source organism: Thiomonas sp. (assembly GCA_023255715.1). Classification (GTDB taxonomy): domain Bacteria; phylum Pseudomonadota; class Gammaproteobacteria; order Burkholderiales; family Burkholderiaceae_C; genus Thiomonas. The sequence goes on from JAGDVQ010000012.1 coordinate 6,593, forward strand.
AACCTTGCCAAGCTCCCGTTCGAGCTGCTGCGGATTGGTGATGCTGTTGCGTGTTTGTCCTGCAAGGCCAGTGCGCAGGCTGTAGGCCTTGACACGGGACGCGTCGTCGGCAGCGAGGAACAGTTTGCCGACAGAGGTCAGATGCAGTGGCGCCCGCCCGCCAACGGAGCGAACGACTTGCATGCCGGAATGCTCGCTATAGGTGCGTTCGATGTAGACGATTTCGTCGCCCTGACGCACACTGAGATTGACCGGCTGATGGGTGAGTCGATGCAGGTCTCGCATCGGGCCGAGCGCCGCATCCCGCACGTTCAGGCGCGCTTTCACCAGATTGCCGTACTCGAGCAGACGCATGCCCAGACGATAGGTGCCTGCATCGACCCGTTCCACCAGATGCCCCACCACAAGATCATTGAGAATGCGGTGCGCCGTGGAGGGATGCAGTCCGGTGGCGGCGCCGATATCCTTGAGCTGCATCGGATCGGGATTGCGCGCCAGGACGTCGAGCACAGCAAACGCACGCCCGAGCACCTGGATGGTCGGTTCTGCAGTCTGGGCTATGGCCTCAGCCGATTTGAGAGTGGCGGACTGTTGCATTGCGGAAATTTTATAGTCTGGAATGCATTTTTGCCTACCGGAAAAGTGCGAGGCAAAAATTGCGTCAGGCTGTCGTCTCTCGTCAGCAAGCCACAAGCCACCCGGTTGATAATGACCAGATGAAAAAACGCGTGGGACTCTTCATCACCTGTCTGGCCGATGTGATGCGGCCCAGCATCCCAATGGCTGCGGTGGAGTTGCTGGAGGCAGGGCACTTTGAAGTGCATGTGCCCATGGCGCAAACGTGCTGTGGTCAGCCGGGCTACAACTCTGGAGACCGCCGCACGACACTGGCGCTGGCGGAAAAGTTTCTGGACGAATTCGAGGGTTTCGACTACGTGGTCGCGCCTTCCGGTTCCTGCATGGGCACCATCAGGACGCACTACCCGGATGTGCTCAAGGATCAGCCCGATCTGCTGCGCCGCTTTGCTGCCATCCAGCCGCGGCTGTACGAATTGACGGACTTTCTGGTGAATGTTGCAGGTCTGCGCCAGGTGACCGGTCAGTTCGAGGGCGAGGTGACCTACCACGACTCCTGTTCGGGGCTGCGCGAACTGGGCATCAAACACCAGCCTCGCCAGTTGCTGTCTCTCGTGCCCGGGTTGCGGCTGCGCGAAATGGAGCAATGCGAGCAATGCTGCGGCTTTGGGGGGACGTTCGCAGTCAAATACGGCAACGTCTCGGCCGCGATTGCAGACGACAAATGCGCCAATATCCAGGCGACCCAGGCGCGTGCCGTCGTGCTTGGCGATCTGGGCTGCATGCTGCAGATCGAGGGGCGGCTGCGACGGCAGGGCGACAACACGACCCAGGTGTTGCACATCGCCGAAGTCCTGACAGGGAGGCACTGACCATGCAATCGCAGACCATGCAGTTCAAGGCGCGCGCCGGGCAGAAGCTCGCAGATCAGCGCCTGCAGCAGAACCTGAAAAAACTGTCCACCAAGTTCGTGACCGGGCGGGCTGCTGCCATTGCTGCGCTCGACGGATTCGAAGACATTCGGGACGCGGCGGTGCGCCGTCGCAATCTGGCACTGAACACGATGGACGTCTGGCTGGAACGGTTCGAGGCCGAGGCGCAGCGCCGCGGTACGACCGTGCTCTGGGCGCAGACTCCGCAGGAGGCGGCCGATCTGGTGGTGAGAATTGCGCGCAAGCACGGCTGCACCCGGGCGATCAAGTCCAAGTCCATGGTGTCGGAGGAAATGGGGCTGAACGCCGCGCTCGAGGCGGCTGCGGTTCAGGTGACAGAGACCGATCTGGGCGAATACATCCTGCAGATCAACGGCAACGAGCCGCCCTCGCACATCATCGCCCCGGTGGTGCACAAGGACAAGGAGGAGATCGCCGACCTGTTCGCCAAGGTGCACCACACCGCACGCAAGACCGACATCCCCGAAATGACCCGCGAGGCGCGCGAGGTGCTGCGGGAGAAGTTTCTCGCTGCGGACATGGGCATCACTGGCGGCAACTTCATCGTGGCCGAAACCGGTTCTGTTGCCCTGGTGACCAATGAGGGCAATGAGGGCATGTGCACCATTTTGCCGCGGGTGCATGTGGCGGTGACCGGCATCGAGAAGGTGTTGCCCACGCTGGAAGACCTGGCCGCGGTGATGCGACTGCTGCCGCGCTCGGCGACCGGGCAGAGCATCAGCAATTATTTTTCGGTGCTGACCGGGCCGAGGCGGTCGGGCGATCTCGACGGCCCCGAGCACATGTACGTGGTGCTGCTCGACGGCGGGCGCAGCAGTCTGGTGGGTGGGGCGTTTGCCGAGATGCTGCGCTGCATTCGCTGCGGGGCGTGCATGAACCACTGCCCGGTCTATCAAAAAATCGGCGGGCACACCTATGGTTGGGTCTACCCGGGGCCCATGGGCTCGGTGCTGACCCCGAGCTATCAAGGGCTGGAAAGCACCCAGGATTTGCCGCAGGCCGCCACGCTGTGTGGGCAGTGTCAGGTGGTGTGTCCGATGAAAATTCCTCTTCCCGATCTGCTGCGCAAGCTGCGCGAGCAGCAGTTCGAACGTGGCCTGCGCCCGGGCATGGAACGCTGGGCGCTGCGCATCTGGGGCTATGCGGCGCGGCATCCCTGGCTGTATCGGCCGGGGGCAAGGCTGGCGTCGCGTGTGCTGCGTCTGCTCGGAGGCGAGCGCAGGCGGGTGCAGCATCTGCCAGGGGCGAGCGGCTGGACGGCATATCGCGATCTGCCGGTGCCGTCGCAGACCACGTTCAAGCAGCAGTTTGCGCAGCGTGCCCGGGAGAAAAACCCGTCGTGAATGCCCGCGTGGTCAGATGCCGGGTTGCAGCGGGTCGAACCATCGGCCGCCCTGATAAATCTCGAATGGCGTGAAATTGGACTTGTAGGCCATCTTGCGGCTGTGCGCGATCCAGTAGCCGAGATAGACATGCGGCAGCTGCATGCTGCGCGCCTGTTCGATCTGCCACAGCACGTTGTAGGTGCCGTAGCTGCTGTGAAGGTCTGCAGTCTCGAAAAAGGTGTAGACCGCAGACAGTCCGTCGGACAGCACGTCGACCACTGACACCATCTTGAGCGCGCCGAGTTCCTCGCCCTGCTGTGCCGGTGCACGAAATTCGACCAGCCGCGTGTTCACCCGGCTTTGCAGCAGGAACTGGGCGTATTGGTCGATGCTGTCATGGTCCATGCCGCCGCCGGTGTGGCGCGCGGCCTGGTAGCGCAGGTAGAGCTGGTAATGCTCGGGAATGAAGCCGAGCTTGAGCACGCGCACCTTCAGATCGGCGTGCCGCCTCCAGACACGCTTCTGAGCCCGGTTCGGGCAGAACTGCGCGGCCAGCACGCGAATGGGCAGACAGGCCTGGCAGTCCTCGCATTGCGGGCGATAGGTGAACAGGCCACTGCGGCGAAACCCGACGCGCACCAGATCGGAATACACGTCGGCGTTGATGAGATGACTGGGTGTGGCCACCTGCGAGCGCGCTTGCCGTCCCGGCAGATAGCTGCACGGATAGCTCGCCGTGGCATAGAACTGCAGAGTGGTGAGCGGTAGTTCCTTGGGATGGGTCACAGCCAGCGCGCGCAGTCAGTGAGGAAAGTGTCCCGATCATACTGCCAGCTCTGCACCGCTGGCAGTGATGTGGTTTGCTCCACATGCTGCAGAAAGTCCGCGCGGGCAATGGGAGTGGCGCCCATCTGTGCCAGATAGTCGGTCTGCTGCTGGCAGTCGATCATCTCGATGCCTTCGCGCAGGCACAGCCCGCACAGCGCCATCAGCAGGGTCTTGGAACCGTCGGCCACGGTGGTGAACATGGACTCGCCGTAGAACATGCGACCGATGCAGACGCCGTAGAGCCCCGCGCGCAGGCGGCTGCCCTCCCACAGTTCGAAGCTGTGCGCCAGGCCGCGCCGGTGCAGATCGGTGTAGGCGCGCAGCATCTCCTCGGTGATCCAGGTGCCGGTTGCGGCGCGCTGCGCGCCGCATTGCTGCATCACTTGCGAAAAGGCCGAGTCGATGCGCAACTGCACATCGGGATTGCGCATGAAGCGCCGGGCAGATTGCCGGAGCGAGCGCGTCACCCGCAACTGGGCGGGGCGCAGCACCATGCGTGGGTCGGTGCTCCACCACAGCACCGGCTCCCCGGGGCTGAACCACGGGAAGATGCCGCGCCGATAGGCACGCTCGAGCGTGTCCGCATCCAAGCGGCCGCCGGCGGCAAGCAGCCCGGGGAAAGGCGACAATGCGGGCAGGGCCTGCGAGACGGGCGGAAAATCATCTCCCGGAGCGAGACGAGGGAGTTGCCAATTCATGGCGTGCATGGGGAGTGAAGCATCATGTCAATTTACCAATTCGCCGCATGGCGGCCCGAGATCGCGGCCAATGCCTACGTCGCGCCGGGGGCGCATGTCATGGGGCGGGTGCGTCTGCAGCCGCGCGCCAGTGTGTGGTTTGGCGCGGTGCTGCGCGGGGACAACGAGCCGATCGACATCGGCGAAGAGTCGAACGTACAGGACGGTGCAGTGCTGCACACCGATCCGGGCTATCCGCTGACCGTGGGGCCGCGCGTGACCATCGGCCATCAGGCCATGCTGCACGGCTGCACCATCGGAGAAGGCAGTCTGATCGGCATCCAGGCGGTGATCCTCAACGGTGCCCAAATCGGCCGCAACTGCCTGGTCGGCGCCGGTGCGCTGGTCACCGAGGGCAAGGTGTTTCCAGACGGCGTGCTCATTCTTGGCTCGCCTGCGCGCGTCGCGCGCGAGCTCAACCCCCAGGCCATTGCCGCCATGCAGGCCAACACCCAACACTATGTCGAGCGGGCCGGACGGTTCGCCCGGGAACTCCAACTGATCCAACCATGAACGATCAACTTGTCAAATTCATGCTCGGCACGGGCCATGTGCGCGGCGTGCTCGTGCGTCTGGACGCCACCTGGGCCGAACTGCAAAAGCGTCGCAACTATCCGCAGGCGATCTCTGCACTGGTCGGACAGATGGCCGCCGCAAGCACCCTGATGGCGGGCAGCCTCAAATTCGACGGCGCGCTGGTGCTGCAGATCCAGGGCGATGGTCCGCTGAAACTCGCCGTGGCCGAATGTCAGCCCGACTTCGGGGTGCGCGCCACGGCGAAGATGGCCGACGATCTGCCGGATGACGCCGCACTGCCCACCGAGCTGTCCGCGCTGGTCAATCTGCATGGCAAGGGACGCTGCGCGATCACCCTCGACCCGCGCAATCCAGATTCGGGTCTGCAGCCCTACCAGGGCATCGTGGCGCTGACCGATCCGCAGGGCGAGACCCTGCCGACGCTTGCAGCCATGCTGGAACAGTACCTGGCGCAGTCGGAACAGATCGACTCCATGCTCATGCTGGCGAGCAACGCGCAGTCCGTTTGCGGCCTGCTGCTGCAGCGCATGCCCGCGGCGCAGAACGCTGCAGAAGGTGCCGAGCAGCCCGAGGAGGCCTACGCCCGGGCGCGCCATCTCGCTGCCACGCTGACACCGGAGGAGTTGCTGCAACTGGCCCCCGAAGACGTTCTGCGGCGTCTGTTCTGGGAGGAAGAGGTGCGGGTGTTCGAGCCGCAGTCGCCGCGATTTCATTGCACCTGTTCGCGCGAGCGCGTGGCCGGCATGCTGCGCATGCTGGGGCGCGACGAGGTGGAGTCGATCCTCGCGGAGCAGGGCGAGGTGGATGTGCGCTGCGAATTCTGCGGTCAGGGCTACGCCTTCGATGCCATCGACGCTGCGCAGGTGTTTCTCAACACCGTGGCGCAACCCCCGGTGGCGTCAAACCGTCATTGAGGATTTGCTGGCGACGTGGCCGCTGCACTGGCCGGCGGGCTGCTGGCGCGTGCGGGCGGCACGATCTGCACAAAGATTTCATCGGGCTTGACCATGCCCATTTCACGGCGGGCCTGGTCCTGCACACCGCTCAGGCCCGATTTCAAATCATGCACTTCCGCACTGAGCCGGTCGTTGTCCTGCTGGGCCTTTCGATTCGCCTGATCTTGCTGGGCCAGCTGGTTTTGCAGGCGCTGCACCGCAAACCAGCCGCGCTCGCCAAACCACAGCGGCCACTGCAGCAACAGCAGCAGACTCAACAGCAAGACGGTGACCCAGCGCATGGTGCGGTCGCCTCGTGCGGCGAAGTCAACGCAGGTTGTAGAACACGTCGCGGCCGAGGAAGCGTGCCGTCTCGCCCAGGTTTTCCTCGATGCGCAGCAACTGGTTGTACTTGGCGATGCGGTCGCTGCGCGAGAGTGAGCCGGTCTTGATCTGCCCGGCGTTGGTGGCCACGGCGATGTCGGCGATGATGCTGTCCTCGGTTTCGCCCGAGCGGTGCGACACCACGGCGGTCCAGCCGGCGCGCTTGGCCATCTCGATGGCGGCGAAGGTCTCGGTGAGCGTGCCGATCTGGTTGACCTTGATGAGAATGGAGTTGGCCAGCCGGTCGGCGATGCCGTTTTTGAGGATCGATGTGTTGGTGACGAACACATCGTCGCCCACCAGTTGCACCTTCTTGCCCAGACGCTCGTTGAGCCGCTTCCAGCCGTCCCAGTCTTGCTCGGCCAGCCCGTCCTCGATCGACACGATGGGGTATTTGCCCAGCCAGTTGTCGTAGAAGTCGATCATTTCATCGGTAGACAGCACCAGACCCTCGCCGTCGAGGTGGTACTTGCCATCCTTGTAGAACTCGCTCGATGCCGGGTCGAGGGCGATGGCGATCTGCTCGCCCGGACGGTAGCCTGCCTTCTCGATGGCCTCGACGATGAGCTGCAGTGCCGCCTCGTGGTTGGCCACGTTGGGCGCAAAGCCCCCTTCGTCGCCCACGGTGGTGGGCATGCCGCGATCGTTCAAGATGCCCTTGAGCGCATGGAACACCTCGGCGCCGTAGCGCAGCGCCTCGTGAAAGTTCGGCGCGCCCACTGGCATGATCATGAATTCCTGCATGTCCAGGCTGTTGTTGGCATGCGCGCCGCCGTTGATCACGTTCATCATCGGCACCGGCAGTTCGCGTGCCGCAAAGCCGCCGAGGTATTGGTAGATCGGCATGCCGGCTTCTTCTGCTGCAGCCTTGGCCACGGCCATGCTCACGGCCAGGATGGCGTTGGCGCCCAGACGCGATTTGTTGTGCGTGCCGTCGAGATCGATCAGGGTCTGGTCGAGGAAGGTCTGCTCGGTTGCGTCCAGGCCCATCACGGCTTCGGTGATTTCGGTGTTGATGTGCTCGACCGCACGCAGCACGCCCTTGCCGCCGTAGCGCGACTTGTCGCCGTCGCGCAGTTCCATGGCCTCGCGCGTACCGGTCGAGGCGCCCGACGGCACCGCAGCGCGGCCGATGAAGCCGGTTTCCAGCACCACGTCGCACTCGACAGTGGGATTGCCGCGGCTGTCGAGGATTTCGCGGGCGGTCAGGTCAACGATGGCACTCATGAAAACTCCTGTTCGGGGAATGGTGTGATGGACAAAAAAGGGGAGATTGGGCGTCACACGCCCTGCACGGCGATCATGCGCATGGTCGCGGCGCCGGCGCGCGCCTGGCGCGCAAGCCGGTATTCGGCGCTGTCGTAAAAGGCGCGTGCTGCCGTCATGTCGGGAAACTTGAGAACGACCACGCGGGTCGGCGCCCAGTCGCCTTCAAGCACCTCGACCGCGCCGCCGCGCACGCAGACCTCGGCGCCATGCGCGGCGATGGCCTGCGAGGACAGCACCTTGTATTGCTCGTATTGCTGCGGATCGGTCACGTCGACCTGGGCGATGATGTAGGCGCTCATGTTCTGTTTAGTTGAAGTGGGTTTCGAGAAAGCCGCGGCGCTTGACCGCGGTGTCGATGTCCTTGAGGCTTTCGAGCAGCGCGCGCATGTGGTGCAGCGGCACCGCATTCGGCCCGTCACTCAGCGCGTTGGCCGGGTCGGGGTGGGTCTCCATGAACACCCCGGCCACGCCCGCAGCCACAGCGGCGCGGGCCAGCACCGGCACGAACTCGCGCTGGCCGCCCGAGCGCGTGCCCTGGCCGCCTGGCAACTGCACCGAGTGCGTGGCGTCGAACACCACCGGGCATTGTGTTTCGCGCATGATGGCCAGCGCGCGCATGTCCGACACCAGATTGTTGTAGCCAAAGCTCACGCCGCGTTCGCAGGCCAGGAACAGGGTGTTGGGATGTCCTGCCTGCTCGGCCGCCGCGCGCGCCTTGGCGATGACATTTTTCATGTCGCCCGGGGCGAGAAACTGGCCCTTCTTGATGTTGACCGGCTTGCCCAGGCTGCTGACCGCGTGGATGAAGTCGGTCTGACGGCACAAGAAAGCTGGGGTCTGCAGCACATCCACCACCTCGGCCACGCGGGGCGCTTCTTCGGCGGTGTGCACATCGGTGAGCACGGGCACGCCCAGCTCGCGGCGCACCTTGGCCAGAATGTCCAGACCCTGTTCCATGCCGGGGCCACGAAACGAGGTGCCGCTGGAGCGGTTGGCCTTGTCGTAGCTCGACTTGAAGATGAATGGAATGTCGAGTGACTGGCAGATGTCGCGCAACTGCCCGGCCACGTCCATCTGCAGTTGCTCGGACTCGACCACGCAGGGGCCGCTGATCAGGAAGAAGGGCTGGTCGAGGCCGACAGGAAAGCCGCAGAGGGTCTGAGGTATGGGCATGGTGTGTCGATGGATCAGGCGCGATGCGCGTGGCGCTGCAGCGCGGCCTGGATGAAGGCGGTGAACAGCGGATGGCCACCCCAGGGCGTGGACTTGAACTCGGGGTGGAACTGGACACCGACGAACCACGGATGCACTGACTGCGGCAGCTCGACGATTTCGGTCAGGTGCTCGCGCTGGGTGATGGCCGAGATCACCAGCCCTGCCTTCTGCAGCGTCGCCAGGTAATGTTCGTTGGCTTCGTAGCGGTGGCGGTGGCGCTCGGTGACCACATTGCCGTAGATGCTGTGCGCCAGGGTGCCGGGCTTCACATCGGAGCTTTGCGCGCCCAGGCGCATGGTGCCGCCCAGATCGGAGCCGGCGTGACGCTTCTGGATGGTGCCATCGCGGTCCTGCCATTCGTCGATCAGCGCAATGACCGGATGCGGGGTGTCGGGATCGAATTCGGTGCTGTTGGCCTGCGGCAGACCAGCCACATGGCGGGCGAATTCGATGGTTGCGACCTGCATGCCCAGGCAGATGCCGAGGTAGGGGATCTGGTGTTCGCGGGCGTACTGCGCCGCCAGGATCTTGCCTTCGATCCCGCGCTTGCCAAACCCGCCGGGAACCAGCACGGCGTCGAAGGCGTCGAGCTGGGAAATGTTGTCGGGGGTGAGTGATTCGGAGTCGAGGTAGGTGATTTCGACGCGCGAACCGGTCTTGATGCCAGCGTGACGCAAGGCCTCGTTGAGCGATTTGTACGAGTCGGACAGATCGACATACTTGCCGACCATCGCAATGCGCACAGCGTGCTGAGGATGCTCCAGCGCCCACACCAGATCCTCCCAGACCTTGAGGTTGGCAGGGGGTGCATTCAGGCCGAGCTTTTCGCAGAGGATGTCGTCGAGGTGCTGCGCATGCAGCATCTGCGGAATTTTGTAGATGGTGTCGGCGTCCCACACCGAGATCACCGCGTCTTCCCGCACATTCGAGAACATGGAGATCTTGGCCCGCTCCTCATCCGGGATGGGCCGGTCGGCACGGCAGAGCAGGGCGTCGGGCGAGATGCCGATTTCGCGCAGCTTCTGCACGCTGTGCTGCGTGGGCTTGGTCTTGAGCTCGCCCGCAGCCGGAATGAAGGGCACCAGGGTGAGGTGGATGAAGGCGCAATCGCCCCGCTTCATGCGCAGACTCATCTGCCGCGCGGCTTCGAGGAAGGGCAGGGACTCGATGTCGCCCACGGTGCCGCCGATTTCCACCATGGCCACATCGACCGCATCGGCCGTGCCTTCCCCGGCGCCTCGCCGAATGAAGTCCTGGATTTCGTTGGTGATGTGTGGAATCACCTGCACCGTCTTGCCGAGGTATTCGCCGCGCCGTTCCTTGCGCAGTACGCTGTCGTAGATCTGGCCGGTGGTGAAGTTGTTCACCCGGCGCATGCGGGTGGTGATGAAGCGCTCGTAGTGTCCCAGATCGAGATCGGTTTCGGCGCCGTCTTCGGTGACGAACACTTCGCCGTGCTGGAACGGGCTCATCGTTCCCGGATCGACGTTGATGTAGGGATCGAGCTTGATGAGGGTGACTTTGAGGCCGCGCGACTCGAGAATCGCAGCAAGAGATGCGGATGAGATGCCCTTGCCCAAGCTGGACACCACTCCCCCGGTGACAAACACATATTTGGTCATAGCCGCGACGAATGCCGGTAAAAGTGCATTATAGGGAGCAGGTTTCGAGACCCGGATGACAGGCGCTGTCTGCCAGGGCAAACGCGCGTTCGATCAGGCGTGCGGTCTCCAGCGGTGACTCGAATGGAAACAGGTGCGAGCCATCCAGCCACTGCATGCGCCCCTGCACGAGGCGCTGCGTGGTCTGCAGACCGGCCATGCGGATTTCGCGGGACGACCGGCCGCCGATGAAGCTCACCGGCACCGCAAACGGCTTGCGCGCCAGTTTGCCGAGCTGATGCGGCAGCGTCTTGTAGATGCGGTATTCCACCTCGCGCTCGAAGGCCAGGGCGCGTCCGTGCTGTGTTGCGGTGGTGCCGAACCGTGCGTAATCGTGCAGCATGTCCGGATCCCATTGCCGGAATGCCGCCTTGGCCGCGAAATGGCTTTGCACCGTGGCGACATCTGGCCATTGGATCCTGCGCCGCTTGGCTGCTGCCGCGGGAGAAAATCGCTCGCCCAGTCCGGTGCGCTTGGACAGCCAGAGCAGGCGCGCCCGCCAGCCGGCGACCACGGGCGAATCGAGCAGGATGACCTGCAGTGCCAGTTCCGGGTGGGCATGGGCCGCCATCAGGCTGAGATAACCGCCGAGCGAGTGCCCCACCAGCACTGCAGGCTCGCCATGGCAATCGTGCTGCAGATAGTCGATCAATTGCTGCGCAAGTGGCTTCCAGCCGTCGCGCACCGGGTAGCGCGCGTCATGGCCGAACAAGGGCACGGCGCGCACCCGAAACGCCGGCTCCAGCGCCAGGAACAGCTTGCGGTATACCGCAGCAGGAAAGCCGTTGGCGTGCGAAAACACCAGCAGCGGTCGCTGCGCGGCGTTGGCAGGCGTGCTCACGCCAGATCAGGCCCCGGCCAGCAAGGCCTTGGCGCGCGCTGCGGCCACACCCATGTCGGCGCGACCGGCGAGTTGCGTCTTGAGTGGCCCCATGAGCTTGCCCAGATCCTGCGGACCGCTTGCACCGATCTGCGCCATCAGGGCGCGGATCTCGGCGTCAATCTCTTCGGCGCTCAGGCGTGCGGGCAGGTAGCGTTCGAGCACGGCGATTTCCGCTGCTTCCTTGTCCACCAGGTCTTGCCGCCCTGCGGGCGCGAACTGGGCGATGGCGTCGCGACGCTGCTTGATCATTTTGTCGATGATGGCCACCACGGCGGCATCGTCGAGCGTGATGCGCTCGTCCACTTCCTTTTGTTTCATCGCCGCCATCAGCAGGCGGATGGTGCCCAGAAGAGGGGCGTCCTTGGCACGCATGGCGGCCTTCATGTCGTCCTGAATGCGGTCTTTGAGGGTCATGGCTTGTCCAATGCAAAAAGCCCGCTGCAGGGGCGGGCTGTTTCAATCAGGCAGAAGTCCGTTGCGGGCGCCGAAACAACGGGCACGCACAGGATGGCTCAGATTTCAGTACTTGCGCTCGGGCAGGGTCTGGCTGCGGATGCGCTTGTAGTGGCGCTTGACCGCCGCAGCTTTCTTGCGCTTGCGCTCGGCGGTGGGCTTCTCATAGAACTCGCGGGCGCGCAGCTCGGTCAGCAGGCCGAGTTTTTCAATGGTGCGCTTGAAGCGGCGCAGAGCGACGTCGAAAGGCTCGTTTTCTTTGATGCGGATGGTGGTCATTGATGAACTTCAGTCTTAGGTGAGCAGCCTCGGCTGGCGTTCAAACGCCTGTGAGCTCCAGACGCATTCTTGAGGCTTGCCGCTGCAAAAAGTTTAGCCACAGAATTATATGCACAAAATCTGTGTGCAACAAACGCTCGCGGTGTCAGAGTGCCCTTGCGCAGGCTGCGGCCGAACTCCAGGCCCACTGAAAGTTATAGCCGCCCAGCCAGCCTGTGACGTCAACCACCTCGCCGATGAAGTAGAGCCCGGGAACATCGTGGGCCATCATGGTGGACGAAGACAGCGCCGTTGTATCAACGCCGCCTGCGGTCACTTCGGCCTTTCGCCAGCCCAGGGTACCGCTGGGGCGCAACTGCCAGTCGTGCCATTGCTGCCACAGTGCACTCAGTGATCTGTCGCTGAGGTCAGCCATGCGGCGGTCCGCGTCTTGGGTTTGCGCCGCCAGGGCTTGCGCCAGCCGCTGCGGCAGGTGCTGGGCGAGCTCACCGGCCAGTGTGCGACGGTTGCCCTGCTTGGCCTTGCGCCAGGCTGCTTCGCTTAAGTCGCACATCAAGTTGATGTGCAGCGCAGTTCCCGGCTGCCAGTAGCTGGAGGCCTGCAGAATGGCGGGGCCGCTGAGTCCGCGGTGGGTGAACAGCAGGTCTTCGCGGAAGCGGGCGCCATCGGCGCGGATATCGACCTCAAGGGAGACGCCACTGAGCTCGGCGAAAGGCGCCCACTGTGCCGGATCGAATGCGAGCGGCACCAGCGCAGGTCTTGGTGGCACGATGGGCAGGCCAAACTGCGCGGCGAGCTGGTAGCCCAACGGGGTGGCGCCAATTTGCGGGATCGACAGCCCTCCGGTCGCCACGACCAGGGCGTTGGCGCTGACCCAGCCTTTTGCCGTGCGCAAACGAAAGCCGGGTGCGGCTGCTTCCACTGTCTCAACGGGGCAAGGCTGCCAATGCGTCACGCCGCCCGCTGCGCACTCGTCCAGCAAGGCGCGGATGAGCAATTCAGCAGAGTCGTCGCAGAACAATTGGCCCTTGTGCTTTTCGTGAAAGCCGATGCGATGTCGATGCAGCAGACCGATGATGTCCTGTGGGGTGTAGCGCGACAGGGCCGATTTGCAGAAATGGGGATTGCCGGACAGAAAATTGTCCGGGCGAGTGTGCAGGTTGGTGAAGTTGCATCGCCCACCGCCTGAGATGCGGATTTTTTCGGCGATCTTCGGCCAATGATCGAGCAGCAGCACACGCAGCCCGCGCTGCCCTGCAAGTGCGGCGCACAGCAGGCCAGCCGCCCCGGCGCCCAGGATGATGGCGTCAAAGCGCTGTGGCGCGCAGCGGTGGGAAGGGCTGGAAGCTAGACTGCCGGGCATGCTGGTTCTTGGAATTGAAACGTCGTGCGATGAAACCGCCGCCGCACTGTACGACACCGAAGCGGGACTGCTTGGCCATGCTCTGCATTCTCAGGTCGACATGCACCAGGCCTATGGCGGCGTCGTGCCCGAGCTGGCCTCGCGCGATCACATCCGCCGCCTTCTGCCGCTGACCGACCTCGCGCTCAGGCAGGCCGGTGCACCTGCCACAGGTCGATGCCATTGCATACACCCGCGGCCCGGGTCTCGCCGGGGCGTTGCTTGTCGGCGCCGGTGTGGCCTCGGCTCTGGGCATGGCCTTGGACAAGCCGCTGATCGGCGTGCATCATCTGGAGGGGCATCTGCTGTCTCCGCTGCTGTCGAAGCAACCACCATCCTTCCCCTTCCTGGCCCTGCTGGTCTCGGGCGGCCACACCATGTTGCTTGACGTGCAGGCCTTCGGGCAGTACGAGCTGCTGGGCGAAACGGTGGACGATGCGGCCGGCGAAGCCTTCGACAAATCCGCCAAACTGCTTGGCCTGGGCTATCCCGGCGGACCGGCGCTGGCGCGGCTTGCGGCGTTTGGCAATGCGCTGGCATTCGATCTGCCGCGGCCCAAGATGCATAGTCCCGATCTGGATTTTTCATTTGCCGGGCTGAAAACCGCCGTGCTGACCAAGGTGCGTGGACTGGGCACCAATCTCTGTGAACAGAGCCGGGCCGATCTGGCCGCCGCCGCGCAGGCGGCCATCACGGATGTGCTGGTCCACAAGACCCTGCGCGCCCAGCAGGTCACAAGGCGTGGCTCTGTGGTCGTTGCAGGGGGTGTGGGTGCCAACCGGCAGCTGCGCGAAAAGCTGTCTTCCGCGCTTGCTGCCAGAGGGGTGCAACTGTTCTTTCCCGAATTGGAATGGTGCACCGACAACGGCGCGATGATTGCCCTGGCGGGAGCGCTGCGCTTGCAGGCGAAGCCTGATGCAGCCCGAAAAGCGGGGCCATTCGATGTGCTGCCGCGATGGGATCTGACGCAGATCGACGTGGCCTAGATTTCCCAGACCCCTTGCGGCTGAAAGTCGCTGTCCTCGCCCTTGCTCGCCAGACCCCGTGCGTTGCACACCACGCGCGCCGCGCCGACGCGGTAATCATGTCTGCAGTGGAGATGCCCGTGCAGCCACAAGGTGCTGTGCGCGATCATGTCGTCGTACGCGTTGCAGAAGCTCGCCGTCGAGGCGTTCAGGGGATAGCGTGGATCGTTGCTGCGCAGGCTGGGCGCGAAATGGGTGATGACCAGAGTGGCATCGTCCTGCGGCGCGCGGTGCGCCGGATTGGTGAGCTGTTCCCGCAGCCAGTCTCGGCAATGCTGGCCTTCGTCCCGCAGTTCGGCAACGCCCATGGGCTTGCCGTGCCGGGTGGCGCATTGCACCTGTTCGGCAAAGTAGCGCGCGGCGCGCATGCTGCGCTCGATGCCCTCGGGGCCGAACAATTCAAAGTCGTTCCAGAGGGTTGTGCCCAGCACGCGGATGGTGCGGCCCCGATGGGTGATGCGTGTTTGCTCGCATTCGAGCATGGTGAAGCCCAGGCGATCGCAGCGCTCCCGCAGGGCATCGAGTGTCTGGTCGAAATCCTTGTGATCATGTTCGTGGTTGCCCGCCACGTAGATCACCGGAACTGGCCAGTTTTTGAACAGATCGATCTGATGATGGTTGGCGTCGATGTCGCCTGCGAGAACAAGCAGGTCTGCATCCTCCGCCACCTGAGGTGCGAAATTCTCGGTTTCCAGATGCAGATCGGACAGAAGTTGTATGCGCATGGCGCGGCCAGCAGTGCGTGTGGTGTTGTGTAAACGCACTGTAAACCGGATCAGGCGCAGACTCGCAGCCTCGGGCGCATAAATGCGCCTGATCGTGAACTACTCCTCACCCCAGACGAAGGCCGACTGCCGGATCTCGCTTGCACCAGACGCTTGGATGCGGCCGCAACGGCCGCATCCAGCAGAGCCTTACTTCACGGCGATCTGCAACGCCGCCGTCTGAACCTTGCGTGGCAGGGTCAGAGACAGCACGCCATTCTCCAGCTTGGCTTCGGCTGCAGAGGGATCAAGCTCGGCAGGCAGGTCGAAGGACCGATAGAACTGGCTGGTGCTGCGTTCGCGGTAGATCACCTTGCCGCCCTCGGTTTTCTCGTCCTGGCGCTTCGACTCGGCCGAGATGGTGACCCGCGAGCCTTCGACCTGGATTTTGACGGCGTCTTTCTCAACGCCGGGCAGGTCGGCATGCACCAGATATCCGGTGTCGGTTTCGGTCACATCCATGCTGAGTTTTTTCAAGGATTGGGCTTCGCTATCGCCCGTGGCGAAAAAATCCCGGAAGGCCTGATCAAACAAGCGGCCAAAAACTGGATCAAGGCCGCTGCTGTAGAGAGAAACGCGGTTGGATGGGGTTGTAACGGTATAAGCCATGACAATTCTCCTTGGTTGGTAGGGGGTCGCGCCCCTTTGCACAAGATATGCTGTCAGTGTGACGGTTTTCAAGATGCTCTTGATCGTTCGGCTCAAGCGGCCTGCTGGGCTGGTGGATCGCTGCTGGAATCGGCAAAACTGCCAGGGTGCGCTGGCTTGTGGATACAATGCGCTGTTTCACTTTCACGGCGCGGGATGGTTTCTCCTGCGTTCGCGTGTTCTCTCACAGGAAACTGATATGTCTGTAGCTGATCTCAACAAGGCGCAAATCGTCGCCGAAAATGCCCGCGGGGCGGGTGATACCGGGTCTCCGGAAGTGCAGGTTGCGTTGCTGACTGCGCGCATCAACGACTTGACCGGCCACTTCAAAACGCATGCCAAGGACCATCACGGCCGCCGCGGCCTGCTCAAGATGGTGAGTCGTCGTCGCAAACTGCTGGACTACCTGAAAGACAAGGACGCCGACCGTTATCGCGCCCTGATCACCAAACTCAGTCTGCGCAAGTAAGCCGTCGTGTTGCAACAACGCCTGTGACAGTTTTTCGGCACAGGCGTTTTTTGTATTTGTTTCAAGTGTTTTTTGGTGGCGGTGTGACCCGTGTCATTCCACCGACGTTCCGGCCGATCCGGGCGTCGCTGGAATGGCATCACTCCGCCGGATGTTTCAACGGATGTGGCTGTGCCGGATGCGGCGTCGAGTGTTCGGCGCTGTGGATGAAGGCCGCGGCTGCATGCTGACAAGGAGTTTGCCATGTTCAACAAAGTCGTCAAAACCTTCCAGTGGGGCCGCCATCAAGTCACGATGGAAACCGGCGAGATCGCGCGCCAGGCCAGTGGTGCCGTGCTGCTCAACATGGACGACACGGTGGTGCTCGCCACCGTGGTGGGCGCGCGCAGCGCCAAGGCGGGGCAGGATTTTTTCCCGCTGACCGTGGATTACATCGAGAAGACCTATGCAGCAGGTCGCATTCCTGGCGGTTTTTTCAAGCGGGAAGGGCGTCCCAGCGAAAACGAGACGCTGACCTCGCGTCTGATCGATCGCCCCATCCGTCCGCTGTTTCCGGAAGGTTTTTTCAATGAAGTCCAGGTGGTCGTGCATGTGCTGTCGATCAATCCGGAAGTCGATGCCGACATTCCCGCGTTGCTGGCTTCCAGCGCGGCGCTGGCCGTCTCTGGCCTGCCGTTCAATGGCCCGGTTGGCGCTGCCCGCGTGGGTTATGTCAACGGCGAGTATGTGCTCAACCCCAGCCGCGCCGAGCTGGCCAACAGCCGCCTGGAATTGGTGGTCGCCGGAACCGAATCGGCGGTGCTGATGGTCGAGAGCGAGGCCGATCAGCTGTCCGAGGAGGTGATGCTCGAAGCAGTGATGTTCGGTCATGCCCAGTTCCAGACCGCGATCAATGTCATCCATGAGCTGGTGCGTGAAGGTGGCAAGCCCGCATGGGACTGGACCGCGCCCGAAAAGGATCAAGCGCTGATCGACCGGATCCAGGCGCTGGCGGGTGAGCAAATGCGTGCGGCGTACAAGATCACGCAAAAGCAGGCCCGTACACAGGCGCTGCGCGAAATGGCTGCCACCGTGCACGCTGGGCTGGCCGCAGCTGGCGTGGACGCAGACGGCGCCAAGGTCGACGGCATCCTGTTCGACATGGAAGCGCGCATCGTGCGCGACCAGATTCTCGCGGGCGAACCGCGCATCGACGGCCGCGATACCCGGACCGTGCGTCCCATCAGCATTCGCACCTCGGTGCTGCCGCGTACCCACGGCAGCGCCCTGTTCACCCGTGGCGAGACCCAGGCGCTGGCCGTGGCCACACTGGGCACCGACCAGGACGCGCAGATCATCGACGCCCTCGGCGGCGAATATCGTGACCGCTTCCTGCTGCACTACAACATGCCGCCGTTCGCCACCGGTGAGACGGGCCGTGTGGGCACGCCCAAGCGCCGCGAAATCGGGCATGGTCGCCTGGCCAAGCGCGCGCTGCTCGCGGTGCTGCCGAAGAAAGAAGATTTCGCCTACACCATGCGCGTGGTGTCCGAAGTCACCGAATCCAACGGCTCGTCGTCCATGGCCTCGGTCTGCGGTGGCTGCCTGGCGTTGCTCGATGCCGGTGTACCGTTGAAGGCGCATGTGGCTGGTATCGCCATGGGTCTGATCAAGGAAGGCAACCGTTTTGCCGTATTGACAGACATCCTGGGTGACGAGGATCACCTCGGCGACATGGATTTCAAGGTGGCGGGTTCGGCCACCGGCGTGACTGCGCTGCAGATGGACATCAAGATTCAGGGCATCACCCGCGAGATCATGCAGGTGGCGCTGGCGCAGGCGCGCGAAGCCCGCATGCACATCCTGGGCATCATGCAGCAGGCAGTTGGCGGTGCGCGTGAAGAGGTGTCGCAGTTCGCGCCACGTCTGTATACCCTGAAGATCAACCCCGAGCGCATCCGCGACGTCATCGGCAAGGGCGGTGCGACCATCCGCGCGCTCACGGAAGAGACTGGCACGCAGATCAACATTGCCGAGGACGGCACCATCACCATCGCCTCCACCGACGCCGACAAGGCAGCGATTGCCAGGCAGCGCATCGTCGACCTCACCGCCGAGGTGGAAGTGGGGCAGGTGTATGACGGCGTCGTGGTCAAGATTCTCGACTTCGGCGCGCTGGTCAACGTGTTGCCCGGCAAGGACGGTCTGCTGCACATCTCGCAGATTGCCAACGAGCGCATCAACAAGGTGAGCGACTATCTGCAGGAAGGTCAGAAAGTCCGCGTCAAGGTCATCGAGACCGATGACAAGGGCCGCTTCCGCCTGTCGATCAAGGCGCTGCTGGGGGACGCAACCGATACAGCGACTCCGGCTGTGGCGCCTGCCGCTGCGGATGCAGACCTCGAACCGGGCACCTGACCTCCAGCTCGCAATTCCACGCATGCGCGCCATTGAAATTTCCCAGCCCGGAGGACCGGAAGCTCTGCGCCTGTGCGAGCGGCCCCTGCCGCAAGCGGGCGCTGGCGAGGTGCTGTTGCGGGTGCGGGCGTTCGGCGTCAACCGACCCGATGCGCTGCAGCGTCGCGGCCTTTACCCGCCACCAGCGGGCGCGCCGGACATCCC
Organism: Thiomonas sp.; assembly: GCA_023255715.1. Classification (GTDB taxonomy): domain Bacteria; phylum Pseudomonadota; class Gammaproteobacteria; order Burkholderiales; family Burkholderiaceae_C; genus Thiomonas. The sequence continues at coordinate 25,537 of JAGDVQ010000012.1, forward strand.
GGGTCTGGAAGTGTGCGGGGAGATCGTGTCCGGCGATCTGGACGGCACCGACTTTCGGGTGGGCGATCTGGTGTGCGCGCTGCTTGCGGGCGGTGGTTATGCCGAATACTGCGTGGCGCCGACGGGGCAGTGTCTTCCGCTGCCTGCTGACCTGAGCCCGGAACAGGGGGCGGCATTGCCCGAGACCCTGTTCACCGTTTGGCACAATGTGTTTGAGCGGGGTCAGTTGCAGGCTGGGCAGACGCTGCTCGTGCAGGGTGGGAGCAGCGGCATCGGCACCGCTGCCATTCAAATGGCGGTTGCCGCTGGCGCGCGCGTGGTTGCAACTGCAGGGTCCGATGAAAAATGCGCCGCCTGCTCGCATCTCGGTGCGGCACTGGCCATCAACTACCGTACCCAGGATTTTGTCGAGGCTGTTCAGACCTACACGGCACAGCGCGGCGTGGATGTGGTGCTCGACATGGTGGCCGGCAGTTATATCGCCCGCGAGCAGCGCTGCCTGGCCGAGGACGGGCGTCTGGTGGTCATCGCCGTCCAGGGGGGCACACAAGCCGACATCGACGCGGGACTGTTGATGCGCAAGCGCCAGACGCTCACCGGTTCCACCTTGCGCAACCGCAGCGTGGCGTTCAAGAGCGCAATTGCCCGGTCCTTGCGCGAAACGGTCTGGCCCTGGATCGAACAGGGCAAGGTGCGGCCCGTCATGGACACGATCTTTGCTGCTGAACAGATCGTGCAGGCCCATCAGCGCATGGAACAGGGTCAGCACATCGGCAAGCTGGTTCTGCGCTGGACTTGACCGGCTGCACACACGACAACATCACATTGGAGCAAGATATGCGTCAGCAATTCGTCGCCGGAAACTGGAAGATGCATGGCAGCCTGGCGAGCAACGCCGCCCTGCTGGGCGAAGTCCTCACCGGAGTCGCCACAGCGCGCTGTGAAGTGGCGGTCTGCGTGCCGTATCCCTATCTGTCTCAGGTGCAGCAACTGCTGCAGGCCAGCCAGGTTGCGCTGGGCGCACAGGACTGTTCCATGCATGCCAGCGGTGCGCATACCGGAGAAGTCGCGGTCAGCATGCTGCAGGAGTTCGGCTGCCGTTATGTCATCGTCGGCCATTCCGAACGCCGGGCCGATCATCATGAATCCGATGTGGTGGTCGCCGCCAAGGCGGAGCGCGTTCTTGAGGCGGGCATGACGCCCATCGTCTGTGTCGGAGAAACGCTGCAGCAGCGTGAAGCGGGTGAAACCTCTGCTGTGGTGCTGCGCCAGTTGCAGGCGGTGACGCATCTGCTCGGCGCGCAGACGCAGCGCATCGTCGTCGCCTACGAGCCGGTCTGGGCGATCGGTACCGGGCGCACCGCCAGTCCGGAGCAGGCGCAGGAGGTGCATGCCGTGCTGCGGGCGCATCTGCGCACTGTCGGTGGTTCCGCGGGCGATGTGCGCATTCTGTACGGCGGCAGTGTCAAGCCGGACAATGCACAGGTGCTGTTTGCCCAGCCGGACATTGATGGCGGGCTCATCGGCGGGGCATCGTTGAAGGCGTCCGATTTTCTGGCCATTGTTGCTGCGGCACGCTGAGGCGCGGCCGTCGGTTCAGTGGCGACGCTTGTTTTTCATGTGGTGATGTTGTGAAGCGCGCCAAGCGCGATTGAGTGCACAAATGCAAATTCTGATGACCTTGACCCTGGTGGTGCAGATCCTGTCTGCGCTGGTGATGATTGTTCTGGTGTTGATGCAGCACGGCAAAGGTGCCGACATGGGGGCGTCTTTTGGTTCCGGCGCCTCGGGCAGTCTGTTCGGCGCCACCGGATCGGCCAATTTCCTGAGCCGCAGCACGGCAGTTGCGGCGACGCTGTTTTTCGTGACCACGCTGATGATGGCGTATTTTGGCAATCGTGCGAACTCTGGCGACGGCGGCCTGATGGAAAAGCTGGCCGCGCCAGCGCCGGTGGCGTCCGTGGTCTCGCCTGCAAAGCCCAGTGGTCCGATCAGCCAGGTTCCATCCGTTCCCGGGGCAATCGGTGCGGCGCCTCAGACCGCGTCCACACCGAAGCCGACTGCTTCCACAAGCAAGTAAATTCCGCTTGATATGCGTCAAGCATCGTGATGGATTGTGCGTTGCAGCAAACACAAGCCCTGCGACTTGTCAATCCATGGTGAATTGAGGCATTGCGCCAGCGCAATATCCCATTGTTCCGTGTTGCTTCGCTGCATTGGAAGCATGTAAGATTCTTCTGTTTTGCAAATCCAGTAACAAACATGCGCGGTGCATGTGATTTCGCCCGGTGCGAAGGCGCTTGCCGCGTAGCAGCCTGACAGTTGGCGGCATGTTGGCGTTGCGGCAGACGCCGCATGGCCGCCGCCCGGAGATCGTCCTGCAGATCGACGCTGACTGTTCATATGCAATTTGTTGCGCTGGGCTGCCTTCGCCGTGCGGTTTCAGCGGTGGTGTTCGGGCAGCATCCGGTTTTGAGCCGACGTGGTGGAATTGGTAGACACGCTATCTTGAGGGGGTAGTGGCGAAAGCTGTGCGAGTTCGAGTCTCGCCGTCGGCACCAAAAGATTGAAGGGCAGGGTCACAATCCGCCCAGATAACAACAGGAGATGGAGTGCGATGAATCTTGAGCAATATCTGCCGGTGTTGTTGTTCATCCTGGTGGGCATTGGCGTTGGCGTCGTGCCGCAGTTGCTCGGTTACTTCATCGCTCCGCGTCGCCCCGACGCCGAGAAAAACTCCCCCTACGAATGTGGCTTCGAAGCCTTCGAAGACGCGCGGATGAAGTTCGACGTACGGTATTACCTCGTCGCCATCCTGTTCATCCTGTTCGACCTCGAAATCGCGTTCCTTTTTCCCTGGGCCGTCGCCCTGAAGGACATCGGCCAGATCGGGTTCTGGGCGATGATGATCTTTCTGGCCATCCTCACGATCGGCTTCATCTATGAGTGGAAAAAAGGGGCGCTCGATTGGGAGTGATGTCGGCAGTGAAATCGGGATTGAGCGGGTGCGAGCCCGCATGCGCCCGGTGGCATCGAGCCCCTGCATTGCGACGGCGGTCTGAACTGTTGGTCAGGAGTGGATCATGAGCATTGAAGGTGTTTTGCAGGAAGGTTTCATCACCACCTCCGCGGACAAGCTGATCAACTGGACGCGAACAGGTTCGCTCTGGCCCATGACCTTTGGCCTGGCATGCTGTGCGGTGGAAATGATGCACGCCGGTGCTGCGCGCTACGACCTTGACCGCTTCGGTATCGTCTTCCGACCGAGCCCGCGGCAGTCCGACCTGATGATCGTGGCCGGCACGCTGTGCAACAAAATGGCGCCGGCGCTGCGCAAGGTCTACGACCAGATGGCCGAGCCGCGCTGGGTGCTGTCGATGGGTTCTTGCGCCAATGGCGGCGGCTACTACCACTACTCCTATTCGGTTGTGCGCGGTTGTGATCGCATCGTGCCCGTCGATGTCTACGTGCCGGGCTGCCCGCCAACGGCAGAGGCGCTGCTGTACGGCTTGATTCAGTTGCAGAACAAAATCCGCCGCACGGAAACCATTGCGCGTTGAGCTCCCGCTTTCACCTCCATCAGACGCCATGACCAGCAAGCTCGAACAACTTGAAACCACGCTGCGCGCCACGCTGGGTGAGCGCATCGTGGACTTGAACGCCAACGTCGGTGAGCTCACCCTGGACGTTGCGCCAGCGCACTATCTCGACGTCTGCCTTGTTCTGCGCGACTCTGCAGACCTGCATTTCGAGCAACTGATCGACCTCTGCGGCGTGGACTATGCGCAGTACGGCAACAGCCCGCGTGATGAAGAGGGGCGCTTCATGGTGGTGTTGCATCTGCTCTCGCTGCGGCACAACTGGCGTCTGCGCGTTCGGGTGCGTTGCCCGCAGGATGATCTGCCGCTGATTGCATCGGTCAACGACATCTGGAATGCAGCCAACTGGTTCGAGCGCGAAGCCTTCGATCTGTACGGCATCATTTTTGAAGGACACCCCGACCTGCGCCGCATCCTCACCGATTACGGCTTCATCGGGCATCCGTTCCGCAAGGATTTCCCGCTCTCGGGCACCGTCGAAATGCGTTACGACCCGGACAGCAAGCGGGTGATCTACCAACCCGTCACCATCGAGCCGCGCGAAATCACGCCGCGCATCGTCCGTGAGCCCGGGTACGGCGGGCTCGGTGTTGGCCTTCGTGGCGGTTTGGGGCATTGATATGGCGGACATCAAGAATTACACCCTGAACTTCGGGCCGCAGCATCCGGCGGCCCACGGCGTGCTGCGCCTGGTGCTCGAACTCGACGGCGAGGTGGTGCAGCGTGCCGACCCGCACATCGGGTTGCTGCACCGGGCCACCGAAAAGCTGGCGGAGCACAAGACCTACATTCAGGCGCTGCCGTACATGGACCGGCTCGACTATGTGTCCATGATGTGCAACGAACATGCCTATTGCCTGGCAATTGAAAAGCTGCTCGGCATTGAGGTGCCGATCCGCGCGCAATACATCCGCGTGATGTTTGCCGAGATCACCCGCCTGCTCAATCACCTCATGTGGCTCGGGGCGCATGGCCTGGATTGTGGCGCGATGACCATCTTCCTCTACGCCTTTCGCGAGCGCGAGGATCTGTTCGACATGTACGAGGCCGTGTCCGGCGCGCGCATGCATGCGGCCTATTTCCGTCCCGGTGGTGTGTACCGCGATCTGCCCGACAGCATGGCGCAGTATGGGGAATCGAAAATCCGAAACGCCCGTGCCGTCGAGGCACGCAACGCGGGCCGCCAGGGTTCGCTGCTCGATTTCATTGACGACTTCACCCAGCGGTTCCCAGCCTATGTCGATGAATATGAAACGCTGCTGACCGACAACCGTATCTGGAAGCAGCGCACCGTGGGCATTGGCGTGATCTCGCCGGAGCGGGCCCTGAATCTGGGAATGACCGGCCCGATGCTGCGCGGCTCTGGCGTGGAATGGGATCTGCGCAAGACCCAACCTTACGACGTCTATGACCGTCTGGATTTCGATATCCCAGTGGGCAAGAACGGCGACTGCTATGACCGTTATCTGGTGCGCATGGAAGAGATGCGCCAGTCCAACCGCATCATCAAGCAGTGCGTGGACTGGCTGCGTGCCAACCCTGGCCCGGTGATCACGGAAAACCACAAGGTGGCCGCTCCCGCACGCGAAGAAATGAAGACCAGCATGGAAGCGCTGATCCATCACTTCAAGCTGTTCAGCGAAGGCATGCGGGTTCCGGAGGGGCAGGCGTACGCAGCGGTTGAGCACCCGAAAGGCGAATTCGGCATCTACCTGGTGTCCGACGGGGCGAACAAACCCTATCGACTCAAGATCCGTGCTCCGGGATTTGCCCACCTTGCCGCGCTCGACGAAATGTCGCGCGGCCACATGATTGCTGACGTCGTTGCCATCATCGGTACTCTCGACATCGTTTTCGGTGAGATCGATCGCTGATGGACCGCTCCCCTCTCTCGCACGAAATGCAACGCATGATGTTGTCCGAACCCACGCGCCAGCGCATCGACCAGGAAGTTGCCAAGTATCCCGCCGAGCAGAAGCAGTCTGCGGTGATTGCCGCGCTGTCCATCGTGCAGCAGGAGCAGGGCTGGGTCTCGCCCGAGGCCGAGAAGGCCGTGGCCGAGTATCTGGGCATGCCGCCCATCGCCGTGCATGAGGTGGTGACCTTCTACAACATGTTCAACACCCGGCCGGTCGGGCGATTCAAGCTCAACGTCTGCACCAATCTGCCCTGTGCCCTGAGCGGCGGCAACTCGGCGGCGCAGTATCTCAGCGAAAAGCTGGGCGTCGCGCTGGGCGAAACCACTGCGGACGGTGTGTTCACGCTGCAGGAATCGGAATGCCTGGGGGCTTGTGGGGATGCGCCGGCCATGCTGGTCAATGACCGCAGGCTGTGCAGCTTCATGCGCCCCGAGCGCCTCGATGCGCTGATCGACGAACTGCGCGCAGAGGCGGCTGCGCGGGGCACTGATGGGGAGTCCAAATGAGTCATCCTTTCGGTCGAAGCACGGGACAGGAAACCTGCTTCCACGGACGTCACATTCAGCCCCAGATTCTTGCCGATCTGAACGGCGACAACTGGAATCTCGAGGGCTATCTGGCGCGCGATGGCTACAAGGCGCTGCGCAAGATCCTCACCGAAGGCTGGACGCCGGAGCAGGTCATCGCCGAGGTCAAGGCCTCGGCCCTGCGGGGTCGCGGAGGCGCCGGTTTCCCGACCGGGTTGAAGTGGAGTTTCATGCCGCGCCAGTTCCCGGGACAGAAATATCTGGTGTGCAACTCCGACGAAGGCGAACCGGGTACTTTCAAGGACCGCGACATCCTGCGGTTCAACCCGCATGCCGTGATCGAAGGCATGGCGATCGCCGCGTTCGCCATGGGCATCACCGTGGGCTACAACTACATCCACGGCGAAATTTTTGAAGACTACGAGCGCTTCGAGGAAGCGCTACGTCAGGCGCGGGCTGCCGGCTATCTGGGCGACAACATCCTGGGCAGCGGTTTCAGCTTCCAGTTGCATGCGTCGCACGGATTCGGCGCCTACATCTGCGGCGAGGAAACCGCGCTGCTCGAATCGCTCGAAGGCAAGAAGGGTCAGCCGCGGTTCAAGCCGCCCTTTCCGGCAAGTTTCGGCCTCTATGGCAAGCCGACCACGATCAACAACACCGAAACCTTCGCGGCAGTGCCCTGGATCATCCGCAACGGCGGTCAGGCCTATCTGGAAGTCGGCAAGCCGAACAACGGCGGCACCAAGATCTACTCGGTTTCGGGCGACGTGGCCAGGCCCGGCAACTACGAAGTGCCGATGGGCACGCCGTTTTCCACTCTGCTCGAACTCGCGGGTGGCATGCGCGATGGACGGCAACTCAAGGCCGTGATTCCCGGCGGTTCGTCGGCGCCCGTGCTCCCCGCCAGCATCATCATGGACTGCACCATGGACTACGACTCCATCGCCAAGGCCGGTTCCATGCTGGGTTCGGGCGCGGTCATCGTGCTCAACGACACGCGCTGCATGGTCAAGTCGCTGATGCGCCTGTCCTATTTCTATCAGCATGAATCGTGCGGTCAGTGCACACCCTGCCGCGAAGGCACGGGCTGGCTGTACCGTGTGGTGCACCGCATCGAGAATGGTCAGGGGCGGATGGAAGACCTGGACCTGTTGAACTCCGTGTCCGACAACATCGCCGGGCGCACCATCTGCGCATTGGGAGACGCTGCGGCCATGCCGGTGAAGTCCTTCGTCAAGCATTTCCGCAACGAATTCGAGCATCACGTCACCCACAAGACCTGCCTCGTTCCGGCCTATGTCTGAACCGCTCTTTGTCCCGATTCTGCACAGGACGCCCCATCATGGTTGAACTCGAAATCGACGGTCAAAAAGTCCAGGTGCCCGAAGGCGCGATGGTCATGGACGCGGCCACGCAGCTCGGCATCTATGTGCCGCACTTCTGCTATCACCACAAACTGACCATTGCAGCCAATTGCCGCATGTGTCTGGTGGATGTGGAAAAAGCGCCCAAGCCGCTGCCTGCCTGCGCCACGCCGGCTGCGCAGGGCATGGTGGTGCGCACCCATTCCGAGCGCGCATTGCAGGCGCAAAAGGGCGTGATGGAGTTCCTGCTCATCAACCATCCGCTCGACTGCCCGATCTGCGATCAGGGCGGGGAGTGCCAGTTGCAGGATCTGGCCGTGGGCTATGGCGGCTCGGCCTCGCGGTATACCGAGGAAAAGCGCGTCATCTTCCACAAAGACGTGGGCCCGCTGATTGCGATGGAGGAGATGAGCCGCTGCATTCAGTGCACCCGCTGCGTGCGCTTCGGGCAGGAAATTGCAGGCATCATGGAACTCGGCATGGCCAATCGGGGCGAGCATTCCGAGATCATGACCTTCGTCGGCAGCACGGTCGATTCCGAGTTGTCCGGCAACATGATCGACATCTGTCCAGTCGGCGCACTCACCAGCAAGCCGTTCCGCTACAGCGCGCGGACCTGGGAGCTGTCGCGCCGGGCGTCCATCAGCCCGCACGACAGTGTGGGCGCCAACCTCATCGTGCAGGTCAAGGGCGACCGCGTGATGCGGGTGGTCCCGCAAGACAACGAGGCCGTCAATGAGTGCTGGCTGTCCGATCGCGACCGCTTCGCCTACGAAGGGCTCAACAGCCCCGAGCGACTCACCTCGCCGCAGATCCGCGAGAACGGGCAATGGAAATCGGTGGACTGGCAGACGGCGCTCGACTTCACGGTACAAGGGCTGCGACGTGCCCTGGGCACAAGCGGTGGTGACAACGGTCTGGCTGCGCTTGCCGCACCGAGCAGCACGGTGGAAGAGCTGTACCTGCTGAAAAAGCTGATCACCGGGATGGGCAGCAACAGCCTGGACACCCGCCTGCGCCAAAGCGACTTTTCCGCCGACGGGCACGATGCTGGAATTCCCTGGCTGGGCATGTCGATTGCCGATGTCGGCCAACTGCAGGCTGCCCTGTTCATTGGCAGCACCCTGCGCAAGGAGCAGCCTTTGCTGTCAACCCGGCTGCGGCACGCGGCCAAGGCGGGCGCGAAAATCTCCACGCTTCACGCCGCAAACGACGACTGGCTCATGCCCATGCATGCGCGCATTGCGACAGCGCCCAGTCAGTGGCTGGAGCAACTCGGCGGCATTGCCGTGGCGGTGGCCCAGGCCAAGGGCATTGCCCTGCCCGCAGCCTTGCAGTCCCTGCCCGAGCCCAGTGCACAGGCCCGATCCATCGCGTCCAGTCTGCTGGGTGTCGAGCGCAAGGCCCTCTTTCTCGGCAACGCGGCGGTTCAGCATCCTCAGGCAGCGGCGTTGCGCGCGCTGGCGCAATGGATTGCCCGCGAAACCGGTGCGGTGTGCGGCGACCTGACGGAGGCGGGCAACACCGTTGGCGCTGCGCTGCTGGGTGTGTCCCCTCTGGCGCCTGAGTGCAATGCAGCACGCATCATGGCGCAGCCGCCACGCGCCATGTTCCTGTTCGATGTCGAGCCGGAAGAGGACAGCGCCGATCCGGTGGCGCTGGCCAAGGCGCTGGAGCAGGTCGAGTTCATCGTGTCGTTCAGCCCTTACGTCAACGCGGCGGAGGGCCATGCCGATGTCATGCTGCCGATCGCGCCCTACACCGAAACCGCAGGTAGCCTGATCAATGCGGAAGGGCGGCTGCAGCATTTCAATCCCGTGGTTCAGCCCTTGGGCGAAACACGCCCTGGCTGGAAGGTGCTGCGTGTGCTCGGCAATCTCCTCGACCTCAAGGGATTCGAGTTTCAGAGCGCCGCTGAAGTGCGCGCCGAGGCACTCGGCACCTTGAACGAGGCTGGGCAGATTGCAGCGAGGCTGGCACAGCAAAAGGAACTGCCGCTGCCGCAAGGCCTTGCTGCAGCGGCTGAGCAGGCAGTCGAACGCTATGCGCCTGTGCCCATCTATTCCAGCGACGCCATTGTGCGACGTGCTCCCAGTCTGCAGCGCACGCGCGATGCCCGTGACGCCCGCATGGTGGGTGTGTCGGCGGCACTGTGGCAACAGCTTGGCCTGCAGGACGGGGACGCGGTACGCGTGAGCGCCAACGGAGACGCCGCGGTGTTGCCCGCGCGCCGTGATGACACGCTTGCCGACAATGTGGTGCGCATCGCCGCAGCCTGGGCCGAGGCCGCTGCACTGGGCGCGATGTTTGGCGCCGTGCAGATCGAGCGCGTGACGCCTTCCGCCACCTCGCAAGCCGCAGCCGTGCGTGCTGTTGAAAAGGTCTGACATGCTCGAATCCTTCAACCAAGGCGGTCTGTCCCTGCTCGGCCCCATCGCCTGGCCGATTGTCTGGAACCTGATCAAGATCGTTGTGATCGTCGCGCCGCTGATGGGCGCTGTCGCCTACCTCACCTTGTGGGAGCGCAAGCTGATCGGCTGGATTCAGATCCGCATCGGCCCCAATCGCGTCGGTCCCTTCGGTCTGCTGCAGCCCATCGCCGACGGCCTCAAGCTGCTGCTCAAGGAAATCGTCATTCCCTTCCGCTCGAACAAGCGCCTGTTCCTGCTGGGGCCGGTGATGACCATCATGCCGGCACTGGCGGCCTGGGCGGTCATTCCGTTCGGCCCGGATGTCGCGCTGGCCAATGTCAACGCAGGGCTGCTCTTGCTGCTGGCGCTGACCTCCCTGGAGGTCTACGGCGTCATCATCGCTGGTTGGGCGTCGAACTCCAAGTACGCCTTTCTGGGCGCCATGCGGGCGTCCGCGCAGATGGTGAGCTACGAAATCGCGATGGGCTTTGCCATGGTCATCGTGCTCATGGTCTCCGGCAGTCTGAACTTGACCGAGATCGTGACGGGGCAGACCAAGGGTCTGTTTGCCGGCATGGGGCTGAATTTCCTGTCCTGGAACTGGCTGCCGCTGCTGCCCATCTTCGTGGTGTATTTCATTGCGGGTGTGGCAGAGACCAATCGCGCTCCGTTCGACGTGGTCGAAGGTGAGTCGGAAATCGTCGCCGGCCACATGGTCGAGTATTCGGGCATGGCCTTCGCCATGTTCTTTCTGGCCGAATACGCCAACATGATCCTCATTTCCATCCTGACCACCGTGATGTTCCTCGGGGGCTGGGATGCGCCGGTGGCCTTCCTGGGCTTCATTCCGGGCTGGATCTGGCTGGGCATCAAGACCTTCCTCGTCGTCAGCATGTTCCTCTGGCTGCGGGCCACCTTCCCGCGCTACCGTTACGACCAGATCATGCGCCTGGGATGGAAGATTTTCATTCCCGTCACCCTCATCTGGCTGGTCGTGGTGGCGGCATGGATGCAAACCCCCTGGAACATCTGGAAGTGAGACACGACCATGGCCGCTTTGCGTGACACATTTAACAGCTTCTTCCTCGTCGAGCTTTTCAAAGGGCTGGCGCTGACGGGCAAGTACGCCTTCAAGAGCAAGATCACGGTGCAGTACCCCGAAGAGAAAACGCCGCTGTCGCCGCGCTTTCGCGGGCTGCATGCGCTGCGCCGCTATCCCAATGGAGAAGAACGCTGCATCGCCTGCAAGCTGTGCGAGGCCGTGTGCCCGGCGCTGGCCATCACCATCGAGTCGGAACAGCGCGACGATGGCACGCGCCGCACCACCCGCTACGACATCGACCTGACCAAGTGCATCTTCTGCGGCCTGTGCGAAGAAAGCTGCCCGGTGGATTCGATCGTCGAGACGCCCATTTTCGAGTACCACGGCGAAAAGCGCGGAGATCTCTACTTCACCAAGGAGATGCTGCTGGCCGTGGGCGATCGCTACGAAAAGCAAATCGCCGCCACCAAGGAGGCCGACGCCCCATACCGCTGATCGCCTCGAGCCTGCTCGCGGTGCGGCAGGTCAGGCGTTCTTCCCTCTGTTTCGATGCCGACGGCTCCGCCTCGGTCTGGCCTTCGTTGTGACCATGGACGTTCAAACCATCCTGTTCTACCTGTTCTCCGCCGTGCTGCTGTTTGCCGCGCTGCGGGTGATCACGGCGCGCAACCCGGTGCACTCGGCGCTTTTTCTGGTGCTGGCGTTTTTCCAGATGTCTGCCATCTGGCTGCTGCTCCGGGCTGAATTTCTCGCCATCGTGCTGGTTCTGGTGTACGTGGGGGCGGTGATGGTGCTGTTCCTGTTCGTGGTGATGATGCTCGACATCAATCTCGACACGATACGCAAGGGGTTCTGGCGTTACTTCCCGGTGGCTGCGCTGGTGGGCGTGCTCATCGTGCTGGAAATGGCCGCCGTGCTGATGCAGGGTTTCCAGATCGGCGGCATGACACGCGCCGCGCAGGTCGGCGCAGCCGCATCGGCCGACAACCCGCTCACTCACCTGTCCAACACCCGGGCGCTGGGCGTGGTGCTGTATTCACAATACCTGTTCGCCGTGGAGATTGCGGCGGTCATCCTGCTGGTGGCCATCATTGCCGCCATTGCGCTGACCCTGCGCAAGCGCAAGGACGCGCGGCACATGCCGGCCTCCGAACAGATCAAGGCCCGCCGCGAAGACCGCGTGCGGCTGGTGTCCATGCCCGCCCAACCCAAGGACTAAGCCATGCTCGGTTCACTCACCCTGGCGCATTACCTGGTGCTCGGCGCCATTCTGTTCGCCATCTCGGTGGTCGGCATTTTCCTCAACCGCCGCAACCTCATCGTCATCCTGATGGCCATCGAGCTGATGCTGCTGGCGGTCAATCTCAACTTCATCGCCTTTTCGCACTACCTGCAGGACTTCGCTGGTCAGGTGTTCGTGTTCTTCATTCTGACGGTTGCCGCGGCCGAGTCGGCCATCGGCCTGGCCATCCTGGTCGTGCTGTTCCGCAACCTCAACACCATTGACGTCGAGGATCTCGACCAACTCAAGGGCTGATCGATGCAAGCCACGCTGAACCCCAACTTGCTGCTGGTCATCGCACTGGCTCCACTCGTCTCGTCCATCATCGTCGGTCTGTTCGGACGCAGCATCGGCCGGTCCGCGTCCCACTGGCTGACCACACTGTCGGTCGGCCTGTCATTTGTGCTGTCGCTTGTGGTGCTGAACGACGTGATCAACGGCGCCCGTTTCAACGCCACCATCTACGACTGGATGGTGGTGGGCAAGCTGCACATGGAAGTCGGCTTCATGATCGATGGCCTGTCTGCCTTGATGATGACGGTGGTGACTTTCGTGTCGTTCATGGTGCACATCTACACCATCGGCTACATGGCCGACGATGACGGTTATCAGCGCTTCTTCAGCTACATCTCGCTGTTCACCTTTTCCATGCTGATGCTGGTGATGAGCAACAACATGCTCCAGCTGTTTTTCGGCTGGGAGGCGGTGGGCCTGGTGTCGTATCTGCTGATCGGTTTCTGGTTCACCCGGCCCACGGCGGTGTTTGCCAACATGAAGGCCTTCATCGTCAACCGTGTGGGCGATTTCGGCTTCATTCTGGGCATCGGTCTGCTGGCTGCCTATACCGGCAGCCTGAACTACACGGAGATCTTTGCCAAAGGTCCGGAGCTGGCCCTTCTGCATCTGCCGGGCACCGACTGGATGCTGGTCACTGTGGCCTGCATTTCCCTGTTCATTGGCGCGATGGGCAAGAGCGCGCAATTCCCGCTGCATGTCTGGCTGCCCGATTCGATGGAAGGCCCTACGCCGATTTCTGCGCTGATCCACGCTGCCACCATGGTGACCGCCGGCATTTTCATGGTGGCGCGCATGTCGCCGCTGTTCGAACTGTCGAACACCGCGCTGTCCTTCATCCTGGTCATCGGTGCCATCACTGCGCTGTTCATGGGTTTCCTCGGGGTGATCCAGAACGACATCAAGCGCGTCATCGCCTACTCCACCCTGTCGCAACTCGGCTACATGACCGTGGCGCTGGGCGCTTCGGCGTATTCGGTGGCGATCTTCCACCTGATGACCCACGCCTTCTTCAAGGCGCTGCTGTTCCTCGGTGCTGGTTCGGTGATCCTGGGCATGCACCACGATCAGGACATTCGCCACATGGGCGGCCTGCGCAAATACATGCCCATCACCTGGATCACCTTCCTCATCGGCACTCTGGCGCTGACCGGCACGCCGTTCTTCTCGGGCTTTTACTCGAAGGACAGCATCATCGAGGCGGTGCACGCCAGCGATCTGCCGGGTTCGGGCTTCGCCTATTTCGCCGTGGTGGCCAGTGTGTTCGTCACCGCGCTCTACAGCTTCCGCCTGTATTTCCTGGTGTTTCACGGCAAGGAGCGTTTCCGGGACGTGGCGCATGCGCACGGCCATGGGCATGACGATCACGGCCATCATGGCGGCGAGCCTCACGAGTCGCCCTGGGTCGTGACCTTTCCGCTCATCATGCTCGCCATTCCCTCGGCGGTGGCGGGCTACTTCCTGATCCAGCCCTTGCTGTACGGACACTTCTTTCAGGGCGCGATTTTTGTCAATGCTGCAGCCCATCCGGCCATGAGCGATCTGGCCGAGCACTTCCACGGGGCACTGGCCATGACGCTGCACGGGTTCACCTCCTTGCCGCTGTGGCTGGCGGTCGCCGGTTTTGCCACCGCGTACTACGCCTACATGATCAACCTCAATTTCCCGCGCACGGTGCAGCGCGCGCTGGGACCGATCTACACCATCCTCGACCACAAGTACTACTTCGACTGGTTCAACGAGCATGTGCTGTCCGCCGCTGCACGCCTGCTTGGCAAGGGACTGTGGAAGGGCGGCGACGTCGGGCTCATCGACGGCCTGCTGGTCAACGGCTCGGCGCGCGCTGTTGGCTGGACTGCACGCGTGGTGCGTCTGCTGCAGACCGGCTACATCTACTACTACGCCCTGGCGATGATTGCCGGTGTGGTGGTGTTCATGGGCTACTTTGTTCCGGGCAAGCTGTTGTCCGGCTGGTTCATCAGATAACAGCCAAGCGCGATACAAGAATGCAATCTCTTCCACTGCTCAGTCTGTCCATCTGGATTCCCATCGCCTTTGGTGTGGTGCTGCTGTTCGTCCAGGGCGAACATCGCGCCGGTGCCGCGCGCTGGCTCGCGTTGATCGGCGCGCTGATTTCCTTCCTGATCACCCTGCCATTGATCAGCGGGTTTGATGGTGCGCAGGCCGGCATGCAGTTCGTTGAATCCGTGCCCTGGATCCGACCGTTCAACATCAACTATGCCCTGGGCATCGACGGCGTTTCGCTCTGGTTCGTGCCCTTGACCGCCTTGATGACGGTGATCGTCGTGATCAGCGCCTGGGAGGTGATCAAGGACCGCGCCAATCTCTATCTCGGTGCCTTCCTCATTCTGTCCGGACTGATGATCGGCGTGTTTGCGGCCACCGACGCCCTGCTGTTCTATGTGTTCTTCGAGGCCACGCTGATCCCGATGTACCTCATCATCGGCATCTGGGGCGGGCCGCGCCGCGTCTACGCCGCGTTCAAGTTCTTTCTCTACACCTTGCTGGGCTCGCTGCTCATGCTGGTGGCGCTGATCTATCTCTATCTGCAGTCGGGTGGCAGCTTCGACATTGCCAACTGGTATCACGTCCCGCTGTCGATGACCGCGCAGGTCTTCATCTTCATCGCGTTCTTCTTCGCCTTCGCCGTGAAGATCCCGATGTGGCCGGTGCACACCTGGCTGCCGGATGCGCACGTCGAAGCGCCCACCGGCGGCTCGGTCATTCTGGCAGCGATCATGCTCAAGCTCGGCGCCTACGGCTTCATCCGCTTTTCCCTGCCCATGCTGCCAGACGCCAGCCACGCGCTGGCGCCGGTGATGATCGCGCTGTCGCTGATCGCGGTCATCTACATCGGCTTTGTCGCTCTGGTGCAGGCCGACATGAAAAAGCTCGTGGCCTACTCGTCGATTGCGCACATGGGTTTTGTCACCCTGGGTTTTTTCCTGTTCTCCGACCTGGGCGTGCAGGGCGGCTTGGTGCAGATGATCTCGCACGGCTTCATTTCCGGCGCCATGTTCCTGACCATCGGGGTGCTGTATGACCGCATGCACACCCGTGAGATTGCCGACTATGGCGGGGTCACCAACACCATGCCCAAGTTCGCCGCGCTGGCTGTGCTGTTCGGCATGGCCAATGCAGGTTTGCCCGGCACCAGCGGTTTTGTCGGGGAGTGGATGGTGATTCTGGCTGCGGTGAAATTCAATTTCTGGATTGGGCTGCTCGCTGCCACCACCTTGATCCTCGCCGCCAGCTATACCCTGTGGATGATCAAGCGGGTGTATTTCGGCCCGATCGGCAATGCCCATGTCGCTGCCCTGAAGGACATCGGCGCGCGGGAGTTCTTCATGCTGGCCGTCCTGGTGGGAGCAGTCCTCTGGATGGGCGTGTATCCCAAATTCTTCACCGACCCAATGCAGGCCTCGGTGCAACATTTGCTGCAGTTTGCGGCGTCTTCCAAATTGCAGTGACAACAACCGCCATGAACTGGATCGCCATTTATCCGGAAATCTTCCTGCTCGTGCTGGCCTGCGTGGTCATGCTCGTTGACCTGTTCGTCAAAGACACGCAGCACCGCGTGAGTTACTGGATCACGCTGGTCGGTCTGGCTGCTCTGGGCGTGCTGTGCGGCCTGTACTACGCCTCGGGCATGCAGCAGCTGGCCATGGCGCGGGCCCTGATCGTCGATCCGATGGCCATGCTGCTCAAGCTGTTCACCGTGATCGCCACCGCCGTCACCCTGGTCTATTCGCGCCGCTACGCCCTGGATCGTGGCATGTGGGGCGGTGAGCTGTTCAGCCTCGTGTTGCTGTCGCTGCTCGGGCAGTTCATCATGATCTCGGGCAACAATCTGCTGACCATTTATCTGGGGCTGGAGTTGCTTTCGCTCGCGCTCTACGCGCTGGTCGCACTGCGCCGTGACCATACCCAGTCCACCGAAGCAGCGATGAAGTATTTCGTCCTCGGTGCGCTGGCATCGGGCTTTCTGCTCTACGGCATGTCCATGCTGTACGGCGCCACCGGATCGCTCGATCTGGTGACCATCTTCCGCATGATCGCGGTCGAGCCGATCAACCGCGCGGTGCTGGTGCTTGGCGTGGTGTTCATCGTCGCCGGTCTGGCGTTCAAGCTCGGTGCGGTGCCGTTCCACATGTGGATTCCCGACGTCTATCAGGGGGCGCCCACTGCCGTGGTGCTGATGGTGGGGGCAGCGCCCAAGCTGGCGGCCTTCGCCATGGCCATCCGTCTGCTGGTGGAAGGCATGTTCCCGCTGGCGATGGACTGGCAGGGCATGCTGGTGGTGCTGGCGGTGCTGTCCATCGGCCTGGGCAATCTGGCAGCCATTGCGCAGACCAATCTGAAGCGCATGCTGGCCTATTCGACCATTGCGCAGGTCGGCTTTGTGCTGCTTGCGCTGCTGTCGGGCATGCTCAACGGCAACGGGCTGTCGGCATCCACAGCCTACAGCGGCGCGATGTTCTACATGGTCATCTATGTGCTGACCACCCTGGGCACTTTCGGCGTCATTCTGCTGCTGGCACGCGAAGGCTTCGAGGCCGAGGACATTCGCGACTTCGCAGGGCTTGCCAAGACAGACCCCTGGATGGCAGGTGTCATGACCTTTCTCTTATTCTCGCTGGCTGGCATTCCGCCCTTCGCCGGTTTTTATGCCAAGCTCGAAGTGCTCACCATTCTGTTGAACACCGGGCGGGTCTGGCTGGTGGTGTACGCGGTGATTCTGTCGGTCATCGGGGCGTTCTATTACATCCGCATGGTCAAGGTCATGTATTTCGATGCTCCCACGGCGCTGTCGGCCAGTCGTGCTGCGGGCGCGGGTGGTGCACGCGCGCTGCTCTCGCTCAATGGGCTGGCCGTTCTGGCGCTCGGATTGATGCCCGGTGGACTGATGACCCTGTGTTATCAGGCCATTGCCAATACCCTGCATTGAAAGGAATTTGTCGTGCAAACTTCCGCCGTCTGGCTGGTCATCGTGCTGGCATTCGTTGCCGCCAATCTGCCGTTTGTGTCCAACCGGTTTTTTCTCGTGTTCCCGCTGAAAAAGACGCCCAAGTCGATCTGGTTGCGACTGGCTGAGCTGCTGATCCTGTTCTTCGTCGTCGGCTTCATCGGCCGTGCGCTGGAGGCGCGGATCGGGCAGAACTATCCGCAGCAATGGGAGTTCTACGCCGTATCGCTCGCCATGTTCCTGGTGCTTGCCTTTCCGGGCTATGTGCTGCGCTACATGGTCAAGCGCCACCCGGCTCCGAGTCGCGCATGAGCAGCGATCCGGCGCGCGTGCCGCAGGCTGCGGCCTTGCGCGAACACACGCTCGACAGCGAGATGGTGTTTCGCGGCACCTTTCTCAACATCTCGCGCGATCTGGTGCGGCTGGCCAATGGCGCGCAGGTGACGCGCGAATACATCCGTCATTCCGGTGCGGTGATGATCATTCCCCTGCTGGACAACGGCAATGTGCTGATGGAGCGCCAGTTCCGCACGCCGATGCAGCGGGTGATGGTGGAGTTTCCTGCGGGCAAGCTCGATGCAGGCGAGGGCTGGCTGGCCTGCGCGCAGCGCGAACTGCGTGAGGAAACTGGCTACAGCGCCAGGCAATGGGCCTACATCGGCCCGATCAACAACGCCATTTCCTATTCCGATGAAACCATCCATCTCGCGTTCGCGCGCGGTCTGGTCGCCGGGGCGCAGTCGCTCGACGACAACGAGTTGCTCGATGTGTTCGAGGCCAACCCGCGCGACACCCTGAACTGGGTGCGCAATGGCCAGATCACCGACGTCAAGACCGTGATCGGCGCCTTCTGGCTGGAAAAACTGCTGGACGGCGCCTGGAGCTTCGACTGGCAGGACGTGGCCTGACGCAGCGCTTCAAATGCGTCGCTGCACCAGCAGGCGATAGGCCAGCAGATAGAGGGTGACGAAGGCCACGCAGCACAGCATGAGCATCGGCGTGCTGCTCCACCACAGCATCGCCGGCCCCACACTGAACGCGGCGACCGCCCAGAGATAGGGCGAAGTGGCGGCGTTGCGCCGCTGCCGTGGGTCGGGGTGGTCGTCATGGTCGAGCAGGCGGGTCAGCCGCCAGTACACCAGATGATGCAGATGCAGCGTGTCGGGCGCGGTGCCCGCGCGCTGCCGGAACTTGCGTCGCCACAGCGAATACAACAATTCCCACACCGGATACATCAGCACCATCAGCGCGAACCAGGGCGAGACGGCCGGGTTGCGCGCAACCAGCAGCACGCTCAGCAGCGCCATCCAGAAGCCGAGCAGATAGGCACCGGTATCGCCCAAAAAAATCTGCCCGCGTGGCCAGTTCCAGAACAGAAAGCCCAGCAGCGCCCCGATCGCGGCGAGGCTGAGTGCCATGATCTGCACATCGCTGACCTTGAACGCCACATAGCCGATGGCGCCGAAGATCATGAAGCTCACCATCCCCGCCAGGCCGTTGTAGCCGTCGATCATGTTGACTGCATGCGGCATGGCGCTGATGGCCACCAGTGCAATCAGCCAACCCAGAACTGGCCAGGTCTGCAGCCACGCATCGACCGGCCACAGGCCGATGCGATGCACGCTGGCGCCCAGCAGCCAGACCGCCAGTGCGGCCGCAAGCACCGTGGCCGACGCCCGCCACAACGGCGGCACATGCCGCCGCAGATCTTCGATGATGCCGGCCAGCAGCACGGGCAGACTGGCAACGGCCAGCAGCCCGGTATCGGGCGCGGTGACATAGGACAGGTGCATCAGCCACAGAATGCCGAGCATCATGCCCAGCGCCATCGCAAAGCCGCCGGTGCGCGGGGTCGGGTGGCGATGCCATTTCTGCACACCGGCGGTTTCGTCCAGGCCGAAGTGCTTGCGCCGCCCCAGCACGATGAGCGCAGCGCATCCGAGCCAGCAGAGCAGGGCAGACAGGGCGGTGGCGTGGAGCATGGAGAACGTGAACCGAGTGAAGCTGCAATTGTGCCTTGCGCAAGCGGCGCAGCCCGCTTTTTGCCCGAGGCCACGGCGCTTGCTTGCGGCCTCACCTACACTGCACTTCCATGTCCACATCGTTTTCCTGGCCCTTCGAACTGCTCATCGGTTGGCGCTATACCCGCAGCGGGCGGCGCAGCCGGCGCAATGGCTTCATCTCGTTCATCTCGGCGGTGTCGGTCGGCGGCATTGCGCTCGGGGTAGCTGCGCTGATCGTGGTCATTTCGGTGATGAACGGGTTTCAGAAGGAAGTGCGCGACCGCATGCTCAACGTCATTCCGCACATCCAGATCTTCAATGTCAATGGACAGGCGCTGCCCGACTGGCGCCAGGTCGCGCAGCAGGTGCAGCGCAATCCGGCGGTCACCGGCGTGGCGCCGTTCGTCCAGGGGCAGGCGCTCGTGGCGCAGGGCAGCCAGTTGCAGGGCGTGCTGGTCTGGGGGGTGGAGCCGGGCGAAGAAACCCGGGTCTCGCAGATTCCCGAGCACATGGTGGCGGGGAGTCTGACCGCGCTCAAGCCGGGCGACTTCGGCGTGGTGCTCGGCAATGAACTGGCCAACGCGCTCGGGGTGACGCTGGGCGACCAGATCACCATGGTCGTGCCCAGCGGTTCGATCACCCCGGCGGGCATGATTCCGCGCCTGCGCACCCTGCGGGTGGTGGGCATTTTCGATGTCGGGCATTACGAATACGACAGCACGCTGGCGCTGGTCAATCTGCAGGATGCCAGCGCGCTGTTCCGCACCGGCGGCCCGACCGGACTGCGGGTGCAGACCCGCAACATGAACGACGCGCCGCAGATCGCGCAAGACCTGCAGCGCGTGCTGCCGCCCAGCCTCGTGGCGCAGCCGTGGACCGAGCAGAACCGCACCTGGTTCGAAGCCGTGGTGATCGAAAAGCGCATGATGTTCATCATCCTGACCATGATCGTCGCGGTGGCAGCGTTCAATCTGGTCTCCACCCTGGTGATGACGGTCACCGACAAGCTGGCCGACATCGCCATCCTGCGCACCCAGGGCGCAAGCCCCGGCTCGATCATGTCCATCTTTCTGCTGCAGGGGGCGGTCACCGGCTTTCTCGGCACCTTCGCCGGGGTGGCGCTGGGCTGTCTGATCGCGTTCAACCTCGACCCCATTGTGTCGTTTCTCGAAGCCGTGCTGCACACCCAGTTCCTGCCGCGCAGCGTGTACCTGATCCACACCATGCCCAGCGACCCGCGCTTTTCCGACATCGCCACCATCACCGTTGCTTCGCTGGTGCTGTCGCTGCTGGCCACGCTCTACCCCAGCTGGAGCGCGTCGCGGGTGCAGCCAGCGCAGGCGCTGCGCTACGAGTAGAGCTATCCATCGTTTCTGCCATGCATCAGCTGCTGCTGTTCGACCTGCCGACCACCTCGCCCGCGTTTGCCCAGTTGCTCGCGCAACCCGGGCTGCCTGCCACGGCCGCGCTGTGCCGTCAGTCCGTGGTGCTGGAGCAGGAAGCGCCGCGCGAGGATGCGCAGGCCGCCTGGCTGACCCCGGCGGAACGCTGGCTGTTGCACGCCCTGCACCTGGAGGGCGCCGAGGCTGAGCAGGCGCCCTGGGCGCGACTGGCCGCGCTGGCCGATGGCGTGGCGGG
>JAGDVQ010000068.1:0-2316 GCA_023255715.1 Thiomonas sp.
GCGCACCTGCCTCGCGCGCGGCGCGCGCCACGGCATAGCCCATCTTGCCGCTGGAGCGGTTGGTCAGGCCGCGCACCGGGTCGATCGGCTCGAAGGTCGGCCCGGCGGTCACCAGCACGGTACGGCCTTGCATGGTCTGCGGCGTGAGCGCAGCGACGATGTCCTGCAGCAGGTCTTCGGGCTCGACCATGCGGCCCTCGCCGACCTCGCCGCACGCCTGCTCGCCCGAGGCGGGGCCGCATAGGCGTACGCCGTCGCCGCGCAGCAGGGCGACATTGCGCTGCGTGGCCGGGTGCAGCCACATCTCGCGGTTCATCGCCGGGGCGAACAGCACCGGTTTGCCCGCAGCAAGCAGCAGGGTGGACAGCAGATCGTCGGCCAGCCCCTGCGCCGCGCGCGCCAGGGTGTGCGCGGTGGCCGGTGCGACCACGATGAGATCGGCCGCCCGCGCCAGCTCGATGTGCGCCATGCTGTTGGGCACGCGCGCGTCCCACAGATCGGTGTACACCGGCCTGCCCGACAGCGCCTGAAACGTGGCCGCGCCGACGAAACGACTGCTCGATGCGGTCAGCACCACCTGCACCTGCGCACCGGCCTTGACCAGCAGCCGACACAGCTCGGCGGATTTGTACGCCGCAACCCCGCCAGTGACGGCGAGAAGAATCGAGCGGCCTTGCAGGTCCATGCGCCGGTTCGCTCTTCAGGCGCCCAGCCGTTGCTGCAGCAGGCTGCGGGCCTGCGCCAGCGCCGCGTCGATCTGCGCAGGCTGGGTGCCACCGGCCATGGCGAAGTCGGGCCGACCCCCGCCCTTGCCGCCGACGGCCTGCGCGGCGGCGCTCACCAGATCGCCGGCCTTGATGCTGCCGATACGGTCGGCGGTGACGCCAGCGGCGAGCTGCACTTTGTCGCCCTCGGCACTGGCCAGCAGCACCACGGCGGTCTTGAGCTTGGACTTGATGCGATCGACCGCTTCGCGCAGACCCTTGGCATCAAGCCCGTCCATGCGCGCGAGCAGCACCTTGGTGCCGCCCATGTCGGTCGCCTGCGACAGCATGGCGTCGCCCTGTGCTGCCGCCTGCTGCGCCCTGAGCTGGGCAATGTCCTTGTCGAGCTGGCGCTGCTGTTCCAGCAAGTGTTCCACCTTGGAAACCGATTCTTCGGCCGGTGCCTTGAGCGTGCGCGCCAGCTTGTGCAGCAGGGCGTCTTGCTGCTGCACAAAGCGCAGCGCGTTCAGCCCGGTGATGGCTTCGACGCGGCGGATGCCCGCCGCCACGCCGCCTTCGAGCGCGATCTTGAACAGGCCGATGTCGCCGGTGCGGGCCACATGCGTGCCGCCGCACAGCTCGCGTGAATTGCCGATGTCGAGCACCCGCACGCTGTCGCCGTACTTCTCGCCGAACAGCATCATGGCGCCGAGGTTCTTGGCGTCGTCGATGGGCATGACCCGCGCCTCGGTGGCCTGGTTGAGCAGGATCTGCTCGTTGACCATCAACTCCACGCGGCGAATCTCGTCGTCGCTCATCGGCGCGTCATGCGCAAAGTCGAAGCGGGTCTTGTCGGCATCCACCAGGGAGCCTTTCTGCTGCACATGCTCGCCCAGCACCGTGCGCAGCGCGGTGTGCATCAGGTGAGTGACGCTGTGGTTGCGCATGACCGCAGCACGGCGCGCGGCGTCCACCTGCGCGGCCACCACTTCGCCAACCTTCAGCGTGCCGGATTCGAGTGTGCCGTGATGGCCGAACACATCGGCCTGCACCTTCTGCGTGTCGTGCACCACAAAGCGCAGCGCACAGGAGTCGCCCTCGAACAGCACGCCGCTGTCGCCCACCTGACCGCCGGACTCGGCGTAGAACGGCGTGCGGTCGAGCACGACCACGCCGCTCTGCCCGGTCTGCATGGTCTGCACCGAGGTGCCATCGACATACAGCGCCACCACCCGCGCCTCTTTCACCAAGAGATGGTCGTAGCCCTCGAAGCGGGTCTTGTCCCCGGTGTAGTCGAGCGCGGCCTGCATCTTGAACTTGCCCGCGGCGCGCGCCTGCTCGCGCTGACGGTTCATCGCAGCGTCGAACGCGGCTTCATCCACATGCACGCCGTGTTCGCGGCAGACGTCCTGCGTGAGATCGAGGGGGAAGCCGAAGGTGTCGTGCAGCTTGAACGCCAGCTCGCCGTCCAGGGTGTTGCCGCCTTGGGTCTTGAGCGTGGACAGCTCGGCTTCGAGAATGGACATGCCGTTCTCGATGGTTTCGAAGAACCGCGTTTCCTCGGCCTGCAGCACCTCGGCCACGCGCGATTGCGCCTGCGCCAGCTCGGGAT
>JAGDVQ010000068.1:2326-9582 GCA_023255715.1 Thiomonas sp.
GAGCTTGTAGCCATGCCGGATGGCGCGGCGCACGATGCGGCGCAGCACATAGCCGCGGCCTTCGTTGCCCGGAATCACGCCATCGACGATGAGAAAGCTGCAGGCGCGGATGTGGTCGGCAATGACCTTGAGCGAGTTGTGCGACAGGTCTGCGGTGTGGGTTTCGCGCGCGGCGGCCTTGATCAGGGCCTGGAACAGGTCGATCTCGTAGTTGCTGTGCACATGCTGCAGCACTGCGGCAATGCGCTCCAGCCCCATGCCGGTGTCGACGCAGGGCTTGGGCAAGGGCTTCTGGCGATAGATCGCGAGCTTGAAGCGCCCACCGTCGCGGCTGATGAGGCCGATGCCGCCACCCTCCTCGACCGCAATCTTGCGCGCCTGCGCCTGGGCTTCGGTGTCGAAGTGCTCGTCGCCTGCGTGAAAACGCTCGAACTGCATGAACACCAGATTCCAGATTTCGATGTAGCGGTCGCCGTCTTCTTCGGGCGATCCGGGCGGGCCACCCCAGACCTCGGGGCCGTGGTCGTAGAAAATCTCGCTGCACGGCCCGCAGGGGCCGGTATCGGCCATCTGCCAGAAGTTGTCGGAGGCGTAGCGCGCGCCCTTGTTGTCGCCAATGCGGATGATGCGCTCGAGCGGCACACCGACTTCCTTGGCCCAGATGTCGTGGGCTTCGTCGTCCTCGGCATACACCGTCACCCAGAGCTTGTCCGCCGGCAGCCTGTAGACCGTGGTCAGCAACTCCCACGCATAGCGGATGGCCTCGCGCTTGAAGTAGTCGCCGAAGCTGAAATTGCCCAGCATCTCGAAGAAGGTGTGGTGCCGCGCGGTGTAGCCCACGTTTTCCAGGTCGTTGTGCTTGCCGCCTGCCCGCACGCAACGCTGCGCCGTGGTGGCGCGCTTGTAGGGCCGCAGGTCCTGGCCCAGAAACACATCCTTGAACTGCACCATGCCGGAGTTGGTGAACAGCAGCGTGGGATCGTTGCCCGGCACGAGCGAGGACGAGGCCACACGGGTGGAGCCCTGCGACTCGAAATAGGCCAGAAATTTTTCGCGGATGTCGGAGACGTTCATGGGGGGCGGTAAGTGGCTGCAGCGCGCGGGCGGAACTGGCTCTGGCGCGCTGCGGTGCAAAAGGCTAGATTTTAGGGCTTGTGCGTCTGCTGCACCGCGCACCGACCTTTCCCGTTCACACCCACCCGAACCGCCATGAACCCGCCCGTCAACCCGCTGTCGCTGCTCAAAGACCCCACGCTGTTCAAGACCCAGGCGTATATCGATGGCGCCTGGATCGATTCTGCCCGCCGCTTTGCGGTCACCGACCCGGCCACCAATGCCGAACTGGCGCAGGTACCCGCACTGGAGCCGATGCACGGCCAGCTCGCGATCGACGCCGCAGACGCCGCCTGGCCCGCGTGGCGCGCCCTGCCGGCCAAGCAACGCGCCGCGATTCTGCGCAAATGGTTCGACCTGCTGGTGGCCCATGCCGACGATCTGGCCCGACTGATGACCGCCGAGCAGGGCAAGCCGCTGGCCGAGGCCAAGGGCGAGGTGCTCTACGGCGCAAGCTTTGTGGAGTGGTTCGCCGAAGAAGCCAAGCGCGTGTATGGCGAGACCATCCCCAGCCCAGACGCCAACAAGCGCCTGCTCGTCCTCAAGCAACCGGTGGGCGTGTGCGCCGCGATCACGCCGTGGAATTTTCCGCTGGCCATGATCACCCGCAAGGTCGCGCCCGCGCTGGCCGCCGGGTGCCCGGTGGTCATCAAACCGGCCGAACAGACGCCACTGACCGCGCTGGCCGCGGCCGAATTGGCGCACCGCGCGGGTCTTCCACGCGGCGTGCTCAATGTGCTCACCGCCGACGCCGAAGGCTCGATCGCCATCGGCAAGCTGCTGTGTGCCTCGCCGGTGGTGCGGCATCTGTCGTTCACGGGCAGCACCGAGGTCGGCCGCATCCTCATGGCGCAGTCGGCACCGACCATCAAGAAGCTCTCGCTCGAACTCGGCGGCAATGCCCCGTTCATCGTGTTCGACGACGCCGACCTCGACTCGGCCATCGAGGGCGCGATGGCGAGCAAATATCGCAACGCCGGGCAGACCTGCGTCTGTGCCAACCGGCTGTATGTGCAGGACGGCATCTATGACCGCTTTGTCGACCGTCTGGCCCAGGCCGTCGGCGGTCTGAAAGTGGGCGACGGCTTCGAGGACGGCGTCAACCTCGGCCCGCTGATCGACGACCAGGCGCTGGCCAAGGTGGAAAGGCACATCAGCGACGCCACCGCCAAGGGCGCACGCATGGTGGTCGGCGGCAAGCGCATCGAAGGTGGCCCGAACGCCGGACGGTTCTTCCAGGCCACGGTGCTGGCCGACGTCACGGCCGACATGCTCTGCGCGCGCGAGGAAACCTTCGGCCCGGTCGCGCCGGTGTTTCGCTTCAAGACCGAACAGGAGGCCATCGCCGCAGCCAACGCCACTGAATTCGGTCTGGCCGCCTACTTTTTCAGCCGCGACGTCGGCCGCATTTTCCGCGTGGCCGAGGCGCTGGAATACGGCATGGTGGGCATCAACACCGGCCTGATGTCCAACGAGGTCGCGCCGTTCGGTGGCGTGAAGCAATCCGGCCTCGGCCGCGAAGGCTCACATCACGGCATCGATGAATATGTCGAGATGAAATATCTCTGTCTGGGGGATTTGAATCAATAAGAAGGGCAAGTTACTCTGGCAGGCGGAATTACCTGCTGGAGTATATTTCCATCAATTTGTATCAGATTGCGCTCATCTTAATTAAATGTTGCAAACTTTCTGGCCGCATCAGGGTTTATACCTGCAAAAGGCGCTTGAGCCTAAGCGGTGCAATGCAGCAAAATGAAGTACATTTGGAAGCATTGGCTCACGTCAGACATGGAAATATTGCGCGCAGAAAAGCTATGCAAACAGTTCTCTGGATTTTATGCAGTCCAGAATGTCAATCTACAGGTCGCTGAAGGCTCGATTCATGCCTTGGTTGGCCCGAATGGCGCTGGTAAAACAACCTGCTTCAATCTGCTGAGTAAATTCATCACACCGACATCTGGTGTGGTCTATTTCCAAAATCGTCCCATTACTCATCTCCAGCCTGCAGAGATTGCACGGCTCGGTATGGTGCGTTCATTTCAGATCAGTGCGACGTTTCCGCAAATGACCCTGTTGGATAATGTGCGGGTGGGTTTGCAACGTCAGGCCGGGCTGGCGCGCCAGTTCTGGTTACCCACCAGCGTCCTCAATCGCTTGAATGATGAGGCAATGGGGTTTCTCGATCTTGTCGGGTTGTCGAGCCAGGCCCATCGCACTGCAGCCAGCCTGCCCTACGGCCACAAGCGGGCGCTGGAACTCGCCACCACTTTGGCAATGCATCCCAAGTTGTTGTTGCTCGACGAGCCGACACAAGGGCTCGGTCACGAAGACGTGCTCCAGGTCACTGAACTGATCCGCCGTGTGGCTCAGGGCCGTACCGTGCTCATGGTGGAACACAATATGTCTGTCATTTCCAGTATCTGTGACCGCGTGACCGTCATGCAGCGGGGCGAGGTGCTTGCCGAGGGCAGCTATGCCGAAGTCTCGTGCAACCCTGAGGTCATTGCGGCTTATATGGGCGAAGCGGATGAGGAATTGGTGGCATGACGACCAGCCAGCTCTCACCGGATGTGGACGCCGCTCGCGGCACTTCCAAAAGCACTCCTGCCGCTCTCGCCATTGAGAATCTGCAGGCCTGGTACGGTGAATCGCATGTGCTGCATGGGGTCAACCTCACGGTCGCGCCTGGAGAAACCGTTTGCCTGCTGGGTCGCAATGGCGCCGGTCGAACCTCCACCTTGCGGGCCATCATGGGCCTTACCGGCCATCGCACCGGTAGCATCCGCGTGGCGAACACCGAGGTGATCGGAATGCCTCGGCATCGCATCGCATCGCTGGGCGTGGGGTATTGCCCTGAAGAGCGTGGCATCTTTGCCAGCTTGTCTACGCATGAAAATCTGTTTCTGCCGCCAGATTTGAAAACCGGGTTTTCTGGTTTGAGCATTGAAGAAATTTATGCCCTGTTTCCGAATTTGAAAGAGCGCGCCAGCAGTCCAGGCATGCGATTATCCGGCGGCGAGCAGCAAATGCTGGCCGTAGCGCGGATTTTGCGCACAGGCGCACGCCTGCTCCTGCTTGACGAAATTTCCGAGGGCTTGGCCCCGGTCATCGTTCAGGCGCTGGGCCGGGCCATCACCGCACTCAAAGAAAAGGGATTTTCTGTTTTGCTCGTCGAACAGAATTTCCGGTTTTCCGCGAATCTGGCCGATCGCTTTTATGTGATGGAGCGTGGCCTGATCGTTTTGGAAATCAGCCGTGCAGATTTGCAGAAAAACAAAACAGCGCTGCAAAACCTGCTCGGCGTTTAAACGCGCTCGAAGCGCATATCCTCTGGAGACCCCCATGAAACTCAAGACTCTTGCCTCTGCCCTTACCCTGGCCCTGGGCATGCTGGCCTCGGCCAGCGCTGCCGAACCACCCGTCAAAATCGGCTTCATCACCGATCTGTCAGGCGTGTACTCCGCGGTAGACGGCCCTGGCGGCGTGGCCGCCATCAAGATGGCCATCGCCGACTTCGGCGGCAGCGTGCTCGGCCGCAAGATCGAGTTGCTCACTTTCGACCATCAGAACAAGGCAGACTTGGCAGCGGGCAAGGCCAAGGAATATCTGTCGCAAGACGGCGTGGACATGCTGATGGGCGGAACCAATAGCGCGACAGCCCTGGCCATGGAACCGATCGCTGCACAGTACAAAAAGCCCTTCTTCGTCGTTGGCGCCGGAGCGTCGAGCATCGTCGGCAAACAGTGCACGCCCTACACCGTCATGTACGCCTACAACACCACGGCACTGGCGCGTGGCACGGCCAGTGCCGTGATCAAAAACGGCGGCAAAAGCTGGTACTTCCTGACCGCTGACTATGCCTTTGGCAAATCCCTTGAAGACGAAGCTGCCAAAGTTGTCAAGGCCGACGGCGGGACCGTGATTGGACAAGTCTTGGCGCCGCTGGGTGCCTCAGACTTTTCGTCCTATCTGCTGCAGGCTCAGGCCTCGAAGGCGCAAGTACTCGGCTTAGCCAACGCAGGCGGCGACGCCGACAACTCCATCAAGCAGGCCAATCAGTTCGGCTTGACCAAGAGCATGAAACTCGCCGGTCTGCTGCTGTTCATCACAGACATCCACAGCGTGGGCCTGCCCGCCGCGCAAGGGCTATATCTGACCACGCCGTGGTACTGGAACCAGAACGCTCAATCGCGCGCTTGGGCCGAGCGCTACTTTAAGGAAATGCACGCCATGCCGACCTTCCTGCAGGCTGGCGACTACTCCGCCACGATGACCTACCTGAAGGCCGTCAAGGCTGCGGGCACGACCGATGGCGCCAAGGTGATGGCCGAGCTACACAAGACCAAGGTCAACGACATGTACATGAAGGATGGCACGCTGCGTGCCAGTGGCCTGATGATTCATGACATGTATCTGGAGCAGGTGAAGACCCCGGCGGAATCGAAAGAGCCCTGGGACTACTACAAGCTGGTGCAGACCATTCCCGGCAACGATGCTTTCGGTCCCGCATCCGCCTACGGCTGCCCGTTGGACAAGTAAGAGTTGATGCCCGTCTCCTTCGCGTGCGGCGCGACGGAGACGGCTTCATCCGTGATCAGACGTGAAACAGCCACCAATTTGCTGCGCGCATTCCCAAAAGGGGGTGTCAGTTCCTTCGGAACGGCCGCGCAGAACAGACGTTCGAGGTGCCGCTTGACTGAATTATTTGGTTTTCCATTGCCCCTGCTGCTGGGGCAACTCATGCTGGGCTTGGTGAATGGCGCCTTTTACGCCATGCTCTCGCTCGGCCTGGCGGTGATTTTCGGCTTGATGGATGTGGTCAATTTCGCCCACGGCGCCTTTTTCATGATGGGCGCGATGTTCGCCTGGATCGGCGGGCAGTATTTCCATCTCGGCTTCTGGTGGATGCTGCTGATCGCCCCGCTGCTCGTCGGTCTTTTCGGCGTGCTGGTGGAGCGCGCGGCGCTGCGCCGCCTGCGCGGTATCGACCCCATTTACGGACTGCTGCTCACCTTTGGTCTCACCCTGCTGATCGAAGGCATTTTCCGGTCGTTCTTTGGCGTGGCGGGTGCGCCCTACAACCCGCCCGTGCTGCTGAGTGCCACGCTTGATCTGGGCTTCATGTATCTGCCGGCGTATTACCTGTTCGCGCTGGTCGCCAGCCTGCTGGCATGTTTCGGCACCTGGCTGCTAATTGAGCGCACCAAGCTGGGCGCCTATCTGCGCGCTGGCACAGAGAACCCGGCGCTCATTCAGGCATTCGGCATCAACTTCCCGCGCATGGTTATGCTGACCTTCGGCTTTGGCTCGGCACTGGCCGGACTGGCCGGTGTCCTTGCCGCGCCAGTTATCCAGGTTTCGCCGCTCATGGGCTCCAATCTCATCATCGTGGTGTTCGCCATTGTGGTGATTGGCGGCATGGGCTCGGTGCTGGGCGCCATCGTGTCAGGGCTGGCGCTTGGCCTGATTGAAGGACTGGCCAAGGTGTTCTATTCCCCCATCTCCACCACCGTGGTGTTCATCCTGATGGCGCTGGTGCTCACTGTGCGGCCGGCTGGCCTGTTCGGCAAGGAGAAATGAGCATGCTTTGGCATCACCGTCTGCCCGCTGTTGTTCTCTGGGCCTTGTTGCTTCTCGCACTCATTGCGCCGTGGATTGGGCTCTACCCTGTGCTGGGCATGCGCATGATGTGCTTTGCGCTGTTTGCCTGCGCCTTCAACCTCCTGGCCGGTTACGCCGGTCTGATCTCCTTCGGCCATGCGGCGCTGTTCGGCGGCGCTGGCTATCTCACCGGGTTGGCGCTCACCACCTGGGGATTGCCCACACCAGTCGGCATCCTGATCGGTGTGGGCACGGCGCTCGCCATCGGGCTGGTCATGGGCCTGCTGGCGGTGCGTCGCTCGGGCATTTATTTTTCGATGATCACCCTGGCGCTTGCGCAGATCGTGTATTTCTACTGCCTGCAAGCCAATTTCACCGGCGGCGAGGACGGCCTGCAGGGCATTCCGCGCGGCAGCCTGTTCGGTCTGTCGCTACAGTCTGACCGGGTGATGTATTACGTCGTGCTGGTCGTGTTCGTGGCGAGCTGGTGGTTCATGCGGCGCGTGGTGCAGTCGCCGTTCGGCCAGATCCTGCAGGCCGTG
>JAGDVQ010000068.1:9592-10002 GCA_023255715.1 Thiomonas sp.
CTGGGCTATCGCGCTAACCACTACAAGCTCGGTGTATTCCTGCTTTCGGCCGGTTTTTCCGGACTGGCAGGCGCGATGAAGGCCGTGGTCATGGGCTTCGAGACCCTGACCGATGTGCACTGGAGCACCTCGGGACTGGTCATTCTCATGACCCTGGTGGGCGGACTGGGCACCGATCTCGGTCCCATCCTCGGCGCGGTCCTCATCACCGTGCTCGAAGAAAAAATGGGAACCATCGCACGCTTCCTGGTGCACCTCACTGGCATCGACTGGTTTCACCAGCTCAACGATTCGGTGAGCATGGTGATCGGCGCCATTTTCGTGCTTTGCGTGCTGCTGTTCCGCCGGGGCATCGTGGGCGAGCTGCGGGCACGATTCGTGGTGGGCAAACTGTAGAGAAATATCCACGG
>JAGDVQ010000123.1 GCA_023255715.1 Thiomonas sp.
TGTGCTCGGTGCGGGGTGGACGCTGAGCACGCAACTCGCGATGCTTGCGCTGCTGGCCGTGCTGCTGTGGCGCTGGCGCCGCCCGCAGCCGTCGCGCTGGAAGGGGTCTGCGGTGTGGTGGGCCGCCATCGGCCTGGGGCTGCTGGCAGCGGCCAATCTGGTGGTCGCCGGCCAGCCCTGGGGCATCGTCTACGGACTGGGCCTGTGGGGGGCGAAGATCGTGCAGGCGCTGGGAATCGACCTGAGCCACAACGCGTTCTGGGGTCTGCCCGCGCAACAGGCGCAGCTGCACGCCACGGTGCTGGCGGACAACACCAGCGTCACCGACTTGGGGCTGCTGCTGGGCGCGCTGATCGCGGCAAGCTGGCGCGGAAAAACCAGCCCGGCAGTCAAGTTGCCCGCGCGGCAATGGCTTGCTTCGATCGCCGCCGGGCTGTTGCTGGGCTACAGCTCGCGGCTGGCGTTCGGTTGCAATGTGGGCGCGTATTTTTCTGGCATTGCCACCGGCAGCCTGCACGGCTGGGTGTGGTTTGCCTGCGCCTTCGGCGGCAGTCTGCTGGGCGTGCGGCTGCGCCACCGCCTGGGCATGTCGGATTGAAAGGCTGGACGATGCGCCACAAACTTCCCTGGCTGATCGTCCTGTTCTGGGCCGCGGTGCTCGCGCTGCTGGTGCTGGACTGGCGGGTGAGCACACCACACGACCGATTTGCCGAGCCACTTCCGCTCGCATTGGGCAACGGCCCGGCAGCAGATGCCGGTCACTGCTCCTTGGCGCCGGAGGCGTCGAGCTCGCGGTGACGCAGCAGCACGGTGTACTGGCCACGGAATGCGCGGCTGAGCTGCTCGGACAGAAACACCGAGCGATGCTGCCCGCCGGTACAGCCGATGGCCACGCCGACATAGCTGCGGTGATCGGCCGCAAGCCGGGGCAGCCAGCGCTGCAGAAAGGCGGTGATGTCGGCCTGCATCTGCAGCACCTCGGGCTGGCGCAGCAGGAAGTCGGCCACCGCGGCGTCGCGCCCGGTCAGCGGGCGCAGCGCGGGGTCGTAATGCGGGTTGGGCAGCATGCGCACATCGAACACATAGTCGGCATCGAGCGGCACGCCGCGCTTGAACGCGAACGACTCGAACAGCACCACCATCTGCGAGGCCTGCACCCGCACGGTCTGCTTGATCCAGTCGCGCAGTTGCGCCGCCTTCATCTGGCTGGTGTCGAGGTGCAGCCCGATTTCGGCCACCGGGCGCAGCAGCTCGCGCTCGAGTTCGATCGCCTCGATCAGCGCATTGGCATAGCCTTCGCCGCGCGCCGCTGCGGGGTTGCCCGCCTGCTGCGCGGTGATGCGGCTGGTCAGCGGATGGCGACGGCGCGTCTCGGAAAACCGCTGCACCAGGGTATCGGTTGCGCAATCGAGATAAAGGGCGTGCACCTCGCAACAGGCACGCAGATCCTTCAGCAAGGTTGGCACGTCGGCCAGCGACTCGGCGCTGCGCGCATCCACCGCCACGGCCACGCGCAACTGCCCCGACTGCCGGGTCTGCTCGACCAGCGCGGTAATGAGCTGCGGCGGCAGGTTGTCCACGCAGTAATAGCCCGAGTCTTCGAGCGCGGCCAGCGCCACCGACTTGCCCGAGCCCGACAGCCCCGAAATCAGCACCAGCTGATGGGTGGAACGCGGATCGACCGATGGCTGCGTTGCGGAGGGTTCAGACGGGTTCATGGCGGAGTCGGGGGCGGGTCAAGCGGCGTCGCAGCCGTCGAGCAGTTCGCGCGCGTGTTCGAGCGCGGCGCTGGACTGCGCATTGCCGCCCAGCATACGGGCGATTTCCGTCTGGCGTTGTGACGGCTGCAGAACGTCGAGCAGGCTGGCGGTCTGTCGGCCGCTGCTTTGCTTGCGCACCGCCACATGCTGCTGCGCGCAGGCCGCCACCTGCGCCAGATGCGTGACCGCGAGCACCTGGCGGTCGCGGCCCAGCTTGCGCAGCAAGCGCCCGACGGTCTGTGCCACCGCGCCGCCGATGCCGGCGTCGACCTCGTCGAAGATCAGGGTGTCGGTGTCCTGCAGCGCGCTGGTGGTCACGGCCACGGCCAGGGCGATGCGCGAGAGCTCGCCGCCGCTGGCCACCTTGCCCAGCGCGCGCAGCTCGGCGCCGGGGTGCGCGGCCACGCGCAGCTCCACGCTTTCCGCGCCGCGCGCGCCCACTGCGTCGAGCGGGGTGAGCGCCACATCGAACCGCCCGCCGGGCATGCCGAGATCCTGCATCGCCGCCTGCACCGCACCTGCAAGTTGTTGCGCCGCCTTGCGCCGCAGCGCGGTGAGCCGGGCCGCAGCCTGCTGCAACACGGTCTGCGCGGCGTGTTCCGCCTGCTCCAAGGCCGGCAGATCGGCGCTGCGGTCGAGCTGGGCCAGCCGCTCGCGCAACGCGGCGTGCGCCTGCGGCAGGTCGGCCGGCGGCATCCGGTGCTTGCGCGCCAGACGCATCCAGTCGGCCAGCCGTGCGTCGAGTTCGGCCAGGCGCTGCGGATCGGCCTCGGTCCGTTCGGCCAGACGATGCAGATCGTGGGCGAGTTCGTGCAGGCTGGTGTGCGCGGACTCGATCTGCAGCACCAGCGGCTGCAGGCCGGTGTCCACCTGCGCGGCGCGTTCCAGCGCCTGTTGCGCCTGCGCCAGCAGCGCCAGCGCGCTGAGTTCCTCGCCGTCGAGCGCAGCCTGCGCGGTGGCGAAGTCTTCGAGCAGACTGCTGACATGCGCCAGCCGTTTGTGCTCGGCTTCCAGCGCATCCCACTCGCCCTGCGCGGGGTGCAGGCGGTCGAGTTCCTCGCACTGCCATTGCAGGCGTTCGCGCTCGTCCGCCAGAGCGCCCGCGTCCTGCTGGGCCTGATGCAGCGCCTGCTGCGCCGCGCGCCATTGCGCCCAGGCCTGCGCCACAGTCTGCGCCTGAGGCTGCGCACCGGCGTAGCCGTCGAGCAGGCTGGTGACCACTTCGCGCCGCACCAGGCCCTGATAGGCGTGCTGGCCGTGGATATCGACCAGCATTTCGCCAGCACGCTTGAGCTGCGCCGCGGTCGCCGGGCTGCCGTTGATGAAGCCGCGCGACTTGCCCTGCGCGTCGATCACGCGGCGCAGCAGCACGCTGTCGCCCTCGACCGCAAAGCCCTGTTCGTCCAGCCAGGCGGCCAATGGCGTGTTCACGCTGAACTCGGCGCTGATCTCGGCGCGCGCCGCACCGCTGCGCACCACGCCGCTGTCGGCGCGCTCGCCCAATGCGAGCTTGAGCGCGTCGATCAGAATGGATTTTCCCGCGCCGGTCTCGCCAGTGAGCACGGTAAAGCCCCGGCCAAAGTCGATGTCGAGCTCGGGGACGATGACAACATCGCGCAAGTGCAGGTGGAGCAGCATGGTTCAGGCAGCGCGCAGCAGATCAGGTCTCATCGGGAATCTCGTGCCAGTGCAGCTTCTTGCGCAGGGTGGAAAAGTAGCTCCACCCGGGCGGATGCAGGAATACACAGCGGAACGGCGCCTGGCTGACGCGGATGCGGTCGCCGCCGATCAGCTCGGCGTAGCTCTGCATGTCGAAGTTCACGCTCACGTCGCGCGGCGTGACCACCTCGATCACGATCTCCGCCCCGCCCGGCAGCACGATGGGCCGGTTCGACAGGGTGTGCGGCGCAATCGGCACCAGCACCACGCCGTCCACACTGGGGTACAGAATCGGGCCGTAGGCCGACAGCGCATACGCCGTGGAGCCGGTAGGCGTGGCCACGATCAGCCCATCGGCGCGCTGCACGTACATGAAGCGGCCGTCCACCTCGACCTTCAACTCCACCAGCCCGGAGGCGCCGTTGCGGTTGACCACCACGTCGTTCACCGCAATGGCGTTGAAAATGGACTGACCGGCCCGCTCCACCGCGCCGCTGAGCATCGCGCGTTCCTCGCGCTCGAATGCCCCCACCAGCAGCCCGTCGATCGCCTCTTCCCAGGCGCTGTCGGCGATGTCGGTCATGAAGCCCAGCCGTCCGGCGTTGATGCCCACCAGCGGCACGTTCAAGGGAGCCAGCCGCCGCGCTGCGCCCAGCATGGTGCCGTCACCGCCGAGCACCACAGCCACCCAGCCGCCCTGCGCGGTGCGCTCGGCCAGCTCGCTGCTGCGCAGCACCGGATATGGCAGCTCGGTGTGCTGCGCGGTGAGCTCGCCCACCCAGACTTCCACCCCGGCGCGGGCGAGCCGCGCGGCAATGTCGCCCAGCAGGCGCTGCGCCTGCGGCGCCTGATATTTGCCGATCAGCAGAACTTGCTGGAACACGGTGCGGGACATGGAGTTTGCTGGAAGTGCGCGACACGGAAAACCCGCCGCAGCGGCAAATTACAGCACAGCCGCATGATCCGGTGCGGGCCGCTGCGCACCTGCCCTGGCGTCCTTAAAATCAGGGCATGGACGAACGCTCTCGCCTGCTGCTCAAAACCCTGATCGAGCATTACATCGCCGATGGTCAGCCGGTGGGTTCGCGCACCCTGTCGCGCACCTGCGGGCTGGAGCTTTCCGCGGCCACCATCCGCAATGTCATGGCCGATCTGGAAGACCTCGGGCTGATCGCCAGCCCGCACACCTCCGCCGGACGCATTCCCACACCGCGCGGCTACCGGGTGTTTGTGGACGCCATGCTCACCGCGCACCCGCAAACCCAGGCCGATCTGCTCCAGCGCACCTTGCAGCAGCAGATCGACACCGCGCCGCCGCAGCAGGTCATGGCGCGGGCGGCGCAGCTCATGTCCAGCCTGTCGCAGTTCGTCGGCGTGGTGCTGGCGCCGCAGCGCAGTGGCGCGTTTCGACACATCGAGTTTCTGCGCCTCAGCGAGCACCGCATCCTGCTCATCATCGTGAGCCCGGAAGGTGATGTGCAGAACCGCATGCTGCACTGGCCGCAGCCCTTGAGCCAGAGCGAACTCAACACCGCCACCAATTATCTCAACACCCATTTCTCGGGCCTGAGTTTCGAGCAGGTGGCGCAAAAGCTCGGCCGCGAGGTGGAGCATCTGCGCGCAGAGCTCGTCGCCCTGATGCAGGCCGGTGTGGAAGCCGGCAGCCAGGCCATGAGCCAGGCGCAGGACCAGGTGGTCATTGCCGGCCAGCAGCAACTTCTGGGCATGGGCGATCTGGCCGGCAACATCGACAAGCTGCGGCAGCTGTTCGATCTGTTCGAGCAGAAGGCCCAGTTGCTCAAGCTCATGGACGCCTCGGCCAAGGCCGACGGCGTGCGCATCTACATCGGCGGCGAAAGCGAGGCCGTGCCCTTCGAGGAACTCTCGGTGATCACCGCGCCCTACGCGGCAGACGGCAAGGTGGTCGGCACCCTGGGCGTGATCGGCCCCACCCGCATGGCCTACGACCGCATGATCCAGATCGTCGACATCACCGCCAAGCTGGTGAGCAACGCGCTGAGCCAGCGGTGATGGCATTTTTTTATTTTGATATCTTGCCCATTCACAACGTCATGGGGTGAAGCGGTGTCTGCGGTCACGGTCAGAAATCTCCCAGAAAAAACGCATCGCGCACTCAAGCTGCGTGCGGCTCGGCATGGCCGCAGCACCGAGGCAGAAATCCGCCTGATTCTGGAACAGGCGGTGCACCCGAATATTGGCATCGGTTCGGCCATTGCCGCCATCGGGAACAGCATTGGCGGCGTGGAGCTCGATCTTCGACGCGACAACACTCCGGTCAAACCCGCGGAGCTCGAGTGATCGTTCTTGACACCAATGTGGTTTCAGAGCCGCTCAAGCCAAACCCGGATCCCGCCGTGCTCATGTGGCTTGACAACCAAGAGCCGCAGACCCTCTACCTCACGGCGATCAATCTGGCAGAACTGTTCGCAGGCATAGAAGCCCTGCCTGCCGGGCGGAGAAAAACCCAACTTCATCAAGCCATCAAGCAGCAGCTCCTGCCCTTGTTCTCCGGGCGCATCCTGTCGTTCGATCAGCAGGCCACCGAAAACTTCGCCCGCATCAACGCCAAGACACAGGCTGAAGGCGCGCCCATTGGGTTTGCCGACTGCGCCATTGCAGCCATCGCCGCAACCCACGGCTTTCTGCTGGCGACGCGCAATGTGCGCGATTTCCAGCACGCTGGCATTGCGCTTCTGAATCCTTGGGCTGAGAGGGTTTGAACAATTCGGGTAAGGCAGTGCCCCCTTACCGCAC
Source organism: Thiomonas sp. (assembly GCA_023255715.1). GTDB lineage: Bacteria > Pseudomonadota > Gammaproteobacteria > Burkholderiales > Burkholderiaceae_C > Thiomonas. Next base: position 6,195 of record JAGDVQ010000123.1, read on the forward strand.
CAGCAGCACCGGCACCGTGGTGCCCGCAACCACCTTGCTCGCCACCGAGCCCATGACGAAACCCTTGAGCGCCGAATGGCCGTGCGTGCCCATGATGAGCAGATCGGGCTGCAGGCGCTGCACCTCGGCGACGATTTGCTGCGCCGGGTCGCCCACAAGGTGATGCGACGTAAACGCCAGCCCGGCCTCGCGTATCACGGCCTCGGCAGGTGCGAGAGCCTGCGCGCTGACGTCGCGGTAATACTCGTCGAGCGTGGCCTTGCTCAGTTGCGCGCGCGCCAGGGGCGTACCGATGGGCAGTGCCACCGTGAACAGAGTGATGCGTGGCGTCTCGCGGTACCACCTCGCCTGCTGCACCAACACCTGCGCAGCGCGGGCGGTATAGGGCGATCCGTCAACCGGTAGAACGATGTGCATGGAAAAACCTCCCTGGTAGGCATGATGCCTGAGAACGCCACAACACAAGCACTTGGCCTGTCAAGTTCAGACGAAAAAAAGCCGCCCGAAGGCGGCTTTCAAAACAGGTTGTAAACAGCTTGCGCTGATTAGAAGCTGTGCTTGATACCCAGGGCGAAGCCGCTGGAAGAATTGCCGCCCAGCGCGCCGGTACCTGCAATCGTTGCATCGCCAACATAGTAATCGACGTTCGAGTCGTTGGTGATGTGCGAGTACGAGGTGTACAGGTTGGTGCGCTTGGACAGGGCGTAGGTGTAGCCAATCGCGAATTGCTTGGCTGTCGAACTGCTGACGTTGTTGTTCTTGGTTTGGCCGTAAGAAGCCAGAACGGCACCAGGACCAACCGGCACAGTCGCACCCAGCATCCAGGTCTTCCACTCTGAAGTAGCAGCAGCGTTGCTGGCCATGTAGAGTCCTCCAAGGCCTTGGCCGTACTTCGCATCAGAGTAGTAAGCCGTTACCTTCGCCAAGCCGAAATCGTAGCCGCCATAGATGTTCCACAGCTTGTTGGTCTCATAGGTCCCCGTGGGAAGGCCTGTTGACTGAACAAAGTTGGTGTAATTGTGGTTCAGATAGCTGGCGCCAGCAGAAATCGGGCCGTTGCCATAGGTCAAGGCGGCAGCGTAGCCACGACCGTTGCTGTTGTTCCCCGGCTGACCACCGAATGCGTACGCCAAAGTGCCTTGGAATCCGGCGATCGTCGGAGTCATGTAAGCCGCAGTTTGCGACAGGCGAACGTAAGTTCCAGCCGATTGGTCGATGTTGGTGATCGAGCCAGTGAGGCCAGCGCCGAACGGGTCTGCAGAAGACGCGATGTTGAAATACGGGCTGTACATACGGCCCAACATCACACTACCGAAGCCGCCGGTCAAGCCAACGATGCTGGTGCGGCCCATGAAAGTGGAACCGCTGGTGCAATAGCTGCCACCCGCTTGGTTCTGGGCACCTTGGCCAGCACCGTTGTAGGCAGAAGTGTTGTTACCGTTGGCGCAGAAGCCGGTTTCCAACTGGAACATGGCCGACAGACCGCCGCCCAGATCTTCCGTGCCTTTCAGGCCGATGCGCGAGCCGTTCTGAATGCCGGAACCCAGGCGGTTCACGGTCGTGTTGTCAAAAGACAGGTGCTGGACGCCGAGGTCGACGATGCCGTAGAGCTGAACACTGTCAGCAGCCATGGCTGCACCGCTGAATGCGCCGAACAATGCCAGCGAGAGGAGGGTTTTTTTCATGAGTACATCTCCAGAGATTTGTTGAACAACCTGCCCGGGAGCCGGGCCTGCTTGACACAAAAACTGCTGTGCTTAAGCCGACTCCTGTGGAGGAGCTGACGCTATTTCAGCAAAGATCGAGGCGCAGCGCAAAGCTGGGGGTTAAGAATGGTGCGAATGGGCCCGTTCTGTTGGCGCGGCGCAACAGAATGGGCTCATCAAGGTAAACCCGAGGTCGTTTGCGCGAGAAAAAAGCCGCCCGAAGGCGGCCTTTCAATCTGAAGAAGAACCTCAAAAACTGTGGCGAATGCCGAGGGCGAAGCCGCTCGAGCTCTGGCCACCGAGCGTACCCGCAGCGTTGATCCCGTTGTCGCCGACATACTGATCCACAGCCGCTCCATTGCTGATGTGCGCGTAGGAGGTGTAAACATTCGTGCGCTTGGACAGAGGATAGGTATAGCCAATGGCGTACTGTTTGACCTTGGTGTCTCCCACGCTGTTGTTGTCCTTGCGCTGGGCATATGAGGCAAGCAAACTTCCAGGGCCCACCGGCACAGTGGCACCGATCATCCACACGCGCAGATCAGGGGATTTGTTGGCGCCGGTGTAGCTCAGGCCCTCGCCGTACTTTTGTTGTGAATACATGGCACTGAGCTTGGCAACGCCAAGGTCGTAGCTGCCGTAGATTTCTGAGATTTTGTTGGTGAAGTAGCCGTCTGCGGGCACTGTCGCGGCCGGACCAAATTCCTTGGCCAGCTTGGTGTAGGGGTTGAAGGGGTCGAACGTGCCTGGAACCGTGGTTGAAGCCGTGGCTGTGTAGTTGTGACGCAGGTAGTCGGCACCCACCATCAACGGGCCGTTCTTGTAGTTCAGGTTCAGCTCGTAGGCTTGGCCGTTGGAGGTGCTGCTGGGCTGGGCACCGAAGGCATACGCCAGCCCGGCTGTGAAGCCTGCGAAATTCGGCGTCACATAAGCCAAGCCTTGCGACACCCGGGTGTAGTTGTTCGAGGCAGGATCGATGTTCTTGATGGTGCCTGTCATGCCAGTACCAAACGGATCGATCTGCGTGGCGGCAATGTAGTTGAACGAATAGAACCGGCCCATCTGGAATGTACCGAAGCTGCCCTTGAGACCGATGACGCTGGGGTTGAGGATGCCGTTACCCAGCTTGCTGACGCTGCCGGCACCGTTTTCGAAGTGCTCCATCCCAAGGTCGATCGTTCCATAGAGTTGCATGCTGGATTGGGCATGTGCCGCCCCCCCCAGGCTTGCGCCCAGCGCGATGGCAAGGCTTGCGATCTGTCTGTTCATTGCGACTCCTCTCTTGTGGTTGACGTTGCGAGAGCCCTTATGCGGATAGGCTTTGGCAAACGTGGATTCCGGACGCTGTTGCATGGTTGCCACCACATGCTCGGAAAGCAACAGCATGCACATTGGGACGTCGTTCAACTGCCACGATAGGTTGCATAACTCCATGGCGTGATCAGTAATGGCACGTGATAGTGCAAAGAAGGGTCGGCCACACCGAATTCGACGGGCACATCGTCGAGAAACATCAGCGATCCAGTGTCGTGCCCTTGGCTTCGAAAGTAGGGGCCGATGTGAAAGACCAGCCGATACCGCCCAAACGCCAACTTATTTCCGTGGAGCAGCGGTGCATCGCACCTTCCATCTGCATTGGTGACACTCTCTGCCAGTTCGATCCAGCCGTTCCGATCGGCGTATGCGGTGATGCGGACACCAGCCGCCGGCCGGCCGGCCGCAGTATCGAGAATATGCGTTGTCAGATTTCCCATTTTGTATGCAATAAAAATTTTTTTCGTATGCTATACGACACTGTATTAGAATACAATCGCTTTATAAGCGCGTGTTTTCCCTGACTCCAGCCAATGCGAAAGCAGCATCTGTGATCATGACCTGCCTGCCTACAGCGCACACCAATTCCAGTCTTTGTCTTATCGATAAAAGCAAGATGTCAGCCCCCAACCGAGTCGTAAAACGTACCGTGCCAGTGCGCGCCGTCAAGACGGACGGACAGACCCATGAAGTAACCGAGCAGAATGCAACACAAACCATCGTCGCCGCGATTACCGCAGCGATCATCGAGCACCGCCTGGCCCCCGGCG
>JAGDVQ010000167.1:0-3930 GCA_023255715.1 Thiomonas sp.
ATCAATTATTGCACTAATTTTAATTCCGAGTCAAGCGAAAGGTTTTTATTCTCTTGCCTCTTTTTCTTACTGCTTCAAGGCGTGGTCAGCGCCGAGAGGTGAAATTTTGCTTGTTACATCCAGCCGTGTCAAGCGTTTTTTGGTCGATACCGTTTCTTGAGCGGATCTGCATGCTGCCCTGCGCAGTTGTCCGGCCCAATTCGTTTCTTGGCGTCCTGGTAGGCCGCGTAGAGCGATTGACTCACAGGGCCAGGACGGCCCTCGCTCACGTTCTTGCCGTCGAGTGTGGTTACTGAGATCACCTCTTTTGTCGCAGACGTCAACATGATTTCTTCTGCGCAACGCAATTCCCATTCTGCGATCGGACGGAATTCCATATTGATACCAACCTCCGAGGCAAGCTCTTCCAGCAGGCTGACCCGTATCCCTTCCAGCTTGTCATGGTCACGCAGGGGCGCGCAGAGGCGGCCGTTGCGCACGACCCAGACGTTGGAGGCTGAGGCTTCGGTGAGCCAGCCATCTCGTATCAGGATGGTTTCCGCGGCACCGATCTCAGCGGAGAGTTGACGGGCCAGAACATTTCCAAGCAATGCGGTGGACTTGATGTGCCCGTTTCTCCAGCGCAGATCCGGGGCAGTGATGCACGCAACTCCGCTTGCCCGCTTGTCGGCCGGAATGTGCGGGAAGGGAAAGCTCATCATAAAAACAGTGGGCTCGACGCCGCGAGGAAACGCATGATCACGTCGGGCCACGCCGCGAGTCACCTGGATATAGATGCACTGATCATCTTCAGCGTTGCGCGCAAGGACCTCTTGCACGAGTGCAAGCCAATCTTCCTTGCTGCAGGGATTGGTCATTTCGACTGCGTTCAGGCTGCGCGCCAACCTGGCCAGGTGCGCATCCACTTGAAAGACGCGGCGCCCATAGGCCGGGATGACCTCATACACCCCATCGCCAAAGATGAAACCGCGGTCGAGCACGGAAACCCGGCATTGCGACAGAGGCTGGAATGTTCCGTTGAGGTAGCAAACGGACTCTGCAGATAGGTCGGAGGGAAATGACATGGCTGGTGACGTGGACAAGCGTGGGGCAGGCGCATCAAGCCCGGGCAGGTTATCTGACGAGTCCGCGCCGTACCGCTTCGAGAGCAGCCTCGGCGCGGGACGAGATGTTGAGTTTGCGGTAGATCTGCTTGACGTAGTCTGCAACCGTGTGACGGGACAGGCCCAGTTGCACGGCGATTTCCGGCAGGGTGTAACCCTTGCCAACCAGTTGCAACACCTCGCTTTCTCGCTCGGTCAGTGCGACGTGGTCTTCCGGCGCATGGGATGCAGGAGCAGGAATGGCGCTGCGCAGGTGGGTGAAATGCTGCACCATCCGTCTGGCAATGCTGGGAGACAGCGGCGGTTCGCCATCCTGGATGCGGCGCAACTGCGCGCGCAATTCGATCTTGGGCCGATCCTTGAGCAGATAACCGAACGCTCCGGCCTGCAGCGCCGGGAAGAGATGGTCGTCGTCGTCAAAGATGGTGACCACGACAGAGCGTGCCTGGGGACGAATTTCCGCCAGCGTGCGAATCAACTCAAGCCCGCTGGCGTCGGGCAGGCCGAGGTCGACCAAAAGGAGATCGACAGGCTCGCGCTGCAGGATCTGCATGGCGTCACTCATGCGGCCCGCCTCAAAAATGCGCACGCCGGGATCGTTTTCCCGCAACAGTTCGACAAACCCGGCGCGCACAGCAGGGAGGTCGTCCACAACCAGCGCGCATTGCATGGTACTCATATGCATCCGTTTCTTTTCATCGGGCCGCACAGACAATGGCAGCGTCAGACCGATACTATCAACACAGACCCCTGATCGCGGGGAATCAACGGGCGCCGTTCTCTGCCCTTCGCAATATCTTCCATGGCCACCTCGACCGTGCAGCTCCGACATACCTTTTCCCCACCCGACAATGCGCGGCTGGCCCAGCTTTGCGGCCCGCTGGACGAAAACCTGCGGCAAATCGAGGTCGCTTTCGATGTGCGCCTGACGCGCCGCGACGACACCATCCGCATTGACGGCGAAAGCGGTCCTGCGCGAAAGACGCTGGATCTGCTGCAGACACTCTGGTCGCGCGCCGACGCCCGGTTCAATCTGGAGGATATCCAGCTCGAACTGGCTCAGGCGGCGCAGGGGCAGCGTCCGAAGCCTGCTGCGGCCGAAGATGAGCCTGTGCTCTACACGCGACGGGAAAGCCTGCACGGCCGCACACCGAATCAGGTGCAGTACATCCGCAACATCCAGCAGCATGACATCACGTTCGGCATCGGCCCGGCGGGCACGGGGAAGACGTTTCTCGCCGTGGCCTGCGCGGTCGATGCGCTCGAGCGCCACGCCATCACCCGTCTGGTCCTCACCCGCCCTGCGGTGGAGGCGGGGGAGCGCCTGGGCTTTCTGCCGGGCGATCTGACGCAAAAGATCGATCCGTATCTGCGCCCACTTTATGACGCGCTCTACGACCTGCTGGGCATGGAGAAGACGCAGAAGTTGTTCGAGCGAGGCGCCATCGAGATCGCCCCGCTGGCCTTCATGCGCGGGCGCACGCTGAATCAATCGTTCATCATTCTGGATGAGGCACAGAACACCACGCCCGAGCAGATGAAAATGTTCCTCACCCGCATCGGCTTTGGCTCGCGGGCGGTGATCACCGGCGATACCAGCCAGGTCGACTTGCCGCGCGGCGCGCAAAGCGGGCTGTCCCAGGCGCAGAAGGTCTTGGCGGACGTGCGCGGCATCGCATTCAACCTGTTCACCAGTCAGGACGTGGTCCGGCACCCATTGGTGGCGCGGATTGTCGATGCGTATGAAGCGCACACTGTGCAGACCCCGCCCGACAAGAACGACCCACCCGCGAGCAGTGCGCCCGAAAGCGCAACAGCCGCTCCACGCCGCCGTGCGCCGAGAAAAGCATGAGTGCGCCTGCGCGAAAAACCTCCCAGCCCCCGCTGCGACTCTCGGTGCAATTTGCCGACGCAAGCCATCGCGCGCTGCTGCCGCGCGCGCTGCTGCTGCGCTGGGTCCGTGCGGCGTTGCGCGTCGGGCCCGATCCGGCAGAGCCCGGTGTGGCCGCTCGGCGCTCGGTTGAGCCGCACCAGATCACGCTGCGCTTTGTCGACGCGCAAGAGGGACGCACGCTCAACCAGGCCTATCGCGGCAAGGACAAGGCCACCAATGTGCTGACCTTCGACTACAGCCACTGGCCGGCGCAGGCCGATGTGGTGCTGTGCAGCCCGGTCGTCGAGAGCGAGGCGCTGGCGCAGCACAAGCCGCTGCGCGCGCATTACGCACACCTGGTCATCCACGGCATGCTGCATGCGCAGGGCTGGGATCATCAGACCGAACATGAAGCCCAGGAGATGGAGCGCCGGGAGGTCGCAGTGCTGCAACGCCTGGGTATTTCCGACCCTTACGCGCACGGCAGCGACATGCCCGCAGGGTAAAGTGCGCCCGCCGTCCATCCGCCGCTGACCTGTATGTCTGACCTTCCTGCAAACCGCCCCGGCGCGGTATCGACCACCACTGCCCCGCGCCGAGGGTTGTCGCGTTTGCTGGCCGCGCCCCGGTTCGCTCCCTTTCTGTCCATTCTGCTTGGCGCCCTGCTGGCGCAGACCTTCGGTCGGCCGCAGATCGGCGCCTGGTCTGTCGTCATTCTGGCCGCTTGGATCAGCCTGCTGTGGGCGGATGCGCAAACGGCAACGGCGATGCGGGCCAAACGCGGGGCGTTGCTCGGATTCAGCCTTGGGCTGGGGTGGTTCACCGGCGGGCTGTGGTGGCTCTACATCAGCATGGCGGTGTATGGCGGCATGGCGCCCCCGGTTGCCGGCGGTGCCTTGTTGCTGTTCAGCGCCTATCTCGCCGTTTATCCGGCGCTGGCTGGCGCGCTGGCTG
>JAGDVQ010000167.1:3940-9947 GCA_023255715.1 Thiomonas sp.
CCGCTTGGGCGCCGCCAGCCGAGCGGCACGCCTGGACGTTCGGCCCGGCGCTCGGGGCCGCGCTGGTCCTGGCAGGCGGCTGGACTGTGGCGGAATGGCTGCGCGGCACGGTATTGACCGGATTTCCCTGGCTGGCCCTGGGCTACGCGCAGGTGGGCAACCCCCTGTCCGGCTACGCGCCGGTCATCGGGCAGTACGGGGTGAATTTCGCCGCCGCCCTGACCGCTGCGCTGCTGGCGCTGCTCACACAGGTCAGCCTGCGCGGTGCCCTGGCGAGTCTGGGTCTGCTCATCGCCCTGACGGTGGGGGGATGGCAATTGCAGCACCTGCGCTGGACGCAGCCGGTGGGGCCGGTTCTGAGGGTAGCCTTGCTGCAGGGAAACGTTGCGCAGTCCGAAAAATTCCGTCCCGATGCTCTGGGACCCACGCTGCAGCTCTACGGCGACTGGCTGCGTTCGCTCAAGGCCAATCTCATCGTGACGCCGGAAACCGCAGTGCCCGTGCTGCCGGAAGATCTCGACCCCGGCTATCTGCGGACAATCGAGCGCGCGCTGCGCGAACATCACACTGCAGCGCTGCTTGGCATTCCGCTCACCCGCGGCGCGGCGCAATACACCAACAGCGTGCTCGGGCTGGGTGGCTCCGCGCCCTACCGCTACGACAAGGCACACCTCGTGCCCTTTGGCGAGTTTGTGCCTGACGGTTTTGCGTGGTTCGTCAAGTTGATGGACATGCCGCTGGGCAGCTTTGCGCGCGGCGGCCTGGATCAGCCGCCCTTCGTGGTGCAGGGCGTGAAGGTGGCGCCCAATATCTGCTACGAAGATTTGTTCGGCGCGCAGATGGCACAACGGTTTCGCACGCCCGCCAATGCACCCAACGTCTTCGCCAACCTCACCAATCTGGGCTGGTTCGGCAACACCGTTGTCATTCCGCAGCACCTCGAAATTGCCCGCATGCGTTCGCTGGAATTCCAGATTCCCGGCATCCGCGCCACCAACACCGGCGCCACGGCCATCATCAACGCCCACGGCCAGGTCACTGCAGAACTGGCGCCCTCCACCGTGGGCGTGCTGACCGGCACCGTGCAAGGGCACGCCGGGCTGACCCCGTTTGCCTGGATGGCTGCGCGCTATGGCGACTGGCCAGATGTCTTGCTGGCCGCGCTGGCCGTCTTGTTCGGCTGGGCCTTGCGACGGCCGCAACGCGGCGGTGCCCACCACCAAAGGCCCACGGTGTAAGCACCGACAGCCATGTAGAGCAGCGTGAACACGCTCAGCGGCAGGTTCCAGAAAATCAGGTGATCGATCCAGGTCTGGATCAGTCCGGCTTGAAGCCCTTGCCGTCCGGCGCGCACCATCAGGTCGCCTTGCCACAGAGTGAGAAAGCAGGCGCGCCCCAACGCGGCCTGTGCCGCCACCACGGCCATCGACAGCAGATGCGCCGTGCGCCACGGACAACTGCGCACCCAGCCCCAGCGCCGCCAGACGCCGATTGGAATCACGATCAGCCCGGTGACGTTGAACGTGATGATCAGCAGATGCACTCCCAGCACGAGGTGGGCAAATTGCAGGGCTTGAGCGGCGTGCATGGCATGGGCTTCCGAAGGTGCAAAACACCTTACGGCAAATTGCATCTACATGCGGTTACAACGCAATTCACCTGCAAACGCTATGTTCTAAGCCATTTCAATCCGGTTCCTGCCTGCAGGTCATCCAGGTCGGCAAGTCTGATCCTCTGGAGTTGTTCCATGTCGTCCCTGACTCTTTCCCTGCGCCGTGCCGCCATGGCATTGGCGCTGTCCGTCCTGCCCGTCCCTGCCACATGGGCCGCAGGCTTCACGTTCACGCCCTACCCAAGCGCGCACAGCCTGCCGCTGTCGCAGGTCACGTTTGAAAACGGACAGGGCAAGCCCATGACCCTGGCTGACTTCAAGGGCAAGGTGGTGCTGCTCAATATCTGGGCCACCTGGTGTCCGCCTTGCGTGCGTGAAATGCCCACGCTCGACAAACTGCAGAAACTGCTGGGCGGCAAGAATTTTGCCGTCGTGCCCCTGTCGGTGGACAAGGGCGGCATCTTCACCGTGAAGAGTTTTTACGACGACAACTTCATCGGCCATCTGCCCATCTACGTCGACCCGACCACGCATGCACTCGACACGCTGAACATTCTCGGCACGCCGACCACCATCCTGATCGACAAGCAGGGCAAGGAAATCGCCCGCACCATGGGCCCGGAAGATTGGGACCAGCCGGCGGTGATCGCGCAGATCAAGCGCTACATGGCGGCGCCCGCGCCCAAGCCGTCCCGGCAGGCGCGCACGCTGGACACGCGTGACTCCCGGGTGGCAAGCGTCGGCGCGCCAGCCAAGCCGGAGTAGGCCAGCGCCATGCACACCGCTGCACCGCCCTGGCGTCCAGACGATGCCTCGGTGCGCGGACGCAGCGCCTGGTTGCAGATTTCACCCGCGGCGCGACGCATCATTCTGGCGCGCGTCGCCCGTAGCATCGGCCAGGGCGCGCTGGTGGCGGCATTTACCCTCTACCTGCACAACCTGCACTGGAGCGCGCCACAAATCGGCGCGGTGCTCAGCGGCGGGCTGTTCATCGGTGCGGCGCTGACCCTGTGGATCGGGCCATTGAGTGACCGGATCGGTCGGCGCCAGTTTTTGCTCGGCTATGAACTGGTGCTGGTCGCCTGCGCAGCGGCGGCCTTCATCTCCGCAACGCCTTGGCTGCTGGTTCCCGCGGCGTTGCTGAGCGGTTTCGGACGCGGTGCCAATGGCGCAGCAGGGCCATTCGGCCCGCTGGAGCAGTCCTGGCTGGCGCATGGCACGCCGCCTGCGCTGCGCGCGCAAATTTTCAGCCTCAACTCCACTCTGGGCATGCTCGGCATGGCGCTGGGCGCGGTGCTTGGCGCCGCGCCGCACTGGCTGAGCGCAGTGATGCCAGTGGACTGGGCGTATCGCAGCCTGTTCCTGCTGCCTCTGCTGGGTTCAGCGGCCGGATTCTTCCTGCTGTTGCAGGCGCAGGACGCGCCCACTGCGGCAACGGCCAGCCTGCAGCCGCAGATCGCGCCGTCTTCAAGGTCGGCCATGGTCGAAAGCGATCACAGCCGCCATGTGCGCGAGAACGCCCTGCTCTGGCGTCTTGGTCTGGTCAACGCACTCAATGGGCTGGGCATCGGCATGGTGGCGCCGCTGATGGCGTACTGGTATGCAGTGCGCTATGGACATGGGCCCGCGAGCATCGGCCCGGCCATGGCGGCGAGCTTCGTGTTCGCCGCATTCGGCGCGCAGATCGCCAGCCGTCTGGCGCAGCGCTTCGGCGCGGTGCGCGCGGTTGTCGGCATGCGCGCTGTGGGGCTGATCCTGCTGTTGCTCACTCCGCTGTCGCCGGTGTTCTGGATCGCAGTCGGCCTGTACGCCCTGCGCGCCACCGCGAACCAGGGCACCATGGGCGTGCGCCAGGCGCTGACCGTCAGCCTCACCGGGGCAGACCGCCGTGGCCTGGCGGCCACGGTGAACAATGTGTCCATCCAGATTCCGCGCGCCATCGGCCCTCTGCTTGCCGGGATGTTGCTGCACCTGGGCTGGCTGATCGCCCCCTTTGTCGTGGCGGCCACGTTTCAGGCGGCCTATCTGGTGCTGTATCAGCGGTTTTTTCGCGACATCGAGCCAGGACATTCAGCCGTCTGACATGCGAACGCCCCGCTGTGGCAGGGCGTTCATCCGGGTTGCAGAGGGTCGCTCAGCGTGGCTTGGGGGCGCCAATGTCGCCCAGCAGCTTGCCATTGACCTTGGTGCCGTACAGGCTGAACTTGCTGTCGTGGAACTTGGCGCGGGTGGCCGCCACAGTGCCTTGCCAGCGCGGGTCTTGCGGCCGCTCGTGCGCGTCCATGAAATACGCCACGTCCCAGGCTTCCTGCGGGGTGAGGCTGTAGCTCATGCCATAGGGCATATTGGCGTAGATGAACTTGGCGGCGTTCTTGTAACTGCCCATGCCAGCACCCCAGTTGAACGACTTGCTGCCCCACAGTGGTGGGAAAACGGTTTCGCCATTGACATACTGCCCCTCGCCATTGGCGGCGTGACAGACGATGCACTTGGCCTCGTAGACCTTCTGGCCGCGCACATAGTCGGGCGCCTGGGCAGGCTCAGGCAGATTGGGATAGCCGCGGCCAGCCGCCTTTTCATCCACCGGCAGGCCCTTCGCCATCCAGTAGGAGTAAGACTGCAGCGCGATGAGGGTCTCGCTGCCCAGCGGCGGCGCCTTGCCGTTCTGGCTGTACATGAAGCAGCCCTGCAGCCGCTCCTCATAGGTGTTGACCTTCTTGTTCTTGCTGCGATAGGCGGGATAGCTCACGTAAGCCGCCCACAGCGGAGCGGAACCGGCCATGCGCCCGGCGTCGGTGTGACAGTTCACGCAGCTCAGGGTGTTGCCGACATAGGCCTTGGCGTATTTGGGGGTGTCGAGCATGATGTCGCGCCCGAGCCGCACCATCTTGCCGAATTCATCGTTGGGAATGCTCGATTCCGGCGGCGGGGTGAACTTGGCACCCGTGCCGACAGCGGCGTTGATCTCCGATTTGGGTGGCGCGGAAGGCGCATCAGCGGCGTGGGCAGCGGTGGCCATCAGGCCAAGAGCCGACAGACCACAGGCCAGCAGAGACAGTGTGCGGCGAAGCCCAGCCTCGTCGGTGACGGCCCGCGCGGCGGAAAAGAAAGAAGTCGTCATGTCGCGCTCCGGATCAAGGTTTGGCAGGGGTGGACTTGCTCGGGCTCAGCGGTTGCGCTGCCAGCCATTGCGCCACGGCCTGCGTCTGCGCGTCGCTCATGCGCAGCGCCACGGTGTGCATCATGCCCAGCGGGTCGCCACGTCGGCTGCCGTCCTTCCAGGCCTTGATCTGCGCCTCGATGTAGGCCGCAGACTGTCCGACCAGCGGCGGAAAGTGCTCTCCAACGCCGACCGCACCCGGACCGTGGCAGCGAATGCACGCCGGGATGCCCTTGTCCCAGTCGCCGCGCAGCGCCAGGCGCTCCCCCTCGGCTGCCGCTGCGCCCGTGGGCATGGGCGCCGGTGTTGCGCTGGGCTTGAGCTTGGAGTAGTAGCTTGCCAGCGCCGTGACCTGCGTCGCGGTCAGCGGCTTGGCCATGCCCGACATGATGGCGTTGTTGCGCGTGCCGTCGGCAAAGTAATGCAGCTGATCAGCCAGATACTGGGCTGGCAGACCCGCCAGCCGGGGGTAGCCGGCTGCGGCGTTGCCCATGCCGTCTGCACCATGGCACGCGATGCACGACGCCGCCTCGGGCGGCGCAGCTGCCCAGCTCACTGGCGCTGCAAGCAGAAAGCCTCCCACGATGGCCCACGTCGGTGGGCGGCGCTTGGTTAGACATTGACGCATGAAAAGCTCCCGTTGGATAGCAAGCTTGCGATATATTCCTATGGAACCATCGCAGCAGGGAAAACCCTCTCAGGGTTGCGGAGCAGTCTATGCGCGAAGCACACCAAAAATCCAACAGATTCTGTCGATCAGCCTCAGAAGCTGCGTGAATATTCCGACAAAATGTTTCAGACGGGATCAACCCAGAAACTTGCCCAGCAATTGCTGCGCCGTGGCCATCAAGTCGCCTTCGGCAGGCAGTTGGCCGTTGGGGGTGAGTTTGTCCACCACATTGGGCAGCGCCTGCGACAGTTCGCTGGCCGCCTGCTCGGGCTGCATGCCGAGTTTGCTCGCAATGTCGCCCAGCGCACCGCTGCCCAGCACCTGCTGAATCTGTTCAGCGGAGATGGGCAGGTTGGCCCCCGTACCCACCCAGGACTGGGCGAGATTGCCCAGGCCGCCCTGCTGGAATTTCTCCAGCAGACCACCCAGCCCGCCGCTGTTGCCCAGCAGCCCCATCACGGCCTGCACCATGGGATTGTCTGCCGCGCCCGCCTGCGCCTGCTGTCCCCCCAGCATCTGCCCCAAACCACCCGCCACGCTATCGAACAGTCCCATGATGATCTCC
>JAGDVQ010000172.1 GCA_023255715.1 Thiomonas sp.
GGGCGCGCTGCCGATTCTGCTCGGCGGCGACCACAGCCTGGCGGTCGGCTCGCTCAGCGCGGTGGCGCAGCATTGCCGCGCGCACCGGCGCAAGCTGCGCGTGCTCTGGCTCGACGCGCATGCCGACTTCAACACCCACACCGTCACCCCCACCGGCAATCTGCACGGCATGCCGGTGGCCTGTCTGTGCGGCAATGGCCCGCAGGCGCTCACCACGCTGGGGGGCCCGGCGCCGCAGCTGCAGCCGTCAAACATCCGCCAGATCGGCATCCGCAGCGTGGATGCCGAGGAAAAGCGCCTGGTGCACGCCGCGGGGCTGGAGGTGTTCGACATGCGCTTCATCGACGAATACGGCATGCGCGAGACCATGAACCGGGCGCTGGCCGGGCTGGATGCCGACACCCACCTGCACGTGAGCTTCGATGTCGATTTCCTCGACCCCGACATCGCCCCCGGCGTGGGCACCACCGTTCCCGGCGGCCCGACCTACCGCGAGGCGCAACTTTGCATGGAAATGATCGCCGACACCGGGCGGCTCGCCTCGCTCGATGTGGTGGAGCTCAACCCTGCGTTCGACGAGCGCAACCGCACCGCACGGGTGGCGGTCGATCTGATCGAGAGCCTGTTCGGCAAGTCCACGCTGATGCGCAAGTAAGTGTTCAGGGCGGCGCTGCGACAATGGCGCCATGCCGATGAAGTTCCCCACCGCCCTGGATGCGCTGCAGCATGTCTGGGGTTACACCACATTCCGCGGCCTGCAGGCGCAGGCCATCGACCATGTCACCCACGGCGGCGACGCGCTCGTGCTCATGCCCACCGGCGGCGGCAAGTCGCTGTGCTTTCAGATCCCGGCGCTGCTGCGCGAGGGTGTGGGCATCGTGGTGTCGCCGCTGATCGCGCTGATGCAGGACCAGGTGGCCGCGCTGCGCGAGCTGGGCATCCGCGCCGCCTTTCTCAACTCCACCCTCGACGCCACCGAGGCCAGAGCCGTGCAGCGCGCTGCGCGCCTGGGCGAACTCGACCTGCTCTACATGGCGCCGGAGCGGCTGCTCAGCGAATCCGGCATGGCCTTGCTCGACGATCTGCGCATTGCGCTGTTTGCGATCGACGAGGCGCACTGCGTCTCGCAATGGGGGCACGACTTCCGCCCGGAGTACGGCCAGCTTTCGGTGCTGCGCGAGCGCTGGCCCGCCGTGCCGCGCGTGGCGCTCACCGCCACCGCAGACGCTCCGACACGGCATGAAATCGTTCAGCGTCTGCTGCAGGATGGCGCTGAATTCGTCTCCAGTTTCGACCGACCCAACATCCGCTACCGGGTGGTGGAAAAGCGCGACGGCCGCGCCCAGCTGCTGCAGTTCATTCGTACCGAGCATCCGCTCGATTGCGGCGTGGTGTACTGCCTGTCGCGCAGCACCGTGGAGGAAGTGGCGCAGATGCTTGCGGGCAACGGCCTGCGCGCCCTGCCCTATCACGCCGGCCTGCCGACTGCCACGCGCGCAGCGCACCTGCGGCGCTTTCTCGACGAAGACGGCGTCATCATGGTGGCCACCATCGCCTTTGGCATGGGCATCGACAAGCCCGATGTGCGCTTCGTTGCGCATCTGGACATGCCCAAGTCCATCGAAGGCTATTTTCAGGAAACCGGCCGCGCCGGGCGCGACGGCCTGCCCGCGCAAGCCTGGATGGCCTATGGCCTGCAGGACGTGGTGCAGCAGCGCCGCCTCATCGATCTCTCGGACGCCGACGACACCTACAAGCGCCTGTCCACCGCCAAGCTCGACTCCATGCTGGCGCTGGCCGAGGCCGCCGACTGCCGCCGCGTGCGCCTGCTGGGCTATTTCGGCGAAAGCAGCACGCCCTGCGGCAACTGCGACAACTGCCTGAATCCGCCACAGCTCATCGACGCCACGGAGGCCGCGCAGAAACTGCTGTCCACCATCTACCGTTGCGGCCAGTCCAGCGGCACCAGCTTCGCCGCCAGCCACCTCATCGACGTGCTGCGCGGCAAGCGCACCGACAAAACCGAGCGCCATGGCCACCACACCCTGTCCACCTTCGGCATCGGTGCCGATTGGAGTGAAACCGACTGGCGCCTGCTGCTGCGCCAGCTGGTGGCGCAGCGGCTCGTCGAAGTGGACGCCGCGCACTTCAACGTGCTGCACCTCACCGACGCGAGCCGCGCCGTGCTCAAGGGCACGCAACGCATCTACCTCAAGCACCGCGAGCCGGGGAGCGAACGCAAGCGCCGCGCAGGCAGCGGCAGTTCCAATTCCACTGGCACCCGTCTGACCATGCAGACGCTGTCCAGCGCCGACGCCGAGTTGTTCGCCCGCCTGCGCACCTGGCGCGCCGCCACCGCCAAGGAACACGGCGTGCCCGCCTACGTGGTGTTCCCTGACGCCACGCTGCAGGCCATCGCCCTGGCCCGCCCCGACAGCCTCGACGCGCTGCGCGGCATCTCCGGCGTTGGCGACAAGAAGCGCGACACTTACGGCGCCGCGCTGCTCGACGTCATCGCCCGGCAGGCTTGATCACACTTGCCTCGCGCGTTTTCCACAGGGAGAACAACACCCCAGCGGCCAGCAGGCCAAAGGTCACAGCCAGGCTGATCGCGGAGGGAATCTTGCCGATCAGTTCTGCCGCGATGATCTTGCCGCCAATGAACACCAGCACCAGCGCCAGCGCGTATTTCAGATACGCAAAGCGGTGCAAAATGGCCGCCAGCGCGAAGTAAAGCGCCCGCAGGCCGAGGATGGCGAAGAGATTGCTCGTGTAGACCACGAAGGGATCGGAGGTGACGGCAAACACTGCCGGCACACTGTCCACCGCGAACACCAGATCGGCCAGTTCCACCGTGACCAAGGCCATGAACAAGGGCGTGGCGAAGCGGCGCATGCGTCCGCTGGCATCGGGCAGCTTCACCCAGAAGGCCTTGCCGTGCAGTTGCTCGGTCACGGGGACGATGCGGCGAATCAGCCGCAGTACGGGGTTGCGCATCGGGTCGGGCGCATGGTCTGCAACCCACAACATCTTGATGCCGGTGTAGATCAGGAAGGCGGCAAAGATATACAAAATCCAGTGGAATTCCTGCACCAGCGTGGCGCCCGCGCCGATGAGAATCGCGCGCAGCACGATCACGCCCAGAATGCCCCAGAACAGCACGCGGTGCTGCAACGCCCGCGGCACCGCGAAGGCGGCGAACACCAGCGAGATGACAAACACATTGTCGAGCGACAGGCTTTTCTCCACCGCGTAGGCGGTGAAGTAATCCATCCCCGCCTGCGCGCCCACCTGCCACCACAGCCAGCCACCGAACACCAGCGCCACGGCAATGTAACCCGCAGACAGCCACAGACTCTCGGCCACGCCAATCTCGCCACCATCGCGGTGCAGCACACCGAGGTCCAGCGCCAGCAGGGTGACGACCACGCCACCAAACACCAGCCAGAGCCAGACGGCGTGGCCGAGAAACAAGGTATTCAACATGTCCATGAGCGTTCAGACGTACATGAAAAAAGGGGGCATCAGCCCCCAAGGAATGACACGGCTGGAGCGCCTGATGTGTCAGTCAAAAGTGTCAATCAAAAATCGAACAGATCCGAGAGCAGCGACTTGCGTTTTTTGTACGGCTGCTGCCCGTAGCGCGGGTCATACTGCCTTTTGCGGAAATCGCTGTCTTCAAAGTCCGGCTGCCGATGGGGCTGCTGGTCAGCCGGTTGCTGCTGCGCGGGTTGCGGCGCAGCAGCCGGAGCACGGTGGCCAGCCGATTGTTCTGCCGCGGCAGCGCGCTCGATGATTTTGTCGAGCTCGCCACGGTCGAGCCACACGCCACGGCAAGCGGGGCAGTAATCGATCTCGATGCCGTGGCGGTCCGCCATGACCAGCGTTGTGTCAGTGCAATGTGGGCATTTCATCGCTCGTCCCTCAGTCGTCGCTGCTCATGAAGCCGAGCAACTGCAGCAGGCTGGTGAAGAGGTTGAAGATGCTGACGAACAGGCTCACGGTTGCGAGGATGTAGTTGGTCTCGCCACCTTGGATGATGCGGCTGGTCTCGAACAGAATCATGCCCGACATGAGCAGTACCACCGCGGCTGAAACCGTGAGTGACAAGGCTGGAATCTGAAAGAACACTGCGGCAAGGCCGGCCAGCAGCGCCACGATCATGCCGGCAAACAGGAAGCCACCCATGAAGCTGAAGTCCCGTTTGCTGGTGAGCACCCAGGCCGAAAGCCCAAAGAAAATCAGCGCGGTGCCGCCGAAGGCCATGGCCACGATCTCGCTGCCGCCCTGCATCGCCAGGTAATGGTTGACGATGGGCCCCAGGGTGTACCCCATGAAGCCGGTGAGGGCGAACACCGCGCCCAGGCCCCACGCACTTTGGCTCAGTCTGTGGGTGGCAAACAGCAGGCCGAAGTAGCCCACGAGGGTGATGATGATGCCGGGATGCGGCAGGTTCAGCGCCGCGCTCAACGCCGCCACGGCCGCACTGAACGTGAGGGTCAGCGCCAGCAGTGCATAGGTGTTGCGCAGCACACGATGGGCGGGAACAGAGGCGGTGGCAGTGCCGGATGAATAGACCACGGCACGCTTGCCCCAGGCATTGCTGTCGTTCATGTCAAGCTCCTGTCAAAAGTCGATGGCGTCACTTTACGCACGCAAACACTTCGCGTAAATTCGTATTTATGATTTTTTCATTTCGATTTAATCGAACTGTTTGAAGGACGCCGGCATGAATTTCAAACACTTGCACTACTTCTGGGTGACCGCAAAGACCGGCGGCATCGTGCGCGCGGGAAAGCAGCTGCACATCACGCCGCAAACCCTCAGCGGGCAGATCAAGCTGCTGGAAGAGCAACTGGGCAAGCCCCTGTTTCGCAAGAACGGGCGCGGGCTGGAGCTCACCGCGTCGGGCCAGCTTGCACTGCGCTACGCGGACGACATCTTCACCCTGGGCGCCGAACTGGAAGCCGCGCTGCAGCACGATCAACCCGCACGCCCGACTGCACCGCTGCGCATCGGCGTCACCGACGCCGTGCCCAAGGCCATTGCCTACCGGCTGATCGAGCCCGCGTTGCAAGGGGACGAATCACCCCGGCTGGTCTGCGAGGAAGGCGAAATGGACGATCTGCTGGCCGATCTCGCCGTCCATCGCCTCGATCTGGTGATTGCGGACGCCCCCTTGCCCGCGCATGTGAATGTGCGTGCATTCAACCACCGGCTCGGCCGCACCACGCTGAGTTTTTTTGCCGCGCCGCAGCTCCGCGCGCGCGCCGTGCAGTCCTTCCCGCACTGTCTGGCGGAGTTGCCTCTGCTGCTGCCTGCAACCAGTTCAGCGGCGCGCGGCCAGATCGATCGGTGGCTGGGCAGTCAAAAGATTGCCGCACAGATCGCCGGGGAATTCGAAGACGGCGCGCTGATGACCGCTTTCGGCCGCGAAGGACGGGGTGCGTTTGCCGCCCCCAGTGTGTTGCAAGCCGACCTGGAGCGCGAGCTGGGCGTGCGTCTGCTGGGCCACTGCGACGACATGCACCAGGAGTTCTACGCCATCTCGGTGGAGCGGCGCATCACCCATCCCGGCGTGGCACAGATCACCCGCATCGCCAGAGACCTGCTCGGCGCCTGAGCCGAGCAGGAACACCTCAGACCAACCTCAAGGAAACGCCGGGATGTCGGTATCCATGCCCTCGGAGGCCACGGTCGGGCAGCAGTCCTTCATGCGATCCAGAATGGACTGCACCTGCTCATGCGCCACATCCGCCATCACCAGAACCTGACCGGAGGCGATGGCCTCCTTGAAACGCTCGAGTCGGGTGCTGCTCACGCTCACCCCCACCAGGCTGCTGGCCCAGCTGCCGACCAGCGCACCGGCAGCCGCCAGCGCAATCACGATCCCGCCCGCCGGAATGATGGCCATGCCCGGCAACGCCACCGCCACCAGCCCGGCAATCAGCCCCGTGGTGCCGCCAGCCGCCGCACCGCGCTCGATGGCAGGAATGAGGTCGGAACGCTGCGCGATACCCGCCTCGGGCAGATCGCCCAGTTGCGTGCCCTCGCGTGCCAGCACATGAATGTGCTTGTCCGGAATGCGCGCGAGCAGCAGGTGATCAACCAACGCGTGCGCGCTGGATACATCCGGGGCAAGAAAAAAGAGTCTGCGCATGACTGTCTCCTGTTGGATTGATCGTCGATGTCTCGGCCAACCCACTTTTCCTCGGTTTGGCCTCAAGTGAAGGCTAATGCCGTCAGCTGAAATCGTGCTTAGGGTTTTGACGGGTACCGAGAGAATCACTCGGGTCCACACCTCCGCAGGACATCGCAGATCGACTACAGTTCCGAATTGACGTATACGTCAACCAATCCACCGTGGCGCCATGCACGCCGCGCTCCAGGAGACTGCGATGACCGATCTGTCCGATGCCAAGGTTCTGGCTGCCTACCGCCCGCAGCAGCGGCTGCGCTTTGTCACGGCGGCGTCGCTGTTCGACGGCCATGACGCGGCGATCAACATCATGCGGCGCATCCTCATCGGCATGGGCGCGGAGGTCATCCATCTGGGGCACAACCGCTCGGTCGATGACATCGTCACTGCGGCCATTCAGGAAGACGCGCACGGCATCGCCATTTCCAGTTACCAGGGCGGACATGTGGAGTTTTTTCGCTACATGATCGACCGCCTGCGCACTGAGGGCGCCGAGCACATCCAGGTGTTCGGCGGCGGCGGCGGGGTCATCGTGCCCGAGGAGATTGCCGCGCTGCAGGCCTATGGCGTGGCACGCATCTACAGCCCGGAAGACGGGCAGACGCTGGGGCTGCAGGGCATGATCGGCGACATGCTCAAGCGTGCCGACCACCCCCTGCCGCCACTGGACGACCAGCACGCGCTGAACGCGCTGCGCAGCGATGCACAGGCGCTCGCACGCGTCATCACCCTGCTGGAAAACGGCGTGGCCGATGCCGCGCTGCTGCGCGAACTCCACACCCGGGCCGAGGCCGCGCAGGGTGTGGTGCTGGGCGTGACGGGCACGGGCGGCGCGGGCAAGAGCAGCCTGGTGGATGAGCTGATTCGCCGTGTGCGGCTCGACCAGGACGACGCGCTGCGCATCGCCGTCATCAGCATCGACCCTTCACGGCGCAAGAGCGGCGGCGCGCTGCTGGGCGATCGCATCCGCATGAATGCCATCAACCCGTGGCGGCAGGGCCCGCGCGTGTTCATGCGCAGCCTCGCCACGCGCGAGGCGGGCAGCGAGATCAGCAAGGCGCTGCCCGATGTGATTGCCGCATGCAAGGCGGCGGGCTTCGACCTCGTCCTGGTCGAGACCTCGGGCATCGGCCAGGGCGATGCGGCCATCGTGCCGCATGCCGATGCCAGCCTGTATGTGATGACACCGGAATTCGGCGCGGCCAGCCAGCTTGAAAAAATCGACATGCTCGACTTCGCCGATTTCGTGGCCATCAACAAGTTCGACCGCAAGGGCGCGATGGACGCGCTGCGCGACGTGGCCAAGCAGTTGCAGCGCAACCGCGAGGCCTGGACCACCAAGCCGGAAGACCTGCCGGTGTTCGGCACCATGGCCAGCCGCTTCAACGACGATGGGGTGACGGCGCTGTATCAGGCCATCAAGCCCCGGCTGGCCGCGCATGGACTTGTGCTCAAGCCTGGGCGCCTGCCCCTTGCCAACACCCGTCACAGCACCCAACAGACCCCCATCGTGCCGGCCGCGCGCAGCCGCTATCTGGCCGAGATTGCCGACGTGGTGCGCGGCTATCACCGCAGCGTCGACACACAGGCCACGCTGGCGCGCGAGGCGCAGCAGCTGCGCGAAAGCGGCCGCATGCTGCACGCGGCCAACCCGAACAAGGTCTCTGCGGTGCAGGCCGTCACCGATCTGGCCGAGCAGCGCGAAGCGCGCATGCTGCCCGCCGCGCGCAAGCTGCTGGCCATGTGGCCGGACATGCAGCGCGCCTACGCCGGCGACACCTATGTGGTGAAAATCCGCGACCGCGAAATTCGCACTGCCCTCACCCACACCACCCTGTCGGGCACGACCCTGCGCAAAGTGGTGCTGCCCAAATATGTCGACCATGGCGAAATCCTGCGCTGGCTGATGCGCGACAACGTACCCGGCAGTTTTCCCTACACCGCAGGCACCTTCGCCTTCAAGCGCGAGAATGAAGATCCGACCCGCATGTTTGCCGGCGAGGGCGATGCCTTCCGCACCAACCGGCGCTTCAAGCTGCTGAGCGAGGGCATGCCGGCCAAGCGGCTGTCCACCGCGTTCGACTCGGTCACCCTCTACGGTGCCGACCCCGATCGCCGCCCGGACATTTACGGCAAGGTGGGCAACTCGGGCGTGAGCATCGCCACGCTCGATGACCTGAAGGCGCTGTACGACGGCTTCGATCTGTGCGACCCCGCCACCTCGGTGAGCATGACCATCAACGGTCCGGCGCCCACCATTCTGGCGATGTTCCTGTGCACCGCCATCGACCAGCAGCTCGACAAATTCCGCACCGACAACGGCCGCGAACCCACCGATGACGAGGCCGCCAAGACCCGCGCCTGGGTGCTGGAAAACGTGCGCGGCACGGTGCAGGCCGACATCCTGAAGGAAGATCAGGGGCAGAACACCTGCATCTTTTCCACCGAGTTCTCGCTCAAGGTCATGGGCGATATCCAGCAGTATTTCGTGCAGCACCGGGTGCGCAATTTCTACTCGGTGAGCATCAGCGGCTATCACATTGCCGAGGCCGGTGCCAACCCCATCAGCCAGCTTGCGTTCACCCTGTCCAACGGCTTCACCTTTGTCGAGGCGTATCTGGCGCGGGGCATGCACATCGACGACTTCGCACCCAACCTCAGCTTCTTTTTCAGCAATGGCATGGACCCGGAATACAGCGTGCTCGGCCGGGTGGCACGGCGCATCTGGGCGGTGGCCATGCGCGACAAGTACGGCGCCAATGAACGCAGCCAGAAGCTCAAGTACCACGTGCAGACCAGCGGCCGCAGCCTGCATGCGCAGGAAATCGACTTCAACGACATCCGCACCACCCTGCAGGCGCTGATTGCCATTTACGACAACTGCAACAGCCTGCACACCAACGCGTTCGACGAGGCCATCACCACGCCCACCGAGGACAGCGTGCGCCGCGCCATGGCCATTCAGCTCATCATCAACCGCGAGTGGGGGCTGGCCAAATGCGAGAACCCCAACCAGGGCGCCTTCATCATCGAGGAACTCACCGATCTGGTGGAAGAAGCCGTGCTCAAGGAGTTTGAAGCCATTGCCGAGCGCGGCGGCGTGCTCGGCGCCATGGAAACCGGCTATCAGCGCAGCAAGATCCAGGAGGAGAGCATGCATTACGAAATGCTCAAGCACACGGGCGAGTTGCCCATCATCGGTGTCAACACCTTCCGCAACCCGCACGGCGGCAGCGCACCCACCCACCTGGAACTGGCGCGCTCCACCGAAGAAGAAAAAGAATCGCAACTGCGCCGCCTGGCCGACTTTCACCAGCGCCACGCCGCCGAGGCGCCTGCCATGCTGCATCGTCTGCAGCAGGCGGTCATCGACAACGGCAATGTGTTTGCGGTGCTGATGGACGCGGTGCGCGTGTGCAGCCTGGGGCAGATCACCACGGCCCTGTTCGAAGTGGGCGGGCAGTACCGGCGCAGCATGTAAGCCGACACGCCTATCATCACATCCGCCCGCTGCGCGTTCTGCGCGGCGGCTTTTTGTTTTCTGCCATGCCGAAGTCCACCGCCTCACTCCGTGCCAGCGCCCTGATGCTGCTGGCTTCGCTCATCTGGGG
>JAGDVQ010000008.1:0-8563 GCA_023255715.1 Thiomonas sp.
GCGCCTGCCACAGCATGCGCTCCTGCGCGGCGCGGCGTTCGCTGACGTCCTGGCCGACCCACACCGAATCCACGCCGGGCTGACCCGCAACGGCCTGGCCCGACAGTTCGCACCAGAACACGCTGCCGTCGGCGCGGCGCATCTGCAACTCCCGGGTGATGCGCTCCCCACGGGCCATGGCGGCGTACATCTCGGTGCCCAGGGCGGTGTACTCGGCGTCGCTGGCGTAAAGCGCCTGTGCGGGCAGCCCTTCGAGGGCCGTGGCATCGGCATAGCCGAAGATCTCCGCCATGCGCGCGTTGGCACCGCGGATGGTGCGGCCGCCCACCAGCGCAATGGCTACCAGCGCGTTGTCCAGCATGGCCTGGCGCAGCGCATGGGCGGATTCGCGCTCGCGCTGCAGCATGTCCATGTGCAGCAGCGCGCCCGCGATCGAGGCGACGAATTCGAGCAGCTTCAGCGCGTCGTCGTCGGGGGCGCCAGGCTCCAGGCTGGTCAGGGCAAAGCTGCCGATCACCCGCGCGCCATCTCGCACCGGCCACGACCAGCAGGAGCGCAGATTCCATTGCTGCGCCACGCCACGCAGATCGTCCCAGCGTGCATCATTCGGAATGTCGGCGATGAATGTGGGCGCGTTGTGCAACACCGCGTTGCCGCAGGAACCGGCGTGCGGACCGGGCTTGAGTCCGTCGAGCGCGCTGACCAGTTCAGGCGGCCCGCTGGGCACGGCCAGCGGGTGCAGCAGCCCGTCCGCTTCCAGACGCAGCAGGCTGGCGATGCGGCCGGGTGCGGCCTGCTCCGCCATGCGGCACAGCAGACCCGCCAGCGCGTCGATCGGCTCACCCGCAGCCAGTCCGCGCAGCACCGTGCTGGGCAGATCAAGCAAACCAAGTGTGGAGGCCCACTCGCGCATGGCTGAATCTCAGGGATGAGAAGGAAGGATCGGCAACGCGAGTGATCTGGCGCCCCCACCGTTCAGATATTTTTGACACTTTACAATGCATGCGCGGGGATTTGTCGTGAATTTTGTCGCAAAACTCCCTGTTTGTTGACAACGCCGCCCGCAGATGCGTGGGCGCGTCGCAACGCTTTCTGCACTCCCGCGCATCCCGCGCATTGCGCGCCTCTCGACGCTTTCCATGCTCTCCCCTCGCCAAACCCTGGCCGCGATCAGCGGCCTCATGCTCAATGCCTTTGTCTGGGGTGTGTCGTGGTGGCCGTTTCGCCAGTTCAATGGCCTGGGTCTCAATCCGCTGTGGGCGACAGCGGCGATGTATGCGGTCTGCACCCTGCTCATCGTGGCGGCCAGGCCGTCCGCGGTGGCGGCGCTGTGGCGCAATCCGCCGCTGTGGGGCATTCTGGTGGCGTCCGGGGCGACGAACGCGGCGTTCAACTGGGGAGTGACCGAGGGCGATGTGGTGCGGGTGGTGCTGCTGTTCTACCTGATGCCGGTCTGGGCCACGCTGCTGGCACGCTGGCTGCTGGACGAGCGGTTCACCCATTGGGTCGGCCTGCGGCTGATCCTGGCGCTGGCCGGAGCGATGGTGGTGCTGTGGCCACCGGGCGGCGGCTTGCCGCTGCCGCAGCATCCGGCGGACTGGCTGGGCGTGATCGGCGGCATGTTCTTCGCGCTCAACAATGTGCTGTTGCGCAAGTACGCGCACACCCCGGCCGAGGCACGCGGGCTGGCCATGTTTGCCGGTGGGGTGTTCGTGGCGGGCGGCGTGGCGGCGCTGCTGACGGTCCAGGGGAGCATCCAGCCTGTGCCCGCGCCGGCGCCTGCCTGGATGATCGGCGTGGTGCTGATGGCGCTGGCATTTCTGGCGGCCAATCTCGGTCTTCAGTACGGCGCGGAACGGCTGCCCTCGGCCCTGACCGCAGTGGTGATGACGGTGGAGATCGTGTTCGCCAGCGGCAGCGCCGTCTTGCTGGGTGCGGAACACCTGAGCGGGCAGGCGCTGTTCGGTGGTAGCCTGATTCTGTTGGCCATTTTGCTGGCCGCATGGCCGGGGAGAAACTGACATGCCCACCCTCGTGCAGTCCGCGTTCGATTTTTCCGCCGTCGACATTCGCGGTGCGCAGCAACCGCTGGCGCAGTGGCGGGGCAAGGTCCTGCTCATCGTGAATACCGCCAGTGCCTGCGGCTTCACGCCGCAGTACGCCGGGCTGCAGGCCTTGCAGGCGCGTTATGGCCCGCAGGGTTTCAGCGTGCTGGCATTTCCGTGCAACCAGTTCGGCGCGCAGGAGCCGGGCAGCGCAGAAGACATCGCGCAGTTCTGCACCTCACGCTACGCCACGACTTTCCCGCTGTTTGCCAAGGTGGAGGTCAACGGTGCGCACGCCCATCCACTGTGGCACTGGCTGACGCAAGAGGCCTCTGGCCTCCTGGGCTCGCACGCCATCAAGTGGAACTTCACCAAGTTTCTGGTGGGCCGCGACGGACAGGTGCTCAAGCGCTACCCGCCGCAGGAAAAGCCGGAGCAGATCGGCCCCGACATTGAAATGGCGCTGCAGGCGCCTGCCTGACAGCCTCAGTGGCGGAACCCGCCGCTGGCGGTGATGCTGGTGGTGTCGACGTAGTCCGATCCGGAATGGTTGGTCGGCGAGAAGCGCACGGTGAATCCGCCGAGGTTCTCGTTGCTCATGCCGTTCAGCGCGTCGATCAGGCTGGCGCGAGTGAGGGTCTTGCCGGCCTTGCGCAGCGCCAGGACCAGCACCTTGGCGTCGATATAGCCCTCCAGGCTGGTGAAGTCGTAGTCATCCTTGTGACCGGCGGCGCTCATCGCTGCCTGATATTCGCGCACCAGCGGGGTGACGGTGGAGAACGGAAACGGCACAACCTGGGTGATGATGACCCCGTTGCCCTGGGGGCCGAGCGCCTTGGCCAGCGCCTCCGAGCCGACGAAGCTGACATTGGCGAACTGGCCGCCGTAGCCCTGCGCGATGGCCTGCTGGTTGAACGCTGCCACTTCGGTATAGGTGCCCACTTCCACGATGAGATCGGGCTTGGCCGGGAGGATGGCGGCCAGTGCGCCCGCCACATCCACCGTGTTGCGCTTGACGGTGCCGGTGGCCACGGGCTTGAGGCCATGCGCGGCCAGCGCTTTCTGCACCCCGCTCAGGCCAGCCATGCCGTAGGCATCATCCTGATAGAACACGGCGATCTTTTTCAGCCCGAGGAACAGGAACTGATCGACGATCTTGCGGGTTTCGTCGTTGTAGCTGGCGCGGATGTTGAAGATATACGGATCGACCGGTTGGCGCAGTCCCATCGCGCCGGTGAACGGTCCGATCAGCGGAATGCCGGCCTGGTCGATCAGGGGCTTGGCGGCCAGCGTGGTGGGCGTGCCGACATAGCCCAGCAGCGCGAACACATCGCCACCGTCGATGAAGGTCTTGGTGTTGGCCACGGCACGCGGCGGCTCGTAGCCGTCGTCCAGGCTGACCAGCTTGAGGTTGCGTCCGGCCACGCCGCCGTCGGCGTTGACCTGCTTGAAATACGCCTCGATGCCCATGCGCAGGCGGATGCCGATCTGCGCCGCCGGCCCGGTGAGTGGCGCGGACTGGCCGAGGACGATTTGCGTGTCGGTCACGCCGGGCGCGGCCGCGAACGCGGTGGTCACCAGGCTCATGCACACAAGCAGGGCTGCGATAAATTTCATCGTGGTCTCGAAATGGCAAGCTCGGAAAACGCCCGCCGTGACAGTCCTTGCGGCCCGTGCGGCGAAGCAATCAGACAGCGGGGACGGGTTGAAGGAGGACGGCAGGGGATGCGCCGATCCCATCAAAGTGCATGCAGAGCCCCCCGACTCTGCGTCTGTCCATGGATGTTTGCATTGTCCACAACAAGGTTGACAGTGACAACTGAGCGCAGCAGAAATCCAACAGGGGTCACCCCGGCTCAAGGCTTGCCGTGCAGCGCTTCGTCGAGCAGTTCCACCCAGTGCTGCACCGGGATGGTGGTGCCGGTCTGCAAATGCCCGATGCAGCCGATGTTGCTGCTGACAATGCGCTGCGGCGCGGTTTCGGCCAGGTGCTGCAGCTTGCGGTTGCGCAGTTCCTTGGCCAGCGCGGGCTGCAGCACCGAATAGGTGCCGGCCGAACCGCAGCACAGATGGGACTCCAGCGGCAGCTTGACCTCGAAACCCAGTTCGCGCAGCAGCCCTTCGGCGCCGCCGCGCACCTGCTGCGCGTGCTGCAGGGTGCAGGGCGGGTGGTAGGCCAGGTGCTCGACCGGTTTGTTTTTGAGCAGTGTCTTGAGCGTCGGCGCGAATTGCGGCAGGTACTCGCTGATGTCGCGGCACAGCGCGCTGATGCGCTGGGCGCGGTCGGCATAGGCGGGGTCGTGCAACAGGTGGTGGCCGTATTCCTTGACCATCGCGCCGCAACCCGAGGCGTCCATCACGATGGCTTCGACCGCGCCGCTCTCCACCAGCGGCCACCAGGCGTCGATGTTGCGCTTCATGTCGGCCAGCGCGCCGTCATGGTCGGACAGATGCTGGCGAATGGCGCCGCAGCAGCCGGCGCCGTCTGCCAGCAGCGGCTGCACGCCCACGGCGTCGAGCACGCGGGCGGTGGCTGCGCCGATATTGGGCATCAGCGTGGGCTGCACGCAGCCGCCGAGCATCAGCACCTTGCGCGCATGGGTGCGCTGCGGGCGCTTGCCTGCACGCTGCCGCGGCGGCACCTTGTCGCGCAGCACGGCAGGCACCAGCGGACGCAGTGCCTGGCCGAGTTTGATGGCCGGGGCGAACAGGCCGGAGGTCATGCCTTCGCGCAGCGCCCAGCGGGCGAGCCTTTCCCCGGCGGGACGTTCCACCTTGGCGTCCACCACGGCGCGGCCAATGTCCACCAGCTTGCCGTATTCCACTCCCGACGGGCAGGTGGTTTCGCAGTTGCGGCAGGTCAGGCAGCGGTCGAGGTGCAGCTGGGTGGAGCGCGTCGGCGCGGCGCCCTCGAGCACCTGCTTGATCTGGTAGATGCGGCCGCGCGGGCCGTCGAGCTCATCGCCGAGCAGTTGGTAGGTCGGACAGGTGGCGGTGCAGAAGCCGCAATGCACGCAGTTGCGCAGAATGGCCTCGGCCTGCTGGCCCTCGGGCGTGGCGGCAAATTCGGGACTGAGATGGGTTTCCATCGGGATCAGAACAGGGTGGGGAACACGCCATGCGGGTCGAAGGCGGTCTTGAGATTGCGCTGGATGCGCAGCAGCGTGGCCTGCGCCGGGGCGAACACCGGCACGGCGGGATCGCCGCCGCGAAAGCGGGTGGCGTGCCCTCCGGCCTGGCGCGCGGCTTCGAAGATGATGGACGCGGGCGCGGCGCTGATGAGCCAGCGTTGGCCGCCGAACCATTCCACCAGTTGCGTGCCGGACAGATCGAGCGCCGGGGCGGTGGCGGGCAGCGACAGGCGCCACAGGGCGGCCTGCGAGTCGCCTGGCCAGGTGGATGCAAACCAGGGCAGGGTCTGCTCGCGCAAGCCGGTCCAGAAGGTGCTGGCTTCGGTCTCGGGCAGGCGCTCACCGCCCAGCTTGGCGCTGGCGGCCTGCACCGCGGCCTGTGCCCCCCGCAGGCGCACGGTAAGCACCCCCTTGCCGGTGCCTGCGCTGCGGTCGGGCAGCCAGGCGCTGGCGTTGAGCGGCAGCGGCTGCGCGGCCCAGGTGTTGCAGCGGGTGATGGCCTCGTCCTGTGTCATGGCAAACCGCAGCGTGGCCTGCGCCGGGGCGACGGGCAGGATCTTGAGCGAGACATCGAGAATGACGCCGAGCGAACCCAGCGAGCCGCACAGCAGGCGCGATACATCGAACCCCGCGACGTTTTTCATCACCTCGCCGCCAAAGTGCAGCACCTCGCTCTTGCCGTTGAGCAGTGTGGCGCCGAGCACATAGTCGCGCACGCCACCGGCGCTGATGCGCGCGGGGCCGCTCATCGCGCTGGCCACCATGCCGCCGAGCGTGGCCTGGCCGCTTCGGGCGAAATGCGGTGGCTCGAATGGCAGGAACTGCTGATGTTCGGCCAGCGCCGCCTCGATCTCGGCCAGCGGCGTGCCTGCGCGGGCGGTGATCACCAGCTCGGTCGGCTCGAAGTGGGTGATGCCCGACAGCAGCGTGGTGTCGAGGGTGTGCTCGGCGGTGTCCATGCCGGTTTGCTGCACTGCGGCCCACCACGGCGCCTTGCTGTTGCCAGCGTGGATGCGGATGCGCTCGCCGCGCGAGCCGGCCTCGCGCACCAGGTCTTGCCAGAGGGGAATCAGATCGTCTGCTTGCATGTCTGTTGGTTGGCTTCCATCCGCCCCCGCCGCAACCGCATGCAGCGCGGCGGAAGAGGGTGACGCTCTGCCGCGATGTCGCGGGGCAATCCGGCTCAGAACCGGGGAATGTTGGGGAAAGGCAGCAGGCCGCCGCGCACATGCATCTTGCCGTATTCGGCGCAGCGCGCGTGGGTGGGGATCTGCTTGCCAGGGTTGAGCGTCTCGCCCGGATCGAAGGCGCGGCGCAGCGCGAAGAACTGCTCGCGCTCCTCGGGGCTGAACTGCACGCACATGGCGTTGATCTTCTCGAAGCCCACGCCATGTTCGCCGGTGACCGTGCCGCCCATGGCCACGCTGGTTTCGAGAATTTCGGCGCCGAATTCCTCGGCGCGGTGCAGCTCGCCAGGCTGGTTGGCGTCGAACAGGATGAGCGGATGCAGATTGCCGTCGCCCGCGTGGAACACGTTGACGCAGCGCAGCCCGTACTTGCTCTCCATGCCCTGGATGGCCTCGAGCATGTCGGCCACGCGCTTGCGCGGAATGGTGCCGTCCATGCAGTAATAGTCGGGCGAGATGCGGCCGGTGGCAGGAAACGCGTTCTTGCGCCCGCTCCAGAAGCGCAGGCGCTCGGCCTCGCTGTCGCTGCACTTCAGCGCGGTGGCGCCGCAGCGTTCGAGCACCGCGGTCATGCGGCCGATTTCTTCTTCCACCTCCTCGGGCGTGCCGTCGCTTTCGCACAGCAAGATGGCCTTGGCGTCGAGGTCGTAGCCGGCGTGGACGAAGGCCTCGGCGGCCACGGTCATCGGCTGATCCATCATTTCCAGCCCGGCCGGGATGATGCCGGCGGCGATGATGGCCGCCACCGCATCGCCCGCCTTGCGCAGATCGTCGAAGCTGGCCATGATGCAGCGCGCCAGAACCGGTTTGGGCAGCAGTTTCACCGTGACTTCGGTGACCACCATCAGCATGCCTTCGCTGCCGATCACCGCAGCCAGCAGATCGGGGCCGGGGCAGTCGCAGGCCAGGCTGCCGATGGTCAGCGGCTCGCCTTCCACCGTGTAGCCGCGCACCTGCAGCACGTTGTGCACGGTCAGCCCGTACTTGAGGCAGTGCACCCCGCCGGAGTTTTCGGCGATGTTGCCGCCGATGGTGCAGGCGATCTGGCTGGAGGGGTCGGGCGCGTAGAACAGTCCGTAGGGCGCAGCCGCCTCGGAGATGGCCAGATTGCGCACCCCGCACTCGACAGTTGCTGTGCGGGCGATCGGGTCGATGCGCTTGATGCGGTTGAACCGCGCCAGCGCCAGCAGCACGCCGTCCTCATTGGGCAGCGCCCCGCCCGACAGTCCGGTGCCCGCGCCGCGCGCCACCACCGGCACATTCAGCTTGTGGCACGCCTTGAGCACGGCTGCCACCTGTGCCTCGGTTTCCGGCAGCGCGACCACCAGCGGCTTGCGGCGGGAGGCCGACAGGCCGTCGCACTCGTAGGGCGTGACCTCCTCGGGCTGCCACAGCAGGATGTGCGGCGGCGCCACCGCGCTCAAAGCGGCAACGACTTCCGCTTGCCGCGCTGCGCGCGAGGCGACGTCGGGATGGAGGGGGGCGTTCATGGCGAGTCTGTCCGAGTTGAATGCGTGTGTTTTGTGGCTCGATTATCCATTTTGCTGCGCTGCAGCGGGGCAGGACTAACCCGGCTTTTGCGCTTTGTCGAACACAAAGCTGTATTGCAAAAAAGTCAGCACGCAGCGCACGGCGCCGCGAGGACCTGATGTCCGTTTTCGGCCAGACGACTGCACGCGGCAGGATTGGGGCCTGCTCACCGACAAGGCGTTGCCCATGGCCGCCGTGGCCGATGCAGCGGGCTTTGGCAGCGTGCAGCGCTCCAATCATCTGTTTCGCACCCGCTATGGACTGACGCCGCAACAGCCCGTCTGCCGCAGGCGCAGCGGTGTTGCGCGCCTGCGGCCTGACCAGCGCCCGCGCCCTCAGCCTGCACGCGCTGGCCTGTGCCGTGGCCAGCGGACGCGTGGCGCTGCAGGCCTTGCCCGGCATCGGCAACTGGACCGCGCAGATGATCGCGCTGCGCTTCCTGGACGCGGAGGCGTTGCCAGCGGAAACCGCCGCCTGCGCCGCCACGCCTGTGCTGCAGCGCGCCCGGGCGCAACTGCAGGCCTATTTTCGTGGCGAGGCCATCGGCTTCGATCTGCCCTTGCGGCCCCAGGGCACGCCGTTTCAGCGGGCGGTCTGGCGGGCGCTGCAGACCGTGCCCGCCGGGCAGACGATCAGCTATGCGCGGCTGGCGCAGCGGCCGGGCCTGCCG
>JAGDVQ010000008.1:8573-9678 GCA_023255715.1 Thiomonas sp.
GCCGGCTCGCCATGCGCGTGCCGTGGGTGCTGCGGTGGGGCGCAATCCGCTGCTCATCGTCGTGCCCTGCCACCGCATCGTCGGCCACGACGGCGCGCTGACCGGTTACGCTGCCGGCCTGCCGCGCAAGCAGGCGCTGCTCGATCTCGAACGCGCCGCTCCCCTCACCACGCCCCGCCGCTGAGCGCTTTGGCCCGCGTGGCAAATCCGTCGTATCCCGTCCATGCCTTTCATCGAACTGTTTGTGCTCGCCGCCATCTGGGGCGCGTCTTTTCTGTTCCTGCGCATCGCCGTGCCCGAATTCGGGCCGGTGCCGCTCATCGCGCTGCGCGTGGGCATTGCCTCGCTGGTGCTGCTGCCGGTGCTGCGCACGGCTGCGGCGCGCGCCGAGTTCCGCGGCAAACTCGGGCCGCTGCTGGTTGTGGGCGTGACCAACTCCGCGTTGCCGTTCACCTTGTTCGCGGCGGGCGCGCTGCACCTGGGCGCGGGCTTCGAGGCCATTCTCAATGCCACCACCCCGCTGTGGGCGGCCGTGCTGGGGGCGACGCTGTTCGGGGCGCCGATCGGTCGTGCGCAGATCGTGGGTCTGGGGGTCGGCCTGTTGGGAGTGGTCGTTCTGGTCAGCGATCAGCCTGGGTTGTCGCAGGGTGCGGCGCACTGGGCGGTTGCTGCGGTGCTGCTGGCGCCGATGTCCTATGGCTATGCCGTGCATTACACCCGCCGCCATCTGGTCGGGGTCGATCCGGCGCTCACCGCTTTCGGCAGTCAGCTCACGGCTGCGGCGCTGCTGGCTCTGCCCGCCGCGTTCACCTGGCCCGCGCATGCGGTGCGGGGCGAGGTCTGGGCCGCCGTGGTGGCGCTCGGCGTGCTGTGCACCGGGCTGGCCTATGTGCTGTATTTCCGCCTGGTGGCGCAGGTCGGCGCGGCCTACGCCGCTTCGGTCACCTTCCTGATTCCGGCCTTCGGCATGTTGTGGGGCGCGCTGTTTCTGCACGAGCCCGTGACCAACGCCATGCTGGCGGGCGGCGCAATCATCCTGGTGGGCACCGCACTGGCGAGCGGCCAGTGGAAACGGCTGATGGGCCTGCGGATGTAAACACCCATT
>JAGDVQ010000004.1 GCA_023255715.1 Thiomonas sp.
GTATAAGAGACAGCTTTTAGCGTCTCTCCGTGTTAAGATCATACAATGCGAATCCAGCGTGCGTATCGCTACCGCTTCTACCCGACGCCTGAGCAAGCCGAGCAGCTTGCAAGGACGTTCGGGTGTGTGCGCGTGGTGTACAACTGGGGTCTGGAAGAGCGCACGCGAGCGTTCTACGACCGCCAGCAGCGCCTGTACTACAAAGACCTGGCACTTGCCCTCACGCACCTCAAGAAGACACCCGAGCGGGCGTGGCTTGGCGAAGTGAGCAACGTCGCGCTGCAACAGGCGCTGCGGCATCTTGACGGTGCGTTTGGCAACTTCTTCTCCAAGCGTGCTGCGTATCCGACGTTCAAATCCCGGCGCGACAGCGTGCAGTCGGCCAGTTACATGCGCAATGGTTTTGCGCTGCGTGATGGCAAGCTCACGCTGGCCAAGCACGACGCGCCGCTCGATGTGCGCTGGAGCCGTCCGCTGCCAGAAGGCGCGCAGCCGTCGAGCGTGACGGTCACGCGCACATCCGCCGGGCGCTACTACGTCTCGTTGCTGGTTGAGGAAACCATGCAACCTCTGCCCGCATCGTCCGCGCAGATCGGCCTGGACATGAACACCGGCGCGATTGTGGACTCCAGCGGCGGCGTGCACCGCCTGCCGCGGCGGCTTGTGGATCTGGAGGCCCGCAAGCGCCGGTATCAGCGCGCGCAGCGGCGCAAGATCGCTGCGGCCAAGGTGCGCATGGGCCTGACGCCCAACGCCCCGCTGGCCAAGGGCCAGCGCCTGCCGGTGTCGAACAACCTGCGCAAGGCCAGTCGCAAGGTCGCACGGGTGCAAGAGCGCATCGCTGCAATCCGCCGCGACTGGCAACACAAACTCACCACTCGAATCGTGCGCGAGAACCAAGTGATCGCGATCGAGGATCTGGCCGTGCGCGGCATGACGGCAAGCGCCCGTGGCACGGCGCAGCAGCCGGGCAGGCGCGTGCGCCAGAAGGCCGGCTTGAACCGCGCCGTGCTGAACGCAGGTTTCGCGGAACTGCGCCGACAGATCGAATACAAGGCGCAGTGGGCCGGTCGGGAGGTCATCGCGATCGACCGCTGGTATCCGAGCAGCAAGCGCTGCGGTGCCTGCGGTCATGTGCTGTCCAAGCTCGCCTTGTCAACGCGCCGCTGGACGTGTCCGTCGTGCGGGCAGCTTCACGACCGCGACCTGAACGCGGCGAAGAACATCCTGGCAGCAGCCCTTGCGGTCAAAGCAGGCGCTGCGGCGCTCAGAATCGATGAACCCAGGGACGCTGGGGGATAGTCTGCGGAGCGGTGGCTGCGGGTGCGGGACTGGTTCCCGCATAGCAAGCGCCGCGTTGAGGCAGAAATCCGTGCCCGCGAGGACACGGCGGACATGCAACGACAGCATGGGAATCCTCGCCCGTCAGGCTGGGGAGGATGTCAACACATCCCTCTGCGCGCCAGGTAGATGCCCGCGAGCACCAGGCCCGCGCCGAGCAGCTGCGCGGCGGTGAGCGCCTCGCCGAGCAGAATCCAGGCATAGACCACGGCCATTGCCGGCTGCACCAGAAGCCCAACAGACGACAGCGCCGGGTTGAGCCGCCGCACCGCGTAGGCGATGACCACCTGCCCGCCGATCTGCACCAGCAGCGCAAGCCCGATCACCCACACCCAGCCGATCGCCGCAGTCGGCCACATCCGCCCCTCGGCCAGCGCGAACGGCCACAGCACGACGGCAGCGAGCAGCGTGACCACGGCCATCAGCGGCGCGGTGGACAGGCGCTGCCGCGCCTGCTGGATCCCAACTTGATACGCGGCGTAGAACACCGCGGAGAACAGGCCGCTGGCATCGCCCAGCAGCGCCTTGCTGTGGCCGAAGTTCGGGCCGATCATCAGCGCGGCGCCCGCAAGCGCCGCCGCCAGCCCGGCGAGGAACACCGGCCGGGGCGCATGGCGGGTGATGATCCAGAACGCCAGGGTGATGAGCACCGGCGCGAAATTCGATTCCAGCGTGGCATTGCCGACCGCAGTGGTGATCACCGCCAAGTGGAAAAACACCAGATCGAGCGCGAACATCGCCGCGGCGAACAGCGCCAGCGCCCAGGTCGGCCAGTGCGCGAGCAGCGCGGGCGGGGCAGGGCGTGTGCTGAAAACTTGCGGCGGCGCTCGCCCGGGGTCAGGGTCGGGCGCAGCGGCACGGGGTTTGCGCTGCAGTTGCCACTGCACCCCTGCCCAGGCGAGCAGAAACGGCGCAGCCAGCGCCATGCGCCAGAACGCGCTGGCAAACGGGCCGAGGTGGGCCGTGGTGTCGGCCAGCCGCACGAACACCCCGGCCAGCCCCAGCACCGCGCCGCCGAGCAACAGAACGAAAAAGTCCATGCGGCATTGTCGCCTGCATAGCGGGTCAGGCCGGGTTCAGCGGCGCAGCGCGTCTTCCGGGGTTTCGCCGGGTTTCCACGGGCGCCCGAGCTGCGCCTCGATGTACTCGCGGATCAGCCGCCGCACCACCTGCGACGGGGTTTGGTCTTCCCGCGCGCACAGGTGTTCGAACACCGCCTTTTTCTGCGGGTCGATCAACACGGTCAGCCGGCTGGTGCGTTGTTCCATTTGAATGCGAACAGGATTAACATTTCATGCACATCTTATGTGAATTGCATCATCATGCAACCCAACCATGACTCCATGCTGCTCCTCGTCGCGCTCGGCGTGGCTGCGGCCTGGGTGTTGATGGGGCTGGCCGGGTTCGTGCATCCGCGCTCGGTGCGCTGGGTGGCGCGGGTGATCTTTCCGCTGGGCGCGGCAGGCAGCGTGGTCATCGCGGGTGTCGGTCTGCTCGGGCTGTTCGTGCCGCCGCAGCATCTGGTGCTGCCCATTGGTCTGCCGGGCTTGCCGATCCATCTGCGGCTCGATGCCCTCTCGGGCTTTTTCCTGTTGCTGCTCGGCGCGGCCAGCGCCGGGATTTCGATTTTTTCCGCCGGGTATTTCCGCGAAGGCGAAGGCACCGCGCCGGGGCTGCTCGGCATGCAGTACCACGTGTTTCTCGCCGCGATGAGCCTGGTGCTGCTCGCCGCCGACGCCTACGGCTTCATGCTGGCGTGGGAGGTCATGGCGATGGCCTCGTACTTTCTGGTCATTTCGCAACACCGCATCGCCGAGATCCGCAGCGCCGGCTATGTGTATCTGCTGCTTGCGCACCTCGGCGCGATTGCGCTGCTGCTGTGCTTTGGCGTGATGATGCAGGGCGGCGCGGCGGGCCTCACGTTCGCGGCGATGCGCCAGGGGCATTTATCGCCGCTGTGGGCGAGCGTGGCGTTCGGTCTGGCGGTGATCGGCTTTGGCGCCAAGGCGGGGCTGGTGCCACTGCACATCTGGCTGCCCGAGGCGCACCCGGCGGCGCCGTCGCCGGTGTCGGCGCTGATGAGCGGGGTGATGCTCAAGACCGCGATCTACGGTCTGCTGCGCGTGAGCTTCGATCTGCTGCACGCGCCGCTGTGGTGGTGGGGTGTGCCGCTGCTGGCGCTCGGGCTGTTCGGCGCGCTGTTCGGCGTGCTGTTCGCCACGGTGCAGACCGATATGAAGCGGCTACTGGCGTATTCCTCGATCGAGAACATCGGCATCGCCTTTGCCGCGATGGGGCTGGCGCTGGTGTTTCGCGGTGTGGGCATGCCGCTGATGGCTGCGCTGGCGCTGGCCGCCTTGCTCTATCACGTGCTCAACCACGCATTTTTCAAAAGCCTGCTGTTTCTCACCACCGGCGCGGTGCTGCACGCCACGCATGAGCGCAGCCTGGGGCATCTGGGCGGGCTGCTGCGGCAAATGCCCTGGGTGGGATGGACCGCGCTCGTCGGCACACTGGCGATCGCCGGGCTGCCGCCGCTCAACGGCTTTGTCGCCGAGTGGCTGCTGCTGCAGGCCTTCCTGGTCACGCCGCAGATTCCGCAGCCGTTTTTCAACCTCATCATTCCGCTGGGCGCGGCAGTCCTCGTGCTCGCCGGGGCCTTGGCCGGGTATGTGATGGTCAAGTTCTACGGGGTGATTTTTCTCGGCCGCGCGCGCGAGGCGCAGCTGGCCGCCTCGCACGACCCAGGGTGGCTCGAGCGCGCCGGTCTGCTGTGGCTGGCCGCGGGTTGCGTGCTGCTGGGGCTTTTGCCCAGCACGGTGCTCACCGGCATCGATCGGGTCAGCGCGCTGCTGTTGCAGCAGCCGCTGGCGCCCACCGGCAACTGGCTGTGGCTGGTGCCGGTGTCGGCGCAGCGCGCGGCGTACAGCCCGCTGGTCGTGCTGCTGGTCGGCGCCCTGGTGATTGCGCTCACCGTGCTGGCGACGCACCGGCTGTATCACGGCCGCAGTCGGCGTGCTCCCGCCTGGGACTGCGGAGCGCCGGGGCTGACCGCGCGCATGCAGGACACTGCAGAAGGCTTCGGTCAGCCGATCCGGCGGATTTTCGAGCCGTTCTTCCAGACGCATGTCGCGTTGCCGCGGCCGGATGATGCCGCGCCGCGCTACCGTGTGCAGGTGGCCGACCGCTTCTGGGCGCAGATGTATCTGCCACTGGCTGCTGGTGTGCTGTGGCTGGCGCGGCAGGCGGCGCGGCTGCAG
Organism: Thiomonas sp.; assembly: GCA_023255715.1. Lineage (GTDB taxonomy): Bacteria > Pseudomonadota > Gammaproteobacteria > Burkholderiales > Burkholderiaceae_C > Thiomonas. The sequence continues at coordinate 4,602 of JAGDVQ010000004.1, forward strand.
CAGGGCAAGATTTCGATCTACCTGCTCTACAGCTTCGTCACCCTGCTGGTGTTGTTGCTGGTGGTGATCCGATGAACCTGTCCATCAGTCCGGCGGCCTTGTTCGTCCAGCTCGTCGCGGTGCTGCTTTCGGTGGCGTTGGCACCCTTGTTCTCCGGCTGGGTGGCGCAGTGCCGCGCCTGGCTGTCCAACCGCAGCGCGCCGCCGCTGTGGCAGCCGTATGCGCGCATCGCCAAGCTGCTGCGCAAGGATGCGGTGCTGGCCGATGACGCCACCGCCCTGTTTCGCTTTGTTCCGTACATCCTGTTCGGCAGCATGGTCGCGGCGGCGGCGATCATCCCGTCGCTGTCGACCGATCTGCCGTTCGCGCAGGCGGCGGACGTGATCGCGCTGGTCGGCCTGTTTGCGCTCGCGCGGGTGTTCATCGCGCTCGCCGGTATGGACATCGGCACCGCGTTCGGCAGCCTGGGGTCGCGGCGCGAGATGTTGATCGGGTTTCTCGCCGAGCCGGCGCTGCTGATGGTGGTGTTCACCGCCTCGCTGATGACCGGCAGCACCCTGCTGCCGACGATTGCCGAGGCACTGCAATCGCAAAAGCTCGCGCTGCACGCCAGCCTGGCGTTTGCCGGAGTCGCCTTCGTCATGGTGCTGCTGGCGGAAAACGCGCGCATTCCGGTGGACAACCCGACCACGCATCTGGAGCTGACCATGATCCACGAGGCTATGGTGCTCGAATACTCGGCACGGCATCTGGCGCTGGTCGAATGGGCGAGCAGCCTGAAGCTGTTCAACTACGCCTGCATCGGCTTTGCGCTGTTCCTGCCCTGGGGCATGGCCGGGCGCGCCGACGGGCTGCTGTGGCTGCTGCCCGCGCTGCCGCCGCTGTTGCTCAAGCTGGCCGCAGTCGGCTTTGGCATTGCGTTGATCGAAACCTTGAGTGCCAAGCTGCGGCTGTTTCGCGCGCCGGAATTTCTCGCCACCGCGTTTTTGCTCGCGGTGCTCGGGCTGCTGGTGCGGCTGATGCTGGCGCATTGAGGACAGGCCGATGACCGCCACCGCCGTTCTCGCCGCATCCGCTCCCGCTGCCGCCGTGCAGGCGATCGCGCCGCTGGTGAATCTGCCGCTGCCGGTGCAGATCATTCATCTGTGCGCGGCGCTGCTGCTGTTGCTGTCGTTTGCCATGCTGGCGCAGCGGCGCGTGGCCAATCTGGTGACTCTCTTTGCCGCGCAGGGGGTGTTGCTCGTGGTCAGCGCAGCGGTGGTGGGCTATTCGACGCATCAGGCCGAGCTGTATCAGTCGGCCGTGTTGACCCTGGTGATCAAGGTCATCATCCTGCCGTGGGTGCTGTTCAAGCTCATCCATCGCCTGCGCGCCGACTGGGACATGGAAACGCTGGTCAACATTCCCAGCCTGCAGCTCCTCGGCATCGTGCTGGTGATTTTCGCTTTCGTCGTCGTGCAGCCGATTGCGCAATTCACCGGGGCGAACATGCGCGGGGTGCTGGGCATCGCGCTGGCGCTGGTGCTGCTGGCGTTTTTGATGATGATCGTGCGCCACACCGCGATCGCGCAGGTGGTGGGCTTTCTGTCGATGGAAAACGCCTTGCTGTTTGCCGCCACCAGCGCCACACAAGGCATGCCGATGGTGGTCGAGCTCGGCATCGGGCTGGACGTGCTGGTCGGCGTGTTCGTGCTCGGCATTTTCTTTTTCCAGATCCGCGAGCAGTTCGACAGCCTGGATCTGCAGCAGATGGAATCGCTCAAGGACGACTGATGCCAGCGCTGCTCGCAACACTTCTTTTGCCGCTGATGGGCGGCGGGCTGTTGGCCCTTCTTGGGCATCGGTGGTTTGCGCCGTGGATCAACATCGCGGCCAGCGCGGCGACCTTTGCCGCGGCGTGTGCGCTTACCGCACTCGTCATCGCGGACGGCCCGATGCAACTGCTCGCTGCGCAGTTCTTCCTCGATCCGTTCAATGTGTTTCTGGTGGCGCTCACCACGTTTGTCGGGTTGACCACGGCGATTTTTTCTGCGCCTTACATGCGCATCGAGCAGGATCGTGGGCGCCTCACGCCCGCGCGGCTGCGGCTCTACCACAGCATGTACCAGCTGTTCATGTTCACCATGCTGCTGGCGCTGACCACCAACAACCTGGGCCTGCTGTGGGTGGCGATGGAGGCGGCAACCCTGTCCACCGTGCTGCTGGTGTCGCTCTATCGCACCAAGGCCAGCCTGGAGGCGGCGTGGAAATACTTCATCCTCTGCGGCGTGGGCATTGCGCTGGCGCTGTTCGGCACCGTGCTGCTGTACTTCGCCGCCGAGCGGGTGCTGGGCGCGGAGGGGATGAGCGCGCTGCTGTGGACGCATCTGGATGCGGTCAAGGGCCGACTCGAGCCCGGCATCATCAGCATCGCCTTCGTGTTCCTGCTGGTCGGCTACGGCACCAAGGTCGGTCTCGTGCCGCTGCATTCCTGGCTGCCCGATGCGCACGCCGAAGGGCCCACCCCGGTGTCGGCGGTGCTCTCCGGGCTGCTGCTCAACGTCGCGCTGTACGCGGTGATGCGCGGCAAGGCGCTGGTCGACGGCAGCCTGCATGCCGCCTGGCCGGGGCAGATGCTCATGGCGTTCGGCCTGCTGTCGGTGCTGATCGGCGCGCTGCTCATCTGGCGGCAAAAGGATGTCAAGCGCATGTTCGCGTACTCGTCGATCGAGCACATGGGCATCATCACCTTCGCCTTTGGCATGGGCGGGCCGGTGGCCAACTTTGCCGCGCTGCTGCACATGACCGGACATGCGCTGACCAAGAGCGCGATCTTCTACACCACTGGGCACGCGGCACAAAAGGCGCATTCGCAGCGCATCGACGCGATCGAGGGTTTGCGCGAAGTCTCGCCGCCGCTGGGCTGGGGCTTGATGATGGGGGTGCTGGCCATCGTCGGCATGCCGCCGTTCAGCGTGTTCGCCAGCGAATTCCTCATCCTCACCACGGCGATGCAGCAACAGCCCTGGGCCGCGCCGGTGCTGCTGTTTGGCCTGGGCGTGGCGTTTGGCGCGCTGTTCCTGCGCGCGCAGGGCATGGTGTTTGGCCGCAGCAGCCTGCAGCGCCTGCCGCACGCGCCGAACATGCTGCCGGTGTTCGTGCATCTGGCGCTGGTGCTGCTGCTGGGGTTCTGGATTCCGCCAGTGCTGGTCGGCTGGTGGCACACCGCGGCGGCGATGATCGGAGGTTAGTCATGCGCGCGCTCTGCCCCATCCTGCCGCTGTCCCACCACCACGTCGATGCGCTGCAATGGCAAGCGCTCGCGCAGCAACTGCACCAGCGCGGCGCGCGGCTGCTCACGCTCTGGGCGGATCGGCAGGCGCGTGCGGTCCATGCGTTGTGGCTCGACGGTGGTGCGCTCGTGCTCGCGCAGCACGATCTGCCGCCGGGCGCGGTGCACTATCCCGGCCTGCACGACCTGTTCCCGGTGGCCGATCGCCTGCAGCGCGCGTTGCGCGACTTGAGCGGCCTGCACGCGCTGGGCATGGACCCGCGGCCCTGGCTGCGCCACACCGCCTGGGCAGAAGACGCGCGCCCGCTGGGCGACGCAGCGGTCGAAGTGCCGCCGTGCGGGGAACTCGCTGCCGACGCCTATCCCTTTGTCGCGGTCGATGGCGAGGGCGTGCACGAGGTGCCGGTCGGGCCGGTGCACGCCGGGGTGATCGAGCCGGGGCAGTTTCGCTTTTCCGTGGTCGGCGAAAAAATCCTGCGGCTCGAAGAACGCCTGGGATTCACCCACAAAGGGGTGGAAAAGCGCTTCGAGGGCATGCGTGTGAACGAAGGCGTGCGGCTGGCCGCGCGGCTGTCGGGCGACAGCGCGGTGGCCAACGCCTGGGCGTATTGCATGGCGGCAGAAGCGCTGGCCGACCTCACCCCGCCGCCGCGTGCGCTGCACCTGCGCGCGCTGCTGCTCGAGCGCGAGCGGCTGGCCAACCATCTCGGCGACCTCGGCGCGATCGCCAACGACGGCGGCTTTGGCTTTGCGCTGGCGCAGTTCGGCCGCCTCAAGGAAGACCTGCTGCGCGTCAACGCCGCGGTGTTTGGCGCGCGCTATCCGTTCGACGCGGTGCAAGTGGGCGGGGTCGCGGTCGATCTGGGCGACGCCGGCGCGGCGACGCTGCGCAATCAGCACGCCGCGCTCAAACGCGAAGTGCAGCAGCTCAAGGCCATCATCGACGACCATGAGGGCCTGCAGGACCGGCTGCGCACCACCGGCCGGGTGCGGCCAGAGCTGGCGCAGCGCCTGGGAATGCTCGGGCTGGCCGCGCGCGCCAGCGGTCAGGCGCTCGATATGCGCACCGCGCCCGGGTTTGCGCCGTATTCCGCGCTGCAGGTTGAGGTCGCGCTCGCGCAAGACGGCGACGTGGCCGCGCGGGTTGCGGTGCGCTTTGCCGAAGTGTTCGCAAGCCTTGCGCTCGCCGATGCGCTGCTCGAGTCGCTGCCCGCGGGTGCGGTGCGCAGCGATGCGCCGGACAACGTCACGCCGGGGCTGGCGATCGGGCTGGTCGAAGGCTGGCGCGGGCCGCAGCTGATCGCGCTGCACGCGGGCGAAGACGGGCGCATCGCCCGCTGCCATCCGCACGACCCGTCGTGGCAGAACTGGCCGGCGATCGAGTGGGCGGTGATCGGCGACATCGTCGCCGACTTTCCGCTGATCAACAAATCGTTCAATCTGTCGTATTCCGGACACGACCTGTAAGCCATGTGGAAGATCCTGCGCCAGATCGCCCGGGTGGGCCGCATCACCGAGCCGCCGACCGCCGTCCCCGCCGACACGCCCGATGCGACGGTCGATCGCCTGCAGGCCGAGGTGCTGCGGCTGCTCGGGCGCGCGCTGGCGATCCGCGTAGTCGATGCCGGGTCGTGCAACGGCTGCGAGCTGGAAATCAACGCCCTGTCCAACCCCTACTACAACCTCGAAGGGCTGGGCATCCATCTGGTCGCAAGCCCCCGCCACGCCGACCTGCTGCTGGTCACGGGCCCGGTGTCGCGCCACATGGAACTGGCG
>JAGDVQ010000029.1 GCA_023255715.1 Thiomonas sp.
GACTTCGGCAAGAAAGATGAACGTGAAAAACCTCAAGATCTCAACGCGCATGCTGGGCACCTTCGGCCTGCTGGTGGTGCTGCTGCTGGCCGTGGGCACGCTGGTGCTGACCGTGCTGCTGTATGTGCTCATCCCCAAGGGCTTTTTTCCGGTCCAGGACACCGGCATGATCCAGGCGACCACCGTGGCGCCGCAGGATGTGTCGTTCCAGTCGATGGCTGCGCGCCAGCAGGCGCTGGTGGATGCGCTGCTCGCTGACCCGGCGGTGGCCTCGGTGTCGTCGGTCATCGGCATCGACGGGGTGAACACCACCATGAACACCGGCCGGCTGCTGATCAACCTCAAGCCGCTGGCCGAGCGCCCGCGGGTGCAGGCGCTCATCACACGGCTCGATGCCCGCGCGGCGCAGGTGGAGGGCATTGCCGCCTACCTGCAGCCGGTGCAGGATCTGACCATCAACGACATCGCCAGCCGCTATCCCTACCAGTTCAGCCTGTCGGCGACCAGCGCCGCCGAGCTCTCCCGCGCCAACCATGCGCTGATGGAGCGCCTGAAGGCGCTGCCGCAGCTCGCCGGCGTGACCAGCGATCTGCAGGATCAGGGCTTGCAGGCCTATGTGGACGTGGACCGCAGCGCGGCCGCGCGGCTGGGCATCACCATGAGCGCGATCGACAGCGCGCTGTACAACGCCTTCGGCCAGCGGCTGGTGTCGACCATCTTCACCCAGTCTGCGCAGTATCGGGTGGTGCTCGGGCTGGAGGGCGCGCACGGTGCGGCGGCCACCCCACCCCAACCCGCCCCGCCCGCGGGGAGGGAGCAAGACGTGGGCGGGGTGCTGCGGGCGTTCAATGACATCTACCTCACGAGCAACGGCCAGGCGGTGCCGCTTTCCAGCATCGCCACCATCGCGCAGCGCGCCACGCCTTTGGCGATCGACCATCTCGGCCAGTTTCCGGCGGCGCTGATCTCCTTTCAGCTCGCGCCCGGCGTGTCGCTGGGCGAGGCGGTGAGCGCCATCGAGCAGGCGGCGCGGCAGGCTGCCCTGCCTGCCTCGGATGTGATCGCATTCCAGGGCGCAGCCAGCGCGTTTCAGTCGGCGCTGTCCAACCAGCTCTGGCTGCTGCTGGCGGCGGTGGCCACCATGTACATCGTGCTCGGCGTGCTCTACGAGAGCTACATCCACCCGGTCACCATTCTGTCCACCCTGCCTTCGGCGGGAATCGGTGCGCTGCTGGCGCTGATGGGCACGGGGCACGACCTCACGGTGATCGCGATCATCGGCATCATCCTGCTCATCGGCATCGTGCAGAAGAACGCGATTCTGATGGTGGACTTTGCGCTGGACGCGCAGCGCAACCAGGGGCTGCCCGCCGAGGAAGCCATGCTCCAGGCCGCGCACCTGCGGCTGCGGCCGATTCTGATGACCACCTTCGCCGCGCTGTTCGGCGCGGTGCCGCTGGCGCTGGGCACCGGCATGGGCGCGGAGTTGCGCCAGCCGCTGGGCATCGCCATCGTCGGCGGGCTGCTGGTGTCGCAGGTGCTCACCCTGTTCACCACGCCGGTGATCTATCTGGCCTTCGACCGGCTGAGCCGTCGGGCAGGGGCATGGCGCAAGCGGCGCGTCCCCCTCCCGACCGCCCCCACGGGTGGGGGAGGTGAAGTCGCTCCCTCCCCGCGCGTGGGGAGGGATGAGGAGAGAAGGCGGTGAACCCTTCGGCGCTGTTCATCCGCCGCCCCATCGCCACCAGTCTGCTGGCGCTGGCGGTGCTGCTGGCCGGGCTGATCGCGTTCCGGCAACTGCCGGTGTCGCCCCTGCCGCAGGTGGACTTTCCGACCATCGTGGTCAATGCCAGCATGGCCGGGGCCAGCCCGGAGGTGATGGCAGCCACCGTGGCCACGCCGCTGGAGCGCAGCCTGGGCACCATTGCCGGGATCACGCAGATGACCTCGAGCAGTTCACTGGGCTCGACCCGGGTGATCCTGCAGTTCGAACTGCGCAAGAACATCAACGACGCCGCGCGCGAAGTGCAGGCCGCGATCAACGCCGCGCTGCCGCTGCTGCCCAGCGGGCTGACCGGCAACCCGACCTACCGCAAGGTCAACCCGGCGGATGCGCCGATCATGATCCTGTCGCTCACCTCCAAGACGCTGTCGCGCGGGCAGATGTTCGACGCGGGCTCGACCATCCTCGCGCAGAAGATTTCGCAAATCAAAGGCATCGGCTCGGTGACCGTGGGCGGCGCGGCACTGCCTGCGGTGCGGGTGGAGCTCGACCTGCCGCGGGTCAACGGCATGGGGCTGAGCCTGGAGCAGGTGCGCCAGGCCATTGCCACGGCCAATGTCGATACGCCCAAGGGCGCGATCGACAACGCGGCGCACCGCTGGCAGGTGGGCGCCAACGACCAGATCTCCACCCCGGCGCAGTACCGACGCATCGTGGTCGCCTACAAGAACGGCGCTGCGGTGCGGCTGGACCAGATCGCGAACGTCTTTGAAGGCCTGCAGAACGACCGCAACATGGGCCTGGCCAACGGCCAGCCCTCGGTGCAGCTGATCATCTACCGCCAGCCGGGGGCGAACATCATCGACGCGGTCGAGGGCGTGAAGGCCGCGCTGCCGCAGCTCGAAGCGTCGATTCCGGCGGCGATCCAGGTCACGCTGATGTCGGACCGCACCACCACCATCCGCGCCTCGCTCAAGGAGGTGGAAAACACCCTGATCCTGGCCGTGCTGCTGGTGATCGGCGTGGTCTGGCTGTTCCTGCGCGACTGGCGCGCAACCCTCATTCCGGCGATCGCCGTGCCGCTGTCGCTGGTGGGCACGTTTGCGGCCATGTGGCTGCTCGACTACTCGCTCGACAATCTGTCGCTGATGGCGCTGATCGTGGCCACCGGCTTCGTGGTGGACGACGCCATCGTGGTGCTGGAAAACATCATGCGCCATGTCGAGGAAGGGCTTTCGCCCCTGGCCGCGGCGTTCAAGGGCGCGCGCGAGGTGGGGTTCACCGTGCTGTCGATGAGCCTCTCGCTGGTGGCGGTGTTCATCCCGGTGCTGTTCATGGGCGGCATCGTCGGGCGGCTGTTCCACGAGTTTGCGGTCACGCTGTCGGTGGCGATCGGCATTTCGCTGCTGGTGTCGCTCACGGTCACGCCGATGCTGGCGTCGCGCTGGCTGCGCCCTCAGTCGCACGGTGCGCAGCCTGCCTCACGGCTCGAACGCGGCTGGAATGCGGTCCACCACGGCTACGCCCGCAGCCTGCGCTGGGCCTTGCGGCATCCGCTGCTGATGCTGGTGCTGTTCTTTTCCACCATCGGCCTGACGGTGTATCTGTTCAAGGTCGTGCCCAAGGGTTTTTTCCCCACGCAGGACACGGGGCTGCTGATCGGCTCGGTGCAGGCCGATCAGTCGATCTCGTTTCAGGAAATGAGCAAGAAGCTGGAGAGAATCGTCGCCATCGTGCGCAAGAACCCGGGCATGGAAAACGTGGTGGCGTTCACTGGCGGCGGCACGACCAACAGCGCCTTCATGTTCATGCAGCTCAAGCCGCTCGCCCAGCGGCAGGGCGTGCAGTCCATCATCGTCGAGCTGCGCCGGGCGCTGGCGCGGGTGCCGGGCACGCAGACCTTCATGTTCCCGGTGCAGGACATCCGCGCCGGCGGCAGGCCGTCGGCGGCGCTCTATGAATACACCCTGCAGGCCTCCGATCTGAACCTGCTGCGCGAGTGGGAGCCCAAGGTGCTCGCCGCGTTCAAGCGCATTCCGGGGCTGAACGATGTCAACAGCGACCAGCAGGCCAGCGGCCTGCAGCTCTCGCTGGTGCTCGACCGCGCAGCGGCCGCGCGCTACGGCATTGCGGTGTCGGCCATCGACCAGACCCTCAACGACGCCTTCGGCCAGCGGCTGGTGTCGACCATCTATGCGCCGCTGAACCAGTACCGCGTGGTGATGGAGGCCGCGCAGCAGTATCAGAACAATGCAAGCGCCTTGAACGACATCTATCTCGTCGGCAGCAAGGGCCAGCGCGTGCCGCTGTCGGCGCTGGCGCACTATGAGTTGACCAACACGCCGCTGTCGGTCAATCACCAAGGGCTGTTCGTCGCGTCGACCATTTCGTTCAACCTCGACAAGGGCGTGTCGCTCAGCAGCGTGCAGAGCAAGATCGACGAGGCCACCGCAGCCATCGGCCTGCCCTCGGAAGTGCGCGGTGGCTTCCAGGGCACGGCACAACTGTTTTCCGACACCCTGAAAAACGAGCCGCTGTTCATCATGGCGGCGATCTTTGCGATCTACATCGTGCTGGGCATGCTGTACGAGAGCACGCTGCACCCGCTGACCATTCTGTCCACCTTGCCGCCGGCCGGGCTGGGGGCGCTGCTGGCGCTGCAACTCACCGACACCGAGTTTTCCATCATCGCGCTGATCGGGGTGTTCTTGCTGATCGGCATCGTGAAAAAGAACGCCATCCTGATGGTGGACTTTGCGCTGTCTGCCGAGCGCGATCACGGCGCCAGCCCGCGCGACGCCATTTTCGAGGCCGCCACGCTGCGCCTGCGCCCCATCCTGATGACCACGCTGGCCGCGCTGGGCACCGCGCTGCCGCTGGCCTTCATCACCGGCAACGGCGCGGAACTGCGTCAGCCGCTGGGCATCTCGATTGCCGGCGGGCTGATCGTCAGCCAGGCGCTCACCCTCTACACCACGCCGGTCATCTATCTCGAACTCGACCGCCTGCGCCGCTGGACGCTGCGCCGCTTCCGCCGCGGCGCGCACGCGCGCCGCATCGACACTCCGGCCTGAATGCCATGAACCCGACCGCACCATCCCGTCTGCTCCCTGTCGCCGCGCTTGCGCTGCTGCTCGGCGCCTGCGCCGCCACCCCGCCCGAGCCTGCGGTCAAGATCGCCATGCCCGCCGCCTACACCCAGGCACAGGACGGCTGGCAGCCCGCGCAGCCGCTGGCCGCGATGCCACGCGGCGCCTGGTGGAGCGTGTTCGACGACCCGGTGCTGTCCACGCTGGAACAGCAAGTGGCGCAGCACAACCAGAGCCTCGCGGCGCAGCTGGCTGCCTATGAACAGGCGCAGGCCGCAGTGGCGCAGGCGCAGGCGGCGTACTTCCCCGCAGTGACCGCAGGCGCTTCGGCCAGCCGCGCGCGCAGCGCCAGCGTCGGCACGGTGGGCAACAGCGTCAGCGCCTCGCTGGGTGCCAGCTGGGAGCCCGATCTCTGGGGCAAGGTGCGGCTGCAGGTGCAGGCAGGGCAGGCCGCTGCTGCCGCCAGCGCCGCCACGCTGGCGGGTACCCAGCTCAGTCTGCAATCGACCTTGGCCACCAGCTACCTGCAACTGCGCACCGTGGACGCGCAAATCCAGCTGGCGCGCGACACCGTGGCCGCCTACCAGCGCGCGCTGCAGCTCACCGAAAACCGCTACAAGGCCGGGGTGGATACCGCAGCCGACGTGGCGCAGGCGCGTACCCAGCTGCTGCAGGCGCAGACCAGCCTGACCGACCTGGGCGTGAGCCGTGCGCAGTTGCAGAACGCCATCGCCGTGCTGGTCGGCAAGGCGCCGGCAGACTTCACCCTGCCCGCCACCAGCGCGCTGCCGGGCGTGCCCGCCATTCCCGCGGGCATTCCGGCGCAGCTGCTGCAGCGCCGCACCGATCTGGCCGCGGCGCAGGCGCAGGTGGCTGCGGCCAATGCCCAGATCGGCGTGGCGCAGACCGCGTGGTTCCCCAATCTCACGCTCTCCGCGCAGGGCGGCAGTCAGGCCTCTCGCATCGCCGAGCTGTTTTCGGCGCCGTCGCTGTTCTGGTCGCTCGGGCCGCAACTGGCGGCCACGCTGTTCGACGGCGGGCTGCGCCGCGCGCAGGTGCAAAGCAGCGAGGCGGCGTACCGGCAGGCGGTGGCCAACTACCGGCAGAGCGCGCTCACCGCCTTGCAGCAGGTCGAAAACAACCTCGCCGCGCAAGGCATCCTCACACAGGAGGCGCAGCAGCAGGCCGAGGTGGTGCAGGCCGCGCAGGTGCAGCTGCGCCTGGCCGAAAACCAGTACAAGGCGGGCACCGCCCCCTACCTGAACGTGCTCACCGCGCAGACCACATTGACCACGGCGCGCAACGCGCAGCTCACCTTGCTGAACCGGCGCTACGCCGCAGCGGTCGCGCTGATCCAGGCGCTGGGCGGTGGGTGGGGAAATGAAAACACCCCGGCGATCGGCCCGTTGCCTGCTGCATCGAGCACGGCGCGATAGGCACGGGCGGGACGGCAGCGCCCGGGCCCTGCTGTCCCTACCATCGCACCATGTCTGCCACCGCCCTGCTCACCCTGCTGGCCGCCAGCGTCCTGCTGGTTCCCCTGTTCAAACGCTTTGGCCTGGGCTCGGTGCTCGGCTATCTCGTGGCGGGTATCGCCGTGGGGCCTTACGGCCTGGCCGTGGTGAGCCGACCGGAATCGGTGCTGCACACCGCCGAGCTGGGCGTGACGCTGTTGATGTTTCTCATTGGCCTGGAGCTGCAGCCCAGCCGCCTGTGGGCGCTGCGGCGGCAGGTGTTCGGTCTGGGGACGCTGCAGATGGCCGGGGTAGCACTGCCGGCGGCGGCGCTGGCGGCGGCGCTGGGCCTGGGGTGGACGGGCGCGGCGCTGGTGGGCGTTGCGCTGGCAATGTCGTCCACAGCCTACATCCTGCCGCTGCTGGCCGAGCGCCGGGAGCTGACCACGCGCTTCGGCCGCGAGACCTTCGCCATCCTCCTGTTCCAGGACGTGAGCGTCATTCCCATCCTGGCGCTGCTGGCGCTGACCGGTGCGGGCGGACAGGCGCCGGGCTGGCCCGCGCTGGCGGCGCTGGTTGTTGTGGCGGTGGCCGGGCGGCCGGTGCTGGCCACCATGTTCCGCTATGTGGCGCGGTTCGGTGGCGGCAACCGCGAACTGTTCGCCGCCGCCGCGCTGCTGGGCGCCGTGGGCATCGGCGTGGGGCTGAACAGCGTGGGGCTGTCGGCCTCGCTGGGCGCGTTTCTCGCGGGGGTGCTGCTGGCCGATTCGGAATTCCGCCATGAGCTGGAGGCCGCCATCGAGCCGTTCGAGAGTCTGCTGCTCGGCCTGTTCTTCATCGCGGTGGGCATGGGCATTGCACTGCCGCTGGTGAGCGCCCAGCCGCTGCAGGTGCTTGGCCTCGGAGCAGGCATTCTGCTGCTCAAGGCGCTCACGCTCTACGTGGGGCGGCGGCTCATCGGCGGCGACGATGCGGTCAGCCGTCCGCTGGCCATCGTGCTGGCCTGCGGCGGCGAGTTCGCCTTCGTGCTGTTTGCCAGCGCGCGCAGTGGTGGCCTGCTCGACGCCCCCACCGCCGCGCTGCTGACCGTGGCGGTGGCCGTCTCCATGGCCCTGGCGCCGTTTCTGCTCATGCTCAACGACCGGGTGATCCAGCCGTGGGCACGCAAGCGACAGGCGGCACCGTTCAGCCCCATCGACGAGCCAGGCCAGCCGGTCATCATCGCCGGCTATGGCCGTGTCGGGCAGGTCGTCGGGCGCATGCTCAACGCGGCCGGCGTGGCCTTCACCGCGCTGGATGCCAGCGCCGAGCAGGTGGATTTCGTGCGCCAGTTCGGCAACAAGATCTACTACGGCGACGCCACCCGCCTGACGCTGCTGCGCGCCGCCCATGTGCAGGACGCCCGACTGTTCGTCCTCGCCGTCGATGATGTCGAAGACAGCCTGAAGATCGCCGAACTGCTGCGCACCCATTTCCCCGACGTGCCGCTGCTGGCGCGGGCACGCAACCGCACCCATCTCATGCGCCTGCGCGAACTGGGCGTGAAGCAGGTGCTGCGCGAAACCTGGCTGTCCAGCGTGGAAATGGGCAAGCAGGCGCTGCAGGTGGCCAAGCCCGACCTGGACGTGGAGCGCCTGGCCAGACTGTTCACCGCCCACGACCTGCGCACCCTCGACCGCCAGCAGGCGGTGTTCCACGACCAGGCCGCGCTCATCGCCCTGTCGAAAGACGCCCGTGCCGAACTGGAAGACATCCTCCAGGGCGACACCCAACTGCAACGCGCCACCGCAGCGGAGGGCGGCGAGGCATCCAAGGCCGTGCAGGGCGCAGCGCCATGACCACTGGTCGTCCGGTTCAGGGGCGATCCGCGCTTCGAGGGAGGAGCCAGACCGCAGCGCAGACCCGGCGGCCGCGCCGACAGAACCCATCGCAGGCGATGACAGGCGCTGACGGCCCTTGGCGATCGGCCCCTTCACCCCTCGGTCTCCAGATCGGGGATGTGGTTGAACGCGATGCGCATCGGTGCCTCGTCGCGGCCCTGGTGGCCGCTGCCGCAGTAGATGGTGTGGCGCCCGAAGCGCACGTTGAGCGCATCCACAGCGCTCCACAGCGCGGTCTGCTGCGCGTCGGTGCCGGGCGCGTCACCCCCGAACAGGCTGGCGCTGGTCTGCCCAGGCTGGCGCAGGTCGTGCAGCAGCATGGCCACTTTCATCGGCGCCCAGCCCGGCGGCACCATGCCGGGCCACAGGTCGCGCAGGGTGTGCAGCAGCGTGCGGGTGTCTGCAGTGGGGGAAAAGCGCGCGCCGCGCTCGGGCCGCAGGCGCTCGCCGTGCCGACGGGTGAGCTTGAGCATCACGGTCATCGCGCCAGCCAGCAACTGCTCGCGGCGCAGGCGCATTGCCGCCTTTTGCGTGAGGCGGTCGAGCACGGCCAGGGCCCCTTCGACGCTGCGCATCTCGGGCGGCAGCACATGCGAATGCCCGAGCGAGCGCCGCGGCGTGGCGGCGGACACGCCGGTTGCCAGCCCGTGCAGCCGGTCGAAAAACGCCTCGCCCGCCATGCCGCCCCACACCACGCGCAGTTGCTCGCGCCGCGCGCGCCAGAGCTGCTCGACGGTGTGGATGCCGTGGGCCTGCAGCCGCGCGAGCATGCGCACATTGATGCCGGTGAGATCGGTGAGCTGCATGCGCAGCAGCGGGCCGGGCAGATCGCCTGCATCGAGCACCACCAGGCCGTCGGGCTTCTGCAGGTTCGACGCCTGCTTGGCCAGAAACACATTGGGCGCGATGCCCACCGACACCCGCATGCACTCGCCCAGCGCCTCGCGCAGCGCGGCCTTCAGCCGCAGCGCCAGGGTGGTTGCGCGCTCGCGGCTGGTCCAGCCCATCGGCAGGCTGCAGGCCATTTCGTCGATGGACAGCACCTGCTCCACCGGCGCGATGGTGTCCACCACGGCCACCGCGCGATGGTGGATCTGCACATACTCGGCATGCCGCGCCACGACGAACACGATGCCCGGACACAGCTTGCGCGCCTGCGCCACCTGCGTGCCGGTCTTCACGCCGAAGGCCTTGGCCTCGTAGCTCGCAGCGATGCAGCAGGTGGTGTCGGCCAGCATGGGCACCACGCCCACCGGGCGCCCGCGCAGCTCGGGGCAAAGCTGCTGCTCCACCGAGGCGAAGTAAGAGTTGAAATCGACCAGCAGGCAACGCAGTGGCATGACACATCGTGCCGATGGGGCACGCTCGAATACTGTTTTTATGTTCAGTATTTCACAGCCGCGCCTGCGGCGCAATGCGGATCGGCATCTCCCTGCCTAAGGCAACACTGAACAAGTCCCCTGCGCGCTGCGCATCCGGCCTGCAGGCGGTCTGCGG
>JAGDVQ010000154.1 GCA_023255715.1 Thiomonas sp.
GGGCATCGGCCTGAGCCGCCGCATCGACCTCGGCGAAAGCGAGGACCATTTCGCCGTGCTCGCCGAGATCATGCGCTTTCTGATCGCCGGTGATGACCCCGCGGTGTGCACCCTGACCCGCCAGCGCGATCTGTTCCAGCGCCACATCCAGCCCTGGGGCGCACAGATGTGCGACGCGATCGAAGGCGACCGCACCGCACAGTTTTACCGGGCGCTCGCCGGGTTCACGCGGGAATTTCTGCAGGTCGAACAAATGGCGTTCGACCTGCTCGATTGAGCCCTGCTCAGGCCTTGGCCGACTCGGCCGCCTTGCAGCTCAGGCAGGGCGCATGCACCAGATGGCCGTGCCACAGCCCATGCATGCTGCGCACCGCGACCACCGCCCAGGCGCCCACCAGGGCCACGATGAGCGCGGCGGCGAATGCGGTGAAAAACGGCATGTCGGTGCGCGCGCCCAGCGTCAGGCTGGCGGCGGTATAGACCCCCAGCGGGAAGGTGAAGCCCCACCAGCCGAGGTTGAACGGCAGCCCGCGGCGCAGCTGGATCGCGGTCAGCGCCACGGCGGTAACCAGCCACCACAGCCCCAGCCCCCACAGCACCAGTGCGCCGATCACGCCCAATGGCCCGGCCAGCGCCGCGACCGGCGCCATCACCGTGCCGGCGAACGCCTGTGGCGCGGCGGCGCCGAGGGTGAGCAGCGCAAACGCGCCGGTGCCGATCGGCCCCAGGCTCAACCAGGTGGACACGCCCAGCTCCTTGGGCGGCAGCTTGTGCAGCGCCAGACGCAGATACAGCACGGTCAGGATGCCCAGGGCAATCGGCACCGACATGCCCCACAGCGCATAGCCCGCCACCACCAGCGACTGACCCTGCGCTGCCGGCAGATGCTGCGCCAGATAGCCCGCGCTGGATGCGGCCACCTCGGCAGGCACCACCGGCAGCAGCCAGACCCCGGTCATGCGCTCCAGCGCATGATCCTGTGCGGTGAACTGATACCACGGAACCAGCCAGCCGGTGAGCAAGGACAGCCCGGCATCGATCCACCACAGATGCAGCGCCCATTGCGCCGCCAGCGGGTCGTGGGGATGGAACAGCACCAGACCGTTGACCAGCGGAATCAGCGCCATCGGAATCGCGCCGAGAAACATCGACTGCACCGGATGCCGCAGCAGCGGCAGCGCGTCGCTGGTGAAAAACAGCCAGCGCGCGACGAACAGTGCGGTGAACAGCGCAAACAGCAGCGCGTCCACGAGGAACAAACCATGGGCCAGCGCATGCAGCCCCGGGACCTGCGCGGGAAACTGCGCCAGAAGCAAAAAGGTGATGCCCGTGCCCATATTGACCGTGAACCAATTCGGCGTGAACTGCCGGACAAGTTCGACCGGGGAGGGCAGGCGGTTGAGCGGTTTCCAGGTGGACATGATGTGTTGCACGGCTTTGAATGAACGATGGTGACATGCTAGGCAGTGCGATTGAATAAGTAAAACAGATAGAATTTATATTAATAAAACAAAAAACAAATCGAATGAGCGCAAGCAGCGGGTGTCGGCAAGCCCCCCGGCTTGCACGTTGAACAACCATGACTCCCGCCGCAACTTCCCTGTCCACCTCCCCGCGCTGTTGCGCCCAGTCACGCTCACGCCACGTGCTGGCCGGGCTGCTGCTCTGCGCTGTCGCGCTGTTGCCGCGGACGGTGCAGGCGCAGTCGGCGGCAGTGCCGCATCTGGCCGCAGCGCCCTTGCAGGCCGACTGGCGGGTGCGGCTGGAGTCCGACGGCAAGGGCACCGACTCGCGCGCCGCGCAACTGGTGGTGTTGCTTGGGGGACTGGGAGGCGCCGAGGGTGTGGCGACGGCGCAGGACACGGTGTCCTGGCCTGTCAGCGGCAACGGCCCCTACCGGATTGACAGCACCCTCACTCCGCGTGGTGCACTGGCCACCTTGCTGCGCCGCCTGCACTGGGTGCGGACAGCCAGTGGCAGCGTGAGTGGCGGTCAGCCCACGCTGCTGGCGGCGAGCAACCAGAAGGGCGACAGCCCCGCCACGCAGGTGCAGATCGACCAGGGGCAGATGCGCATCCGCACCGCGGGCGAGGCCGCTTCTGCCGCGCTGCCGCCGTCCCAGCCAGCACCCGCCGGGCTCACCGATCCGCTGACGCTGAGCTGGGGCTATCTGCAGCGCCCGTTGCCGGTCAAGCCATTCACCGTGCCGCTGCTCATCAACGACAAGGTGCAGACCGCGCACATCACTCCGCAGCGCGTGACGCTGCAATGGCAGGGCCAGGACGTGGCCTGCACCCTGCTCGACGCCCAGAGCGCACAGAGCAGCGCCACGCTGCGCATCTGGCTGCGACAAAGTGACGGGCTGCCCCTGCAGGTCGAACTGGGCATGGGGGACCGCTACGGCCTCGACGTGGTGCAGACCCTGGCCGGCGTACCCGATGGATTGCAGTCCGTGCTGGCGGCGCGCCGCGCAGACCCGGCCCATTGAGCCGCGCAGCGCGAACGCGTTACGCTATCGCGTATGGACGAGAACAGCACCCACGATAGCGCGTCTCCACCGACGGTGGCTTCCCCGCCGCGCGTGCGCCTGCAGATCAAGCAGGGCACGGCGCTCGGCCCTGGCAAGGCCGCCTTGCTCGAGGCGCTGGAGCGCACCGGCTCAATCTCCGCCGCCGGGCGCGAGCTCAACATGAGTTATCGCCGCGCCTGGCTGCTGATTCACAGCGTCAATCAGGCGTACAAGCAGCCCCTGGTCGAGGCCACCAAGGGCGGCGCGGGCGGCGGCGGCGCGCTGCTCACCCCGCTGGGCCGCGAGGTGCTGTCCATTTACCGCCGCATGGAACGCAAGGCGCTGCGCGCCATCCAGCCCGATCTCGAAGAGCTGCAAAAGCTGCTGCACGATTGAGTCTTGCGGGCCCTGCACAGCGCGGTGCGGTGCAAGTCCCTCAGCGCGGCCAGCAGATCAAATTTTCCGGGCGCGCATGCGCCGAGGCCACGGCGCCCACGCGCAAGCCGTGATGCGCAATCAACCGCAAGGGCGCGCGCAGCCACACCCGCGCTTGTCCGCAGCGCAGGGCCGCGGTCACACTGGCCCCTTGCACCACCAGATGCTCGATCTGACCGCGCAGCAGGTTGTTCGTCTCGCTGACCTGTCCTGGTTTCAGTGGAGGCAGGCGGACATCGTCTGGAGAGATGGCCCAGTCCACGCTGGCACCGACGGCCTGGGACGACATCAGCGGCGCATACAGCGGCAGATTGGCGTCGTCCCACTGCAGCAGGGTGCGCCCGCGCTCGGGCTCATGGCGCAACACCCGTGCAACAAACCGGTTGCGCACACCCAGCAGCGCCGCTGCCGCCACGCTGGCCGGATGAGCAAACACCTCGGCGGGCGGGCCCTGTTGAATCACCCGACGGTTCGAGAGCAGCACCACCCAGTCCGACATGGCTGCCAGGCTGGCATCATGCGTGGCAGCCAGCGCGGGGATCGAGAGCTGGTGCATGCGCGACACCAGTTCGGCCATGATGTCGTCTCGCGTGCTCACGTCGAGCGCCGAGGTGGGCTCGTCGAGCAGCAGCAACTGCGGTGAGCGTGCCAGCGCACGCGCCAGCGCCACCCGCTGCTGCTGTCCGCCGGAGAGCTGCGCGGGTCGCAGTTCGACCTGCTGCTCGAGCCCCACCGACTGCAGCAAATCGAGCGCCGCCTGCCGATGCGCGCGCAGCCGTCCCCCAAACGCGTAGGCCACGTTTTCCCAGGCGCACAGGTGCGGAAACAGCGCATAGCCCTGCGGCAGATAGCCCACCGGGCGGCGCTGGGGCGGCAACGCGGCAAAGGGTTCGCCTCGGCTGGGGGTCAGTCCGGCCAGCGCCTTGAGCACGGTGGATTTGCCTTCACCGCTGGCGCCCAGCAGGGCGGTGAAGCCATGCACCTCGAAGTCCACATCGAGCGAGATGGGCTGGCGGATTTGCAAATGGACGCGCATGGTGTGGGTTCAGCGCCCGGACTGCCCGCGCCGCGACAGCGCGCCAAGCACCAGCGGCAAAGGCAGACCGATGAGAAAGAACAGCCAGAGCAGCGGATAGACCGCTGACAGGCCAGTGTCCTGCAGGTTCACCCACAGCTTCACCGGGATGCCCTGCGGGTAATACGCCACGATGAGCACGATGCCGAACTCGCCCAGCGCCCGCACCCAGGCCAGCGCCACACCCGCGGCAAGTCCCAGCCCGGCCAGCGGCACGCTGATGCGCCAGAAGGTGCGCCAGGGCGACTGTCCCAGGGTCAGCGACATCTGCTCCAGTTCGCGCGGCACGCCCTCGAAGGCGGAACGTGCCGCGACGATGAAATACGGTGCGCTGCCGTATACCTGCGCCAGCAAAAAGGCAGAGGGGGTATTGGTCAGGCTCAGACCCAGGCGTCCCAGCGGCTGGCCGATCCAGCTGTACGGCCCGTAACTCATGGAAAGCAGCAGCCCCATGGCCAGCGGCGGTGTCAGCAAGGGCAACAGCACCAGCAGCTCGACGGCCCACTTGCCGCGAAATTCATGCCGCGCCAGCCACCAGGCCACCGGTGTGCCGAACAACGCCACCAGAGAAACCGCGATCAGGGTGTAGAGCACCGAGACCCGCAGCGATCCGAGGTCGCCCTGCTGCAGCTGCAGCGCGTCCCACGGCGTGCTGATGACCAGCCCGGCAAACGGCAGGCTCAGAAACAGCAGTCCTGCCAGACCGAACGCTGCCACCACCCAGGCGCGCCGCGTCTGCCCCTGCAGGGCGTGGGGCGCGAAGAACGGGGCTGTGGCGGTATCGAGCGGGGTCAGCGGCATGCGCGCATTGTCGTGCGAGTCACTTGGCCGCCTTGAGGTCGCCGCCCTTGGGCGCGCTGTAGCCATATTCCTTGAACATGGACTGCCCCTGGGCGCTGGTCATCAGCTTGACGAACGCTTCCCCCGCCTTGGGATTGGGCGCGTTTTTCAGCACTGCGGCGTAAAACACCAGCGGCTGGGTGGAGAGGGTGTCGGTCTTGCCATTCGGCAGCTTGATGCTGAAATGCACCTTGCTGTACCAGTCCTGGATCATGCCGGGGTCGCTGAGGTTGATCTGCTCGGGCAGCTTGATGTAGGGCAGCTTGTGCGAGATCACTGCGCTGAGGTAGCCGGAGGTGGCGTCGAGCTGGCCCGACTCCAGACGCGAGAGCAGCGACGGCTCGGTGAAGATCTGCTGCGGGTTCTGCGTGCTGCCGAGAATCTTGTCCGCCAGCCCTGGCTGCTTGTAGAACTGTTCGGCCAGCAACATGGTGAACACGATGTTGCGTCCCTGCGGGTCCACGGCGGGGTCGGTGCGGCCAAAGTGGATGCCGGGCTTTTGCAGCACCGCGTACCACGGCATCTTGCCCTCTGCTGCCGCCTTGAAGTCGGCAGCATATTTGCTCTTGTCGCTGTAGGCGATGACCATCTGCGTGCTGGCCACCGGCACGGCGGTGTCGATCAGTCCGGCCTTTTGCAGCACCTCGATCGGCCCGGGGGTGATGGAGACGAATACATCGGGGTTGATCTGCTTGGCAGCAATCAGGTGCGCCAAGCCGAACGCGCCCGCGCCCTGACCCTGATATTGCACATGATCCTGCTTGGCGATGGCCGGGCCCAGCGCCTTGTCCATCAGCGCGCCCATCGACCCGGCATACGCCACGGAGAGCACCGGTTCGGCGGCGTAGGCTGTGGCGGCAAGGGCGCCAGAGGCGCCAAGCACGGCGGCGATGGAAAGGTTCAACAGAATACGGCGGTGCATCAGAAGCTCCTGAACTATTTTCATGGATGAGGACAAAAGACGCCATGTGCGTCTTTTGCGTCGTGTCCTTAAAAATATATCGAACAAGGGCTTGCCGAGGTGTTTTCAGGTGTAAAAGAGATGCGTGAATGCAGCGTTGATGCGGCATGCACCAGACAACAAGGTTGCCTTCAGGTCGATTCGCTGGCCTGGCGTTCGCGCAACTGCTCGGCCACGCCCTGCATCGCCCGGTCCATCAGCCCCTGGGCTTCGAGCGGCAGGATCAGCCCCTGCGCGGCCATGCGCTCCAGTGCGCGCCGGGTCATGGAGTGGGCGCGGCCGCCAACCTTGCTGGAGAACATGTAGAACAGGCCCTGCGGGCTGCGCCAGGTGAGTTGCGCGCGGGCGCTGCGTCCCTGGATCTGCAGCTGCACCCAGGTGCCGATGTCGAGCGAGGCGATCAGGCCCGCGACCTCGGCGGGCGACAGCAGCGCGCCGCTCTCGGCAGATGATGTGCTCGCGGGACCCTCGGCTGCGGCCTGCGTGGCGTCGACCCCGGGCGGTTGCGCCTCTGCCGGTACATCGCTGACCTCGATCAGGCCACTGGTGACTTTTTCTTCGTTGCGCACCAGGGCTTCGGGCATGGCGCTGGCCACTGCGCTGCTGGGCTGCGGGTGCAGCAGCCGCGACCATTCGCGCTGCAGCAGCAGGGCGTCGTCGCGCGAGGTGGCCTGCTGCGCGTCGCCCTGGCCGCGAATGGCCTGCGCCTGCGCGTCCATCAGCCAGCTCATGAACTCCTGGCGCTTGTCGGCGGGCAGCGAGATCAGATCGAGACCCTGACCGAGCCGCTGCACCAGCGTGGGCAGCAGCTTGAGCAGCGCCTTGCGGTCGGCCTCCTGCATCTTGGGCTGCACGCTCCAGATCAGATCGCTGGCGGTCTGCTTGTAGGTTTGCGTGGCCTCGGCTTCCTCGCCAAAGCGCAGCACCGACTCGGCGAGCACGGTGGACCAATGCTCCAGCATGAAGTCGCGCAGCTGGGTGTGGGTGTGCAGCCGGGAGAACACCTCCTGCAGATGGCGGTAGAGCGCGCCATGCAGCAGGCTGCGGAATTCGGCGCGCTTGAGCGCGTCCACCGCGTCGGCCTGTTGCTGTTCCACCGCAGCGGCGCCTTCGGCGATGTGGCGCTGCAGGTCGCCGAGCTGTTGCTCGAAGACGGTGGCATCGTCTTCCTCGGCGTTGACAATGGCCTCGACCATGCGCGAGAGAAAGGGCAGAAAACGCTGCGCCGCCGCCTCGTCCACACTGGTGAAGCCGGCGCTGTATTCCGCCACGCGGTTGAGCAGCTTGCGCGTGGGGTGGTTGCGCGAGGAAAACAGGCTGGCGTCGCGCAGGCCCAGACGCAGCACCGGAATCTGCAACCGCGCCAGCTGCGCCTTGACCGCGGGCAGCAGCTTGGGGTCGGCCAGGATGTGATCGAACAGCAGCGACACCACGTCGATGGTCAACCGCTCCAGTGGCCGGTTGGCGACGTCGTACAGGCTTTGCCGGTGCTGTTCGATGAGGTTGACCGCGGCCGCAGTGGCGGCGGGCTCGTCACGCCAGTTCACGTCACGTAAGCCCAGGCGGTCGCTCAGCAGCAGCCGGTCGAGGGTGTCGCGCAGTTGCGGGTTCAGGCCCAGCGCCTGTCCGAAGACGGAGGGGCCAAAGCTCGACGCGGCGAAACCGGATGATCCAAACCCGGATGGTGCAAAGCCCGGGCCGGAGTTGGATGGCGGCTCGGCGTCCGCAGGGCGGTTCGCGCCCAGGCGCCCGGAAAGCAACTGCTGCAGCGCCTCCAGATGCAGTTCGGCGCCGCTTTGCGCCGCGCTCAGTTGCGCCTGTGCGTCCACCGTCCCGGCTGCCGGGCGCGCCGTGGCGCGGCGCTGCTGACGATACTGCGCCGGTTCCACCTGCAGCTCGGCCAGGCGCTTGTTATAGAGCGCGTAGGTGTCTTTCAGCGCGGCCGACATGCCCTTGCCGAAGGCGCGCAGCAGGCCAAGGCGCTCCTCGGCGTCGAGATCGACCATGCCCAGCGCGTGGTGCAACGACTTGCTGAACACCTCCGGGCGCAGCGGATTGGGCTGGGGCGCGGCGTGCTGTCCGGCGCGCAGGCTGTCCAGGCGGGCGCCGAGGTCGCGCACTTCCCACTGCGCCTCGGACTCGAGCAGGTGCGTGAGGCGGGACACCTCCACGCCCTCCTCCAGATCGGACTCGTCGACCAGCGAGAGCACGTCGAGCTGCAGCTCCTTGGGCGAAACCGGCTTTTTTTCGTGCAGCTCCTCGTCCAGCACGGCATGAAAGCGTTCGACGAAGGCCTGGATCAGCTTGCCCTCGTTCTGTCGCAGGGCGTGGCTCATGTCGGAAAACTGCTGGCGGTCGCGGCCCGTGCCAGCCGCTTCAGCCTGCTGCTCCAGGGCCTCGATGACCTGGCGCACCACCGAGCGCATCAGGTCGTCCGAGCGCTGGATGGCGTCGTCGATGCAGGACTGGAAAATTTCGGAAGGCAGCATGGCGTGATGTGAGAACGATGCCCGTAGACCGAAATCGGGCATTTCTCACAATGTAAACCGTTTTCCGCTGCAATTTCCCCTTTTTCCGCAGAATCCGTGCGATGGACGCACCTTCTTGCACCGTCCTGCTGTGATGGATGTCAACCCTGTTCGCGTGCGCAGCACGCGCCGTGCGTGGTCGGCGCGGCGGGCCGATCGGCGGCAGCCCCGGCGCTGGTCGCAGGCGGCGCGATGTGGCCGGTGTGCTGCAGTTCCACCCGCAATTCCTGCGCGGCCAGCACCATGTGGCGCAGGGCGGCCTCGGTTTCGGGCCAGCCGCGGGTTTTCAGCCCGCAGTCGGGGTTGACCCACAGCCGCTCGACCGGAATGCGCTGCGCCGCGCGCCGCAGCAACTGCACCATGGCCCCGACGGTCGGCACGCGCGGGGAGTGGATGTCGTAGACGCCCGGGCCGATGTCGTTGGGGTAGGCGAAGTCGCTGAACGCATCGAGCAGTTCCATGTTCGAGCGCGAGGTCTCGATGGTGATGACGTCGGCGTCGAGCGCGGCGATCGACGGCAGGATGTCGTTGAATTCCGAATAGCACATATGGGTGTGGATCTGCGTGTCGTTGCGCGCCACCCCCGCGGCCACGCCGAACGCGCGCACCGCCCAAGCGAGGTAAGCGTCCCAGTCGGCGCGCTTGAGCGGCAGGCCCTCGCGGAACGCGGGCTCGTCGATCTGGACGATCGCGATTCCCGCGTTTTGCAGGTCGTCCACCTCGTCGCGCACCGCCAGCGCCAGCTGCAGCGCGACCTGATCGCGCGGCAGGTCGTCGCGCACGAAGCTCCATTGCAGCAGGGTGATCGGCCCGGTGAGCATGCCCTTGACGGGTTTTTCGGTCAGCGACTGCGCATACTTGGCGGTATCGACCGTCATCGGCTCGGGGCGCCAGACGTCGCCCCAGAGGATGGGCGGCTTGACGCAGCGCGAGCCGTAGCTCTGCACCCAGCCGTTGCTGCTGAAGGTGTAGCCCCAGAGCTGCTCGCCGAAGAACTCGACCATGTCGTTGCGCTCGGCCTCGCCGTGCACCAGCACGTCCAGCCCGATGTCCTCCTGCTTGCGCACGACCAGCGCGATTTCCGCGCGCA
>JAGDVQ010000171.1 GCA_023255715.1 Thiomonas sp.
CTGGATTCGGCCACGTCGACTGGCACAACCTGACCGCAGGCGTCGTCGCGCTGCATGTCGGGCAAAAATTTTGATCTGACGCAACGCAAAACACATGGGTTGAACTTTTCTATCCGAAAGGTAACAAAATGTCACCTTCATTCCACTCTCTGGATTTCGCATGAAAACAACTGGTTTGCTCCGCAGGGTTCTTGCCTTCGGCCTGATGCTGACGCTCGCTCTGGGTGCGATGGATGCACATGCCAAACGCATGGGCGGCGGCAAGAGCATGGGCCGCCAGAGCAACGCGGTGACACAGCGCGAAGCTGCACCGCCCCAGCAGGCCGCGCCAGCAGCCGCGCGCCAGCAGGCCGCAGCCACACCGGCAGCCAAGCAACCCAGTCGCTGGGGGGGCATCCTGGGCGGTCTGGCGGCTGGCCTTGGTCTGGCTGCGTTGTTCCATGCACTGGGATTTGGCGGGGCGCTGGGTTCCTTTCTCGGCTCCGCGCTGATGATCGGATTGCTCGCGCTGGCCGCCTTCTGGGTTTTCAATCTCCTGCGTCGCAAGTCTGCGTCCAAGACGTCGTCGCCCATGCAGTATGCAGGCGGCCCCTCGCAAGGTTACGCACAGGCACCACTGGGTGTCGAAACCCACATGCCTGCGCAATGGTCACCCACTGCCGCATCGCAGGCAGCTGGCGCGCCGCGCATTCCGGCCGATTTCGATCGGGATGCCTTTCTGGCGAGCGCCAAGCAGCATTACATCCGCCTGCAACAGGCCTGGGACGCAGCCGATCTGAACAGTCTGAAGACATTCACCACCAGCGAAATGTTCGAGGCGCTGTCCGCCGAACTGCAGCAGCGCGGCATGGCGCCGAACAAGACGGAGATCGTCACCCTCGATGCCACGCTGCTCGATCTGGAAGAAACCCCGACCGAGTATGTGGCCAGCGTGGAGTTCTCCGGTCTGGTGCGCGAAGAGACCTGGGGCGGCGCCAGCCCGGTGCGCGAAGCCTGGAACCTGGTCAAGCCGCGCGATGGGTCCAGTGGCTGGCAGCTTGCAGGCATCCAGCAACTGAACTGACCATCACGGATTCGCCGCAGGAACGCCGCAGTTGCGCAAGCACTGCGGCGTTTTTCGTCAGTCATTTGTCGTGGGCCTTTTGCGCTGCGTCGCATTCTTCCGGGTGCCGACTCCTAGAATGCGTGTGCCAACGAATCCGCCCATGCACATTCCCGACTTACAGCAACTGATTCCCACGGACACGTCGATCGTCCGTCGGCTCCAGTCCCTTGTTTCACCTGCGATCAACCATCTGCTCACCACCGATCCAAACGCGCAGGGCAGGTTGCGAGCGCACGCCGGCAAGACGCTGGTTTTCAGCGCCCTTGGCATGGATCTGCCGTTTGAAATCAGCCCGGACGGCCTGCTGCGCACCCCGCAGGACGGCGCCATGGCCACAGACGATGCCCACCTGCACATCACTCTGGACATGGACGCCCTGCGCGACGCGCTCGCCAGGCGTGCACCGCTGAGTTTGAGCGGGGCGCGCGTGCGCGGCGACGCCGAGCTGGCCCAGACCCTTTCCTGGCTGATGGCGCATGTGCGCTGGGATGCGGAGGATGATCTGGCGCAGCTCATTGGTGACATTCCCGCACACCGTCTTGCGCAAGCGGGACAAGCAGCTGCCACCCAGGGCAGACAGGCGTGGGAGCGCGGCCATGCCCGCGCGCGCGACTGGTTTGCCACCCGTCCGCGGGCATTGGTCAGCCGCAGCGAACTGACGCAGCAGCAGGACGCGGTGCGCGACCTGCGCGATCGCACAGCCCGGCTGGAAAAGCGCATCGCCCTGCTGCGCAAGCAAATAGGCGCCAACAGACGCTGACCGCCCAATGCGACGCTTGCTCCGACTGTTCAAGATTTTTTCCGTCATCCTGCGCTACGGCCTGGATGAAATTGCCCTCTCCGGCTTCCGTCACCCCTGGCTGCGTCGTCTCAGTCGCGTGCTCACCCTGGGTCGGTCGCTGACCATCCCGCGTGGCGAGCGCCTGCGTCTGGCCCTGGAAAGCCTGGGCCCGATCTTCGTCAAATTCGGTCAGGTGCTGTCCACGCGCCGCGACCTGTTGCCTCCGGACATCGCCGACGAACTTGCCAAGTTGCAGGACCGCGTCCCGCCGTTCGACTCCGACACGGCCGTCGCCATCATCGAACGCGCATTTGGCAAGCCGATCGGGGTGCTGTTCGCCACATTCGAGCGCAAGCCGGTGGCCAGCGCATCCATTGCGCAAGTGCATTTCGCCACCCTGCCCGCATCTCAGGGCGGCGCCGAGGTGGCCGTCAAGGTGCTGCGCCCCGGCATGCACAAGGTCATCGAAGAAGACCTGGCGCTGATGCACACCATGGCGGCGCTGGTGGACAGGCTGTGGAGCGAAGGCAGACGCCTCAAGCCGCGCGAAGTCGTCGCCGAGTTCGACAACTATCTGCACGACGAACTCGACCTGGTGCGCGAGGCTGCGAATGGCGCGCAACTGCGCCGCAACATGGCGTCACTCGATCTGATCCTGATCCCCGAAATGCACTGGGAGCTGTGCCGCAGTGAAGTGATCGTGATGCAGCGCATGTATGGCGTGCCGATCGGCCGCATCGACGCGCTGCGCGCTGCCGGCGTCGACTTCAAGCAACTGGCCAAGGCCGGGGTGGATATTTTTTTCACCCAGGTATTCCGCGATGGGTTCTTTCATGCCGACATGCACCCCGGCAACATCATGGTCAGCCTGCAGCCCGAGACCTTCGGCCGCTACATCGCGCTGGATTTCGGCATCGTGGGCACCCTGTCCGACTTCGACAAGGACTACCTGGCGCAGAACTTCATCGCGTTCTTTCGCCGCGACTACAAGCGCGTGGCCGAGCTGCACGTCGAGTCGGGCTGGGTACCGGCGGACGTGCGCATCGACGAACTCGAGGCTGCGGTGCGCAGTGTGTGCGAGCCACAGTTTGCGCGGCCGCTGAAGGACATCTCGCTCGGCCAGGTGCTGATGCGGCTGTTCCAGGTGTCGCGCCGCTTCAAGGTGGAAATCCAGCCCCAGCTCGTGCTGCTGCAAAAAACCCTGCTCAATATCGAAGGTCTGGGTCGTGAGCTCGACCCGGAGCTCGACCTCTGGACCACCGCCCAGCCCTTCCTGGAGAAGTGGATGAAGAGCCAGGTGGGCTGGCCCGCGTTCCGCGACAAGCTCAAGAACGAATCGACCCGCTACGCGCAGTATTTGCCGGAAATCCCGCGCTTGCTGCATCAGGCGCTGCAGGCACATGAAAGGCGGGATGACCCGCTGCTGCGCGAACTGCTGCAGGAACAGCGACGCACCAATCAGCTCCTGCAAATCCTGATGGCGTTTGTCGTTGGCTTCATCCTTGCGGTGCTGTTGCTGGGCGCCGTGGACAGCCGCTGGCTGCGCTGGTTTTTCTGAAACGCCTGCAACACGCTGAACCATGACCACTGCCGCCCTGCTGCGCACATTGCCGGATGGCACCCCCATTCCCGCCCTCGGCCTGGGCACCTGGCGCATGGGTGAACGCGCCGACCAGCGTGAGGCGGAAACCCTCGCCGTGCGCGACGCGCTGCGCCTGGGCTACAGGCTGATCGACACAGCAGAGATGTACGGTGAGGGCGGCGCGGAAACCATGCTGGGCACCGCGCTGCAGCAGGCCTTCGCCGCGGGCGAGGCTCGCCGCGAGGACCTCACCGTGGTCAGCAAGGTCTATCCACACCATGCCTCCACCCAGGGCGTGATCGACGCCTGCGAGCGCAGCCTGCGCCGCTTGAAGCTGGAGTCCATCGACCTGTATCTGCTGCACTGGCGCGGCGAATTTCCGCTGGCGCAAACGCTCGACGGGTTTGCCACGCTGCAGGCACGCGGCCTGATCCGCCACTGGGGCGTCAGCAATTTTGACGTCGACGACATGGAAGAACTTGCCGCTCTTCCTGGCGGTTCGCACTGTGCCGCAAATCAGGTGTATTACAGCCTGAGCGCGCGCGGCATCGAGTTCGACCTGCTGCCCTGGCAGGCGAGGCGGCGCCTGCCTCTGATGGCCTACAGCCCCATCGACCAGGGCGCGCTCAGCGGCCATGCCGCAGTGCTGGCAATCGCCCAGAGGCTGGGTGTGAGCGCAGCGCAAGTGGCGCTGGCCTGGGTGCTGCGCCAGCCCGAGGTCATTGCCATTCCCAAGGCCGTGCGCAGCGCTCATCTGCGGGACAATCTGGCTGCCACGCAGCTGCAACTCGGCGCGGCGGATCTGAGCCTGCTCGACGCCGCATTTCCCCCGCCACGGCGCAAGCGCAGTCTTGCCATGATTTGATCCACGCACTTGCCGCGCCCACTGGGCATCGGCACAATGCTTTCGTCACCCGCCTGTCACCTCACCATGTCTGATACTCAAATCCGCGACACCCTGCAACGCCTGCACACGGTGCTGCAGTCTCAGCCCCAGCTCGACCCCGAGCTCAAGAGCCTGCTGCAAACCCTGGATCAGGACATCCAGACCGCGCTGGAGCACAAGCGCAGCGAGACGGCCACAGCGCCTGAATCGACCGATCTTGCCGAACAGGCGCAAGCCCTGGCCACCCGCTTTGCCGCCGAGCATCCCAACATCGACCTGGCCCTGCGCGAGCTGCGCAGCTTGCTGCTAGGCGTCGGCCTGTAAGTTCCTCGGGGGCATCCCAGCCAACTGCCGCGCCATGCGGATGGCGGCAATCAGGCTGGACGGATCGGCCTGATCCTTGCCCGCGATGTCGAACGCCGTGCCGTGATCCGGGCTGGTGCGCACGAAGGGCAGGCCCAAGGTCACATTCACGCCCTGCTCCACCCCCAGATATTTCACGGGAATCAAGCCCTGATCGTGGTACATGGCCACCACGATGTCGAACGCCCCCGGATGTGCGGGCGGGTCATGCCGGGCGCGCATGAACACGGTGTCGGGGGGGTAAGGGCCGGTGGCATCGATGCCTTCGAGTCGCGCCTGTGCAATGGCCGGGGCAATGATGCGTGCCTCCTCATCCCCGAACAGCCCGTCTTCTCCCGCGTGGGGATTGAGCCCTGCCACGGCGATGCGCGGCCTTTCCATCCCCCATGCATTTGCAGCCCGATGCGCAATGCGCAAGGTCTGCAGCACGGCCTCGGTGGTCACGGCGTCGATGGCCTGCCGCAGTGCCATGTGGACCGTCACCAGCACGGTTCTGAGCTGGGCATTGGCCAACATCATGCGCACGGGCGCGCCGCCTGCGATGTGCTGCAGGATTTCGGTGTGACCTGGAAAGTCCACCCCCGCGGCATGCAGCGCGGCCTTGTGGATCGGTGCGGTCACGACTGCGGCCACACGTCCCGCGATGGCGTCCTTGGCGGCGGCCTCGATGCAGGCAAACGCCGCCGCGCCTGCGCGTGCGTCGACTTGTCCCAGGGGCAGATCGTCCGGCAGTTGCACAACCGGAAGCACGGGAATGGCCCCTTCGGGCACATCACGCCACTGGGTCAGCGTGTCGAGCTCCGCAATCACCGGGCTGCCGCTTTGCGGCGTGAACCGCATTGCCCGCGCCGTACGCGCCAGCCAGGCCGCGTCTCCATAGACCACGCAGCCCGTCGCCTCGCCGCGCGCAAACGCACGCACGATGGTCTCGGGGCCGATGCCACAGGCATCGCCCAGGGTGAGGGCAACGGGAAGATCACCGCGGCGCTCAGGCCGGGTTGTCGAGGTCGACGAAGACATGTTCGAGTCCATAGTGTGCGGCCAGATGATCGCCCAGCGCGCGAATGCCGTCGCGCTCGGTGGCGTGGTGGCCGCACGCCAGATAGGTGATGCCCATTTCGCGCGCAAAGTGCGCCGTGGGCTCGGAAATCTCGCCACTGACGAAGGTTCGCGCACCCGCCGCCCAGGCGTCCTCGATCCAGTCCTGCGCGCCGCCGGTGCACCAGGCCAGCGTGCCGACCGCAGTGCCTGGATCGCCAACGACCAGGGGAGCGCGCCCCAGGTCGCGCGTGATGGCTTGCGCCATGTCACCCACGGTCAACTGCGGCGCATTGCCCAGACAGCCCAATTGCTGCTTGCCAAAACGCCCCTGAACCGACCAGCCCAGCCGCTTGGCGAGCATGACGTTGTTGCCCAGTTCGCAATGCCCATCGAGCGGCAGGTGATAGGCGAACAGATTGATGTCCGCAGCCAGCAGCAAGCCCAGGCGCTTGCGCTTCTGGCGGATGACCCGTGGGTCTTCCCCGCGCCAGAAATAACCGTGATGCACCAGGATGGCATCGGCCCGCAGTGCAATGGCACGCTCGATCAGCGCCAGACTGGCGGTCACGCCCGTGACGATGCGCCGGATGTCGTCGCGGCCCTCGACCTGCAACCCGTTTGGGCAATAATCGGTAAATCGCGCGCAATCGAGCAACACATCGATTTCGCCCTGCAAATGCTCTCTGTGCATGGTGGCCTTGAAGTGTGAAGACGCGCCGCCATGTAGCGAGTTCCTTTTGGACTCACTCTATGCGACGCCTCTGGCTGCTATTTTCCCAGACTGCGACGATTGCGCTCGCCGCGCTGTTCGTCGTCTCGACCCTCAAGCCGGAATGGGTGCGTTTTGGCGGCCCCGCAACCTCGGCGGTGGGCAAGCCCGCCGTCGTCACCGTGCAGGACGCCCCAGTTGCCAGCCCCCCGCTGCAGGCCGCACCCGGCAGCTACAGTGCGGCTGCCCTCAAGGCCATGCCCGCAGTGGTGTCCATCACCACATCCAAGACGCCGCGCCGCGTGCCGGGGCTGGACCCCTGGCGGCGCCAGTTTCAGGGCAATCGCCAACCCACGGTGGGACTGGGTTCTGGCGTGATCGTCAGCCCGGACGGCTACATCCTCACCAACAACCACGTCGTTGAAGGCGCCGATCAGATCGAAGTCACGCTGGCCGATGGTCGCGAAGCCAAGGCCAGGCTGGTGGGACGCGACCCCGACACCGATCTGGCCGTGTTGCGCATCCAGCTGGACGCGCTTCCCGTCATCACCTTCGGCAATGATGCGACTGCCCGCGTGGGCGATGTGGTGCTGGCCATCGGCTATCCCTTCGGGGTGGGCCAGACGGTGACGCAGGGCATCATCAGCGCCCTGGGCCGCACGCAGCTTGGCATCAATACCTTCGAGAATTTCATCCAGACCGACGCCGCCATCAATCCGGGCAACTCGGGTGGCGCACTGGTCGATGCCAACGGCAATCTCATCGGCATCAACACGGCCATCTTTTCGCGCAGCGGTGGCTCGCTGGGCATCGGCTTTGCCGTGCCAGTCTCCACCGCGCGCAACGTGATGCAACAGCTCATCACGACTGGACAGGTCGTGCGGGGATGGATCGGCGTGGAGCCACAGGACGTGACCGACCAGCTCGCCCGCAGCCTGAACCTGCCGCGTCCGGAAGGCGTGGTCATCATCGGGGTGCTGCGCCAGGGCCCGGCGGATCAGGCCGGCGTCAAGCCGGGCGACGTGGTGCTGGATGTCGCGGGCAAGCCCGTGGAGAACACCGGGCAACTGCTCAACGCGGTGGCCGCGCTCAAGCCCGGCAGTCAGACGGCGATTCAGGTGCTGCGCGATGGCAAGCCGCAAACCGTGGTGGTCCGCATCGGCACGCGTCCGCAAAACCTGAGCCAGGCTCCAGCAGCAGAAGACAGCGACGGCATACTGCCGTAAACAGCGCAGGCGTCAGGAAGCGGTGGACTGCGCGTCCTTTTCTTCGTCGGACGGAGGGGCCGAATACTTCACCAGATACTTTGCTGCCAGAATGCCCACTTCGAACAGCAGAATCATCGAGAGCGCAAGCGAAGTCTGCGAGACCACATCTGGCGGTGTAACGATGGCCGCCACGATGAAGGCCACCACAATGAAGTAGCTGCGCCAGGACCTGAGCTGCTCGACCGTCACCAGACCGAAGCGCACCAGCACCATCAGCACCACCGGGACTTCAAAAGCCGTGCCGAACGCCATGAACATGGTCAGCATGAAGCTCAGGTAAGCCTCGATGTCTGGCGCCGCTGTGATCACCTTGGGAGCAAAACCCTGAATGAAGGTGAACAAGCGCCCAAAGACAAAGAAATAGCAGAACGCCACACCCATGTAGAACAGCAGCGTGCTGCTGATGATCAGCGGCATGACCAGTCGCTTCTCGTGAGTGTAAAGGCCGGGCGCCACAAAGGCCCACACCTGATAGAGCACGGCGGGCAAGGCAATCATGAAGGCCACCAGCAAGGTCACCTTGATGGGGACGACAAACGGCGAGATCACCCCGATGGCAATCATCGTCGAGCCCTTCGGAAGATGGGCGATGAGCGGGTGCGACAGCAGATCGAACAAACCTGACGGCCCCGGGTAGATCGACAGCACGATGAACACCACTGCGACAGCGGCAATGGCCCGGATGAGCCGGTTGCGCAGTTCGATCAGATGCGAGATGAACGGCTGTTCGGCCTCGGGGCTGTCCGGTGTCACTGTTTTTTTGGAATCAGACACGGGCGATGCACTCGCTAACAAAAATGGGTTGGAACACGCGAAACACGCCGCCGCGACAACACCGCATCAGCGCTTGACACGGTAGCGCGCCATGCGCGCTGCGCCCGACAGCGCCTGCGTGCGCACACGTGCCTGTCGGCGGTACCACTGCGGAACCGTATTGCCCGAGAGCTTCTTGCGCTTCTTGGACGGGTAGTCCGGACTGGGCAGGCTGGGCGCGGAGAAACCATCGGAGATCGACGGCTCGGTCCCGCTGGTCAGGCCACTCGTGGCTTCTTTCCATGCATCATCAAAGCTGCCCTGCACTTCTGCGACGTTCTCGGTCACGGATTTTTTCATGTCCTGCGCAGCGGTCTCCAGAGACGACTTCACATTGCGCAGTTCTTCCAGGTCGATCTGGCGATTGACCTCGGCCTTGACATCTGCCAGATAGCGCTGCGCGCGTCCCAGCAGATTGCCGGCGGTGCGGGCCACACGCGGCAGTTTCTCCGGCCCGAGCACGACCAGCGCAACCACGCCGATCAGGCCGATTTCGGACATTCCGATGTCAAACATGGGCAGTCAGTCGAGAAGGAAACGCGATGCGTGCACAAGCGGTCTGCAGGAACAAAAAGCCGGCATTGCTGCCGGCCAGCAGGTCGATGTGGCGATCAGGTAGACGACTTCTCTTTGGCCTGGACGTCGATGGTTTCCTTTTTGGCGCTGGTTTCGGCAGCGAGTTGCTTGTCCGCCTCGGCCGGTTTGTCGTCCGCACTGGCGTCGCGCATGCCGTCCTTGAAGCCCTTGACCGCGGAACCGAGGTCGGAGCCCATGTTCTTCAGTTTCTTGGTGCCAAACACCATCATCACAATGACCAGCACGATCAGCCAGTGCCAAATGCTCAATGAGCCCATGATCTACTCCTTCGCCGCAAAATTAAGGGGCCTGTTTTTTCCACGGACGGGGGCCGCCCATGACGTGCAAGTGCAGGTGAAACACTTCCTGCCCTCCATTCTGACCCGTGTTGATGACGGTGCGAAAGCCCTCTTCACATCCCTGCTCACGTGCCAGTCGGGGTACAAGCTGCATCATTTTACCGAGTAAGGCAGTGTGCTCAGTACCCACATCGAATAAAGACGATAGATGCAGTCGGGGAATGATCAAAAAGTGCACAGGTGCGGCAGGGTGGATGTCGTGGAAGGCGATCACGTCCTCGTCCTGGTACAGCAGTTTTGCCGGTAGCTGCCCGGCAGCAATTTTGCAGAAGATGCAGTTGGAATCTGTCATGGCGATGATCCAGGCTTTACAGGGTTGGCAGGACCATTTTGCGCTCGGTGAGCTTGAGCCAGCCCTTGACCACACGATAAATGGTCCAGAAATACACCACGGCCAGCACCAGAAAACCCAGCCCGAACACCCAGATGAGCGCAAAGCCGAGCACCGACCAGATCAGCGCCCACCAGAACGTGCGGATTTGCCAACGCAGATGGTTTTCCACCCAGGTGCCGCGCGCGTCTTCGAGTTTCACATAATCGATGATCACGCCGATGACTGCAGTGATGCCCCAGAAAAAACTCAGCGCCTGCAACACATAGACCGCCAGGGCGATGGTCTTGAGACTCTCCATGTCCTGCGGAGTGGCCGGATCGATGATGTTTTGCGGGTCGCTCATGGCTGATTCTCAGGAATTGCCGGGTCGCGCAGCAAATTCGGCCAGACCCGAGCGGCCCTCGCGGCGCTCAAGTTCGGCAAGCACCTGCCGTGGTGTCAGACCATGCTGTGCCAGCGCGACCAGGCTGTGGAACCACAGATCGGCTGTTTCGTAGAGGATTTTTTCCGCGTTCCCATCCTTGGCGGCCATGACCAGTTCTGTGGCCTCTTCCCCGATTTTTTTCAGGATGGCGTCCTCGCCCTTGTGGAACAGCCGCGCCACGTACGACTGGTTCGGATCTGCCCCGCGGCGGCTGGCGATGGTGGCGTAGATCCTCTCCAGCGCTGCGCCGGAATCGGACTGCTCGGTCGATGCGGCTTGCGTGTGTGTCGGGTCGTAGATCTGCGCCGGGTCTTTCAGCACGGGATCGGCAACGGTCCAGCGGTCGTGATCGAGGCTGCTGAAAAAGCAGGACTCCCGCCCGGTATGGCAAGCAATGCCACCGGCCTGCTCCACCTGCAGCAGAACGACATCGCCATCACAATCGAGGCGGATGTCGCGCACGGTCTGCACATGGCCGGATTCTTCTCCCTTGTGCCACAGCTTGTGGCGCGAACGCGACCAATACACGGCTTCGCCGCGCTTGTGCGTCTGTTCCAGCGCCTCGCGGTTCATCCAGGCAAACATGAGCACGCGGCCGGTGCGCACATCCTGCGCAATGGCGGGGACGAGGCCGCGCGCGTCCCACTTCACTTGATCGAGCCAGTTCATGGAGTGCAGTTTAGTTCGCGAGTGTGACGCTGCTGCGCCATCAGCCCAGCCTAGCAAGGTGTGCAGGACGTTCAAAGCGACAGATCAGGGCGCATGGCGATCCCGCGTGCGGCCAGATGCTGCTTGGCCTGCCCCACGGTGTATTCGCCGTAGTGAAAGATGCTGGCGGCGAGCACGGCGTCGGCATGGCCTTCGAGAAATCCCGCGGCCAGATGTTCGAGGTTGCCGACCCCGCCCGAGGCGATGACGGGCACACTCACCGCGTCGGACACCGCGCGGGTAAGCGCCAGATCGAAGCCGGCCTTGGTGCCGTCGCGGTCCATGCTGGTGAGCAGAATTTCACCGGCGCCGGCCTGCACCATGTCGACGGCCCATTGCACCGCATCCAGCCCGGTGGCCTTGCGGCCGCCGTGGGTGTAGACCTCCCAGCCGCGGCCTTCGGGGCGGCGCTTGGCGTCGATGGCCACGACAATGCACTGCGCGCCATACTTGGCCGAGGCATCGGCAATGACTTGCGGATTGGCCACCGCGGCGGAGTTGAAGCTGACCTTGTCCGCCCCGGCGTTGAGCAGGCGGCGCACATCCTCGACGGTGCGCACGCCACCGCCCACAGTCAGTGGAATGAACACCTGCGAGGCCACTGCCTCGATCTGGTGCAGCAACAGATCGCGGTCGTCGCTGGTGGCCGTGATGTCGAGAAAGGTGAGTTCGTCGGCACCTTGCGCGTTGTAGCGCGCAGCGATTTCCACCGGGTCACCCGCATCGCGCAGGCCGACGAAGTTGACGCCCTTGACCACGCGGCCACCGCTGACGTCGAGACAGGGAATGATGCGCTTGAACAGCATGCGCGGCCTAGCGGCTGGTGACAAAGCGCTGCGCCGCGGCGAAGTCGAGCGCGCCGGTGTAGATGGAGCGACCGCAGATCACCCCTTCGACCCCGCTGCTTTCGACCTCGCAGAGCTTTTCGATGTCGGACATGCCCGACAGGCCGCCGGAGGCGATCACCGGCACGTCGAGCGCTTCGGCCAGCCGTACCGTGGCCTCGATATTGATGCCGGTGAGCATGCCGTCGCGGCCGATGTCGGTGTAGATCACGCCCTCGATGCCGTAGTCCTGGAACTTGCGTGCCAAGTCGACGACTTCATGGCCGGTGAGCTTGCTCCAGCCATCGGTCGCCACCTTGCCGTCGCGGGCGTCTAGACCGACGATGATGTGACCGCCGAAGGCGCTGCAGGCATCGCGCAGGAAGCCGGGGCTTTTCACCGCTGCGGTGCCGATGATGACATAGCTCAGGCCCTCGTCGAGGTAGCGTTCGATGGTGTCCAGATCGCGAATGCCGCCGCCGAGCTGCACCGGGATTTCTTCGCCGACTTCCTCGAGGATGGAGGCAATGGCTTCGGCATTGCGCGGCTTGCCAGCAAACGCGCCGTTGAGATCGACCAGATGCAGGCGCTCGGCACCCTGGTCGATCCAGTGCCGCGCCATGGCTGCTGGATCTTTGGAGAACACCGTCGCGCCTTGCATTTCACCTTGTTCGAGGCGAACGCACTGGCCGTCCTTGAGGTCGATTGCCGGAATGAGCAGCATGATGTCAGGGCAGAGAAAAAAGAGAAAGGAGTCTCGAAGGAAGAAGCGGGGCACAGCGCCCTCAGGGCGACCAGTGCAGGAAGTTGCGATACAGCATCAACCCGGCGTCGGCACTTTTTTCCGGGTGGAACTGGGTGGCAAACAGATTGTCGCGCGCCACGGCGCTGGCAAAACGCACGCCATACTCGGTTTCGCCCGCGCTGTGGCCGCCGTGCAGCGGCGCGGCGTAATAACTGTGGACGAAATAGAACGCCGCGCCGTCGGGCACATGCGCCCAGATCGGATGCACCGCGCCGGCGGCGCTGCGCCCTTGCCAGACGGCATTCCAGCCCATGTGCGGCACCTTGTAGCGGCTGCCGTCGGGCTGTGTCTGGTCTTGCAGTTCAAAACGCTGCACCTGGCCGGGGATCAGCCCGAGGCCGTCCACATGGCCTTCGGTGCTGTGATCGAGCAGCATCTGCATGCCCACACAGACACCGAACAGCGGCTTGCTTGCTGCCGCTTCGAGCACGGCCTGCTGCAGGCCGGACTCGCGCAGTTCGCGCATGCAGTCGGGCATGGCGCCCTGCCCCGGCAGCACCACACGATCGGCGGCGCGCACCACGGCGGGGTCGGCTGTGACGACCACCTCGAAATCGGTTCCCGAGGCCACGTGCGCCACGGCTTGCGACACCGAGCGCAGATTGCCCATGCCATAGTCCACAACGGCAACTCGTTTCATCGGTTCGGGTCAGGCGAGAGAAAAAATTACAGCGAACCCTTGGTGGAAGGAATCACTTCGCCCATGCGGGAATCGGGCTCGGCGGCGGCACGCAACGCGCGGCCGAAGGCCTTGAACACGGTCTCGCACTGATGATGCGAATTGTCGCCGCGCAGATTGTCGACATGCACAGTGATCGCGGCGTGGTTGACCAGGCCCTGGAAGAACTCGCGCGCCAGATCGACATCGAACTCGCCGATCATCGCGCGGGTGAACGGCACATGCCAGATCAGCCCGGGGCGGCCGGAGAAGTCGATGACCACGCGGCTCAGGGCCTCGTCGAGCGGCACATAGGCGTGGCCATAGCGGCGGATGCCCTTCTTGTCGCCGACAGCGCGCGCCAGCGCCTGACCGAGGGTGATGCCCACGTCTTCCACGGTATGGTGCGCGTCGATGTGCAGGTCTCCCTTCGCCTGGACGTCGAGGTCGATCAGGCCATGCCGCGCGATCTGGTCGAGCATGTGATCGAAAAATCCAACACCCGTGGACAGCCTGGACACGCCCGTTCCGTCAAGATTGATGGACACGGAGATCTGCGTCTCGGCGGTATTGCGGGAAACCTGGGCAGTGCGCATGGGGATGGGCGGTAACGGCGTGAACAGGCGCAATCGTAACGTCAGCGCGCAGCGGGCGGCTGCGCCGCGATCAGGGTGTCCAGCGCGGCAAGCAGCGCATCGCACTGCGCGGGCGTGCCGATGGTGATGCGCAGGAAGTCGGCGATGCGCTGCGGACGAGCGAACTGCCGCACCAGAATGCGGCGCTCGCGCAACTGCGCGGCCAGCTGCGCGCCGGAATGCGCCGGGTGACGCGCGAACACGAAGTTCGCCTGCGACGGCAGCACCTCGAAGCCGCGCGCCTGCAGCCCCGCGGTGAGCTGCGTGCGGCTGCGGGTGATGCGTTCACGGGTCTGCTGCAACCACACGGTATCTCCCAGCGCGGCTTCGGCGCCCGCGAGTGCCAGGCGGTCGAGCGGGTAGGAATTGAAACTGTCCTTCACCCGGGCCAGCGCCTCGATCAGGTCGGGGTGGCCCAGCGCATAGCCCACGCGCAGCCCGGCCAGCGCCCAGGCCTTGGACAGGGTGCGGATCACCAGCAGTTGCGGATACTGGTCGATCAGGCTGGCCGCGGTCTGCGCGCCGAAATCGACATAGGCTTCATCGACCACGACGACCGAATCGGGGTTGCCGGCGAGCAGCCGCTCGACCTCGGCCAGCGGCAGCGCCATGCCGGTGGGCGCGTTGGGATTGGGGAAGATGATGCCGCCGTTGCCGCCCGCTTGCAGGTAATCGTCGACCGCGATGGAAAAATCGGCGCGCAGCGGGATGTCGCGCGTGGCGATGCCGTACAGCCGCGCATAGACCGGATAGAAGCTGTAGGAGATGTCCGGATGCAGCAGCGGGGCGTCGTGCCGCAGCAGCGCCATGAACGCGTGCGCCAGCACCTCGTCCGAACCATTGCCGACGAACACCTGCTCTGGCCGCAGGCCGTGAAACCGCGCAATCGCCGCGCGCAGGCTGCTGGCCTGCGGGTCGGGGTAGAGCCGCAGATCGGCCGAGGTCTGCGCCGCGATCGCCTGCAGCACCCTGTCGCTCGGGGCGTAGGGGCACTCATTGGTGTTGAGCTTGATCAGCCCGTCGATCTTGGGCTGCTCGCCCGGCACGTACGGCGTCAGCTCGTGGACGATGCGGCTCCAGTAGCGGCTCATTCGGCGGTCCTCCGCGCCACGCGTGGCGCTGCGAGCGCAGCGCGCGCTCGTTGCGTTTGGCCTTGCGCAGCGTTCACTTGCCGGCCTCCAGCCGCAGCTCGGCGGCGCGGGCATGCGCGGTCAGGCGCTCGCCGTGGGCCAGCACGCTGGCAATCCGCCCCAGGGTCTGCGCGCCTTCGCGGCTGACCTCGATGAGGCTGGAGCGCTTGATGAAGTCATACACCCCGAGCGGCGACGAAAACCGCGCCGTCCCCGAAGTGGGCAGCACATGGTTGGGTCCGGCGCAATAGTCGCCGAGCGACTCGGATGTGTAGGCGCCGAGGAACAGCGCCCCGGCATGCTTGAGCGCCGGGACGTATTGCCGCGGATCGCGCGCGGAGATTTCGAGATGCTCGGGTGCGATGCGGTTGGCCAGCTCGCATGCCTGCGCCATGTCGCGCACGCGGATCAACGCGCCGCGGCCGTTGAGCGACGCGGTGATGATGTCACGGCGCGGCATCTCGGGCAGCAGGCGGTGGATGGCCGCGGCCACCGCATCGAGATAGGCCGCGTCCGGGCACAGCAGAATGCTTTGCGCCAGCTCGTCGTGCTCGGCCTGGCTGAACAGGTCCATCGCCACCCAGTCGGGCGGGGTGCTGCCGTCCGCGAGCACCAGGATTTCGGAGGGGCCTGCGATCATGTCGATGCCGCACACGCCGAACACCCGGCGCTTGGCCGCCGCAACGTACGCATTGCCGGGGCCGACGATTTTGTCCACCGCGGGCACGGTCGCCGTGCCGTAGGCGAGTGCGCCCACCGCCTGCGCGCCGCCGATGGCAAACGCGCGGCTCACCCCGGCGACCGCGGCGGCGGCCAGCACCAGCGGATTGCGCTCGCCGCCCGGGGTGGGCACGACCATGATGATCTCGTCCACCCCGGCGACATGCGCCGGAATCGCGTTCATCAGCACCGAAGACGGGTACGCCGCCTTGCCGCCCGGCACGTAGATGCCGACGCGGTCGAGCGGGGTGACCTTCTGCCCGAGCAGCGTGCCGTCTGCGTCGCGGTATTCCCAGCTCTGCCCGACTTGCTGCATTTGGTGCGCGTGATAGCGGCGCACGCGGTCTGCCGCGACCTCGAGCGCGCTGCGCTGCTCTGCGGGGATGGCGGCGAGCGCGGCGTGCAGCTCGGCCTGGCCGATCTCGAGCGCAGCCATGTCGGGGACGTCGAGGCGGTCGAAGCGGCGGGTGTAGTCCAGCACTGCGGCATCGCCCCTGCTCTGCACATCGCGCAGGATATCGGCAGCGCGTGAGTCGATCTCGGCGTTTTCTTCCGCCATGCGCGCGAAGAGCGCACGGTACTGCGTCTCGAAGTCGGCGGCGGTGGCGTCGAGCCTGCGCAGCTGCAGGGCTTGGAGCGGGGCATTCATGCGGCGGTCTCCTCGGCGGGTTGCGCGGCCAGGCGCAGTTGGTCGATCAGCGGCTTGAGCAGCGCGGTGCGGGTTTTGAGCGCGGCCTGGTTGACGATCAGCCGCGCGGAAATGTCCATGATGTGCTCGACCTCGACCAGCCCGTTGGCCTTGAGCGTGCCGCCGGTGGACACCAGATCGACGATGGCATCGGCAAGCCCGGTGAGCGGGGCGAGTTCCATCGAGCCGTAGAGCTTGACCAGATCGACATGCACGCCCTTGGTGGCGAAATGCTCGCGCGCCAGGTGGACATACTTGGTCGCCACACGCAGCCGGGCGCCCTGTTTCACCTGCGCGGCGTAGTCGAAATCCTTGCGCACCGCCACGCTCAGCCGACAGCGGGCGATGCCCAGATCAACCGGCAGGTAGACGCCGTCCGCGCCATTGCCGGCGAAGTATTCGCGCAGCACGTCCAGCCCTGCCACGCCGATGTCGGCGCCGCCGTAGCGCACATAGGTGGGCACGTCGCTGGCGCGCACCAGCACCACGCGCACATCGGGCCGGTTGGTCGGCAGAATGAGCTTGCGGGTGGACTCGGGATCGCCCGACACCGTGATGCCCGCGCGCGCGAGCATGGGCAGGGTGTCTTCGAAAATGCGTCCCTTGGACAGGGCGAGGGTCAGCATGCGGTCAGCCTCCGGGAGATGTCTTGATGCGCTCGATGTCCGCGCCCAGTTCGCGCAGTTTCACTTCCATGGCGTCATAGCCGCGATCGAGGTGGTAGATGCGGTCGATCTGTGTCTGCCCTTCGGCTGCCAGCCCGGCCACCACCAGCCCGGCCGAAGCGCGCAGGTCGGTGGCCATGACGTTGGCGCCAGAGAGCTGCGGCACGCCACGCACCACGCAGGTGTGGCCGTCGATGTCGATCTGCGCGCCCAGCCGCACCAGCTCCTGCACATGCATGAAGCGGTTCTCGAAAATGGTCTCCGTCATGCGCGCCGCGCCGTCTGCCAGACAGTTCACCGCCATGAATTGCGCCTGCATGTCGGTGGCGAACCCCGGGTATTCGGTGGTGCGCACCGAGACCGCGCGCGGACGTCCGCCCGGCAACGCATCGGCGCGCAGGCGAATCCAGTCGGCGCCGGTGTCGATGTGGGCACCGGCCTCGCGCAGCTTGTCGAGCAGCGCATCCTGGTGCGTCGGCTCTGCGCCCTGCACGGTGATGTCGCCCCGCGTGGCCAGCGCCGCGCACAGAAAGGTGCCAACCTCGATGCGATCGGGAATGATGCGGTGCTCCACTCCCTGCAGGGATTGCACACCCTGGATGCGGATCTGCGAGCTGCCATCGCCGCTGATCTGCGCCCCCATGCCACGCAGCAGATTGGCCAGATCGATGATCTCGGGCTCGCGCGCGGCGTTGTCGATCAGGGTCTCGCCCTCGGCCAGCGCGGCGGCCATCATCAGGTTCTCGGTCCCGGTCACGGTCACCATGTCGGTGGTGATGCGCGCGCCGCGCAGGCGCCCCGACGGTGTGCTGACGCGGGCAACGATATAGCCATGCTCCACCTCGATCTGCGCGCCCAGCGCCTGCAGCCCCTTGATGTGCTGATCGACCGGACGCGCGCCAATGGCGCAGCCGCCGGGCAGACTCACCCGCGCCTGGCCAAACCGCGCCAGCAGCGGCCCGAGCACCAGAATCGACGCGCGCATGGTCTTGACCAGGTCGTACGACGCCTCGAAGTGGTTTACTGCCGCGGCGTCGAGATGGATGTCGCCGCCCTCCTGTTCGACCCGCACGCCCAGGCTGCGCAGCAGTTTGGCCAGGGTGCGCACATCCATGAGTTGCGGCGCGTTGTGCAGGTGCACGCGCTCTGCGGTCAGCAGCGCGGCGGCCATCAGCGGCAGCGCGGCGTTCTTCGCCCCGCTGGCCTGCACCACGCCCTGCAGCACACGCTGCCCGGTAATTCTGAGTTTGTCCATGACGACCTTAGTGCCGACAGCGAATGGGCTGCACGGCGGGCACGCATCGGCGCGTGCGAAAAAGTGGCGATTTTAGGCGTTCGGCAATGCCGCGAATTCCTGGGGGGTGAGGGTCTTCATCGACAGCGCATGGATTTCCGCGCGCATGCGCTCTCCCAGTGCGGCGTAGACCAGTTGATGGCGCTGCACCCGGCTGCGGCCCTCGAACGCGGCACTGACGATGGTGGCGTAGAAATGCTGGCCATCGCCCTCGACCTGCAGATGGCTGCAGTCCAGTCCGTCGGCGATGTAGCGGTGAAGATCTTGGGGGGTCGGCAGGGGCATGGTCAATTTCGAAGTTTGGTGCCGCGCATCAGCATCATCATGGCGATGCCGCCGCACAGCAGATTGCCGAGCATCGCCGCCAGCAGGCTGATCCAGGGCGACACATCGCCTGCGCCAAAGAAGCCATAGCGAAAGCCGTCGATCAGATAGAAAAACGGATTGAGGTGCGACGCAGCCTTCCAGAAGCCAGGCAAGGTATGCACCGAGTAGAACACGCCCGACAGAAAGGTCGCCGGGGTGATGATGAAGTTCTGGAACGCTGCCATCTGGTCGAATTTTTCCGCCCAGATCCCTGCAATCAGTCCCAGTGCGCCCAGCATGCTCGCGCCCAGGACGGCGAACACCAGAATCCACAGCGGATAGACAAAGCTCAGCGGCACGAACCACACCGTGACCAGCAAGACGCCCGCCCCGACAATCAGACCGCGCAGCACGGAGGCGCCCACATACGCGACGAACAGTTCCCAGGGCTTGAGCGGCGAGAGCAGCACGAACACCAGATTGCCGGTGATCTTGGACTGGATCAGCGACGACGACGTGTTGGCAAACGCGTTCTGCAGCACGCTCATCATCATCAGCCCCGGGATGAGGAAGGCGGTGTACGGCACATGGCCATACACCTGCATGTGCGCGGTGAACGCATGCGAAAAGATCAGCAGATACAGCAGCGCCGTGACCACCGGGGCGGCCACGGTCTGGAAACCCACCTTGAGAAAACGCTGCAATTCCTTTTGCAGCAGGGTTTGCAGTCCGGTCATCTGGAGGCTCCGATCAGTTCGAGAAACACGTCTTCCAGATCGGCACGGCGCAACTCCAGCTCATCGATCTCGCAACCCGCCTGGCGCAGCGCGGCCAGTCGATGCTCCACATCCTCTGCGCCACGCACAGGCAGCGCCACGCGCCCGCCCTGCTGTTCCACGCCCATCTCTGCGGGCAGTTGCCCCTTGAGCAAACGGAAATAGAGCACCGACGAAGCAAAGCGCTGCAGCAGCGCTTCGGTGCGGTCGAGCGCCACGACCTTGCCGCGCTTGATCACGGCAATGCGCTTGCACAGCGCCTCGGCTTCTTCGAGGTAGTGCGTGGTCAGCAGCACGGTGTGGCCTTCGGCGTTGAGCCGGGCGATGAACTCCCACAGCGACTGGCGCAGTTCCACATCGACCCCGGCGGTCGGCTCGTCGAGCACGATGACCTGCGGGCGGTGCACCAGCGCCTGCGCCACCATCACGCGGCGTTTCATGCCACCCGACAACGCGCGCATGTTCTTGTCCGCCTGCGCGGTGAGTCCCAGGTTGTGCAGCAGTTCGTCGATCCAGGCGTCGTTGCGCCGGAAACCGAAATAGCCCGACTGGATGCGCAGCACCTGACGCACCGTAAAGAACGGATCGAACACCAGTTCCTGCGGCACCACGCCCAGCAGGCGACGTGCCGCGGCGGCATCGCGTTGCACGTCATGGCCCTGCACCAGCACCCGGCCAGACGTGGGGCGGGTGAGCCCGGCGAGCATGCTGATCAGCGTGGTCTTGCCCGCACCATTGGGGCCAAGCAAGCCGAAAAACTCTCCTTCGGCAATGTCGAGCACGACGCCGTCGACCGCAGTGTGCTG
Organism: Thiomonas sp.; assembly: GCA_023255715.1. Lineage (GTDB taxonomy): Bacteria > Pseudomonadota > Gammaproteobacteria > Burkholderiales > Burkholderiaceae_C > Thiomonas. The sequence continues at coordinate 20,257 of JAGDVQ010000171.1, forward strand.
GCCATAGCGCTTCTCGACATGATCAAAGGAAACTGCTGCAGTAGAGGTCATGGAGACAACAGAAAGCGCCGGAGGGACGATGCAAGGCATCGCGTCGCACCGGCGCAGAAAGCACGATCAGGGCTGCGCGGTGACCGGGGTGATGAGGAAATCCAGTCCGTAGGCTCGCGCCAGATCGGCCAGACGCCGGGGCACGCCGCGGACCTGCAGGGTTTGCTGTGGCGCGGCACGACGCAATTCGAGCAGCAGGGCAAGACTTGCGGAATCGAAGGTCTGCAGCGCGCTGGCATCGATTTCCCAGGGGGTGGCTTGCGCCGCCAGCGCCGATAGCGCCTGACGCCGCACCGCGGTCGCGGTGTTCAGCGTCAATTCAGCAGGCAGAGCGAACAAAGGCATGGTGATGACCGCAGAATCAGCCGGCCGTCTTGGCCTGGGCCAGGGTCTGATTCTTTTCTTTCAGCGTGGCGATCAGACCGTCGATGCCCTTCTGCCCGATTTCCTGCGCAAACACGCTGCGATAGTTGTCGACCAGCCAGATGCCCATCACATTGACATCGGTGATCTTCCAGCCAGCCGGGGTGTTTTCCAGGCGATAGTCGAGTTGCAGAGGCTCGCCGTTGTTGATCACGCGGGTGCGCACGGTCACGTCCTGCGCATTGGCAGGCTCGCGGTACGGCAGCAGCTTGACCTTCTGATCCTTGATCTGCTTGACCGCGCCAGCATAGGTGTAGACCAGCAGCTGCTTGAACTGCTGTTCCAGTGCCGCGCGCTGCGCGGGCGTGGCTTCACGCCAGTAGCGGCCAACCGCGCTCTGGGTGATTTTCTGGAAATCCACATTCGGCAGGATTTTGGTTTCGACAAACTGCATCACCACTTCGGGATTGCCGGTGCGCAGCTTCGGGTCTTGTTGCACGTCGCGAATGATCTCGTTGGACATGGTCTCGATCAGTTGCGGCGGGGTCAGCGCATCGGCCGCATGGGCAGCCGCAGGCAGGCCCGCGATCAGCGCAACCGAGGACAGGGAAAAAGCCATGAAGAGGCGTCGAAGCATGGGAGGTACTCCAGTGTTGGTGTTGTGATCGATTAACGGCCGGTCACCCCGCAGGATGACAGCGCGCAGATTCAAGGGGCGGCGTCGCCTGTCTTTGGAGTGCTCGCGGCGACTGCAGGCATCGCGGGTGACGTACCGGGGATGCCACCATTCTCCGGGCCGTAGCTGTACTTGGCCAGAGGATTGGGCTCGCCCAGATCGATGAAGGGGCGGTCGCGCACCTCCTCAACCTGCGACTTGCGGCGTTGTTCGTAGGCACTGCGGGTGAAAACATAAGGGTCGAGCGAAATCTGGTCGAACAGATTGGAGGCGTCGAGCAGATTGGCACGGGTGTTCACCAGATTCAATGCCAGCGCACCGTAACTCGCGCTGGGCGGGCTGACCTGGGCAGTCGGCCCGTAGGCGAGGAACACGCCGGTGCCCGCTGCATCGCGCACCGTGCTCGGACCGTAGAACGGCAGCACCACATACGGCCCAGAGCCCACACCCCAGCGCGCCAAAGTGAGGCCAAAATCGTTGGGATGCTTGTAGATGCCCATTTCGGTCGCGATGTCCAGGGTCCCGAACAGCCCGAACACCGAGTTGACGCCCACGCGCATGAAGGTGCTCAGGCCATCGTGCACATTGCCCTGCAGAAAATCATTGGTCATCGACCACACATCGCCGAAATTGCCGAAGAAGTTGGTGACACCGTGACGGATGGGCGTCGGCGTGATGTCCTTGTACCCGGTCGCAACTGGCTTGAGCACAGCCCGGTCCACCTTGTCGTTGATGGTGAACATCGCGCGGTTGTAGGGTTCGAGCGGGTCTTGCGGATTGTGCGTGGCACAGCCGCCCAGCGCAGCCAGCGCCAGCACGGGCAGAAGACGGGTGAGTTGCTTCATTTGCTGTCCCCCGCGCCGCTGGATGCAGCCTTGTTGTAGAGAAACTGGCCGATCAGGTTTTCCAGCACCACGGCCGACTGGGTGTTGCGGATGACTGAACCATTGGTGAGATTTTTCTCACTGCCGCCGGGGCTGAAGTCGACGTACTGATCGCCGAGCAGTCCGGCTGTGAGGATCTTGGCCGAGGTATCGACCGGAAATTTGAACCGCTGGTCAATGGCCATGTGCACATCGGCCTGGAAGGTCTGATTGTCGAAGCTGATGGAGGTCACCCGCCCGACGACCACACCTGCGCTCTTGACAGGAGCATCCGCCTTCAGCCCGCCAATGTTGTCGAACCGCGCTGTCACTGAATAGGTCGGCCCCCAATTGATCTGCAACAGGTTGCCCGCCTTGAGCGCCAGGAACAGCAGGGCCGCCGCGCCCAGCACGACCAGAATACCCACCCAGAGATCGATTTTTCGTTGATTCATTTGCGACAACTCCAGGGCCTCATGCCCTCAGGTGCTGAACATCATGGCGGTCAGCACGAAATCCAGTGCCAGCACCGCCAGCGACGCGATGACGACGGTGCGCGTCGTGGCGCGCGAAACGCCTTCCGGCGTGGGCTGGCTGCGCCAGCCTTGCAACAGCGCAACGAAAGTGACCGCCAAGCCGAACACCACACTCTTGATGACTCCGTTGCCAACGTCCTTGAACACATCGACCCCGCTTTGCATCTGCGACCAGAATTGCCCGGCGTCCACGCCGATCATCACCACGCCAACCACATAGCCGCCCATGATGCCCACCGCGCTGAACACAGCCGCCAGCAGGGGCATCACGATGACCCCCGCCCAGAACCGCGGCGCGAGCACGCGCACCACCGGATCGACCGCCATCATTTCCATGGCCGCAATCTGCTCGCCCGCTTTCATCAGGCCGATCTCGGCTGTGAGCGAGGTGCCGGCACGGCCGGCAAACAGCAGGGCCGTGACCACCGGCCCGAGTTCACGCACCAGCGACAGGGCCACCAGCACCCCGAGTGCGCTCGATGAACCGTAGCGCGACAGGGTGTAGTAACCCTGCAGCCCAAGCACGAAGCCGACGAACAGCCCGGACACGGCAATGATGACCAGCGACAGATTGCCGAGAAAATACATCTGCTGAATCAGCAGACTCGGGCGCATGAACACGCGGCCGACCAACAGCAGCAGCCGGGCGAACAGCCGGGCCGCGTAGCCAAGATCGCTCAACAGCTTGCGCGTTGCGGCGCCGATGGAGACCAGTCTGTCCGTGACCATCACGCGCGCCCTCCGTGCCCCGCTGCCGCGCGCAGGAAATCGTCGTCGATGGCCGCCGCGGGGTAATGAAAGTGCACCGGACCGTCCGGCTCGCCCCGCACGAACTGATGCACCAGCGGATCGGCGCTCTCGCGCATCTGTTGCGGCGTGCCGTGGGCAATCAGACTGCCGTTGCCGAGGATGTAGACATAATCGGCGATGTCGAAAGTCACCTCGACATCGTGCGACACCACGATGCTGGTCAAGCCGAGCGCGTCGTTGAGGCTGCGGATCAACCGGGCCGAGATGCCAAGCGAAATGGGATCGAGGCCGGCAAACGGTTCGTCATACATCACCAGCGCAGGATCGAGTGCGATGGCCCGGGCCATGGCCACGCGCCGCGCCATGCCGCCCGAGAGCTCGGCCGGATAGAGGTCGCGCGCGCCGCGCAGGCCGACCGCGTTGAGCTTCATCAGCACCAGGTCGCGGATCATCGATGCCGGAAGATCGGTGTGTTCGCGCAGCGGAAATGCCACGTTGTCGAACACACGCATGTCCGTGAACAGCGCGCCGAACTGGAACAGCATGCCCATGCGCCGTCGCATGGCAAAGATCTGGTTTTGATCGGCGCCGGCCAGATCCTGCCCCTCGAACCGCACCGAACCGCGCTGCGGCTTGACCTGCCCGCTGATCAGCCGCAGCAGCGTGGTCTTGCCGCCTCCCGAGGCGCCCATGACTGCGACCACTTGACCGGGATGAATGGTCATGTCGATGTTGCGCAGAATCAGGCGCTCGCCATAGCCAAAATCGAGCGCGTCGATCTGAACGATGGCCGGGGCGGGCGACACGGGCATGGGATTTGTGAAAGTGGCTTTCAAGGACGACGTTGCAACGCACCGTCAAGACTTCAGACGGGCAGTCTGCGCTCAAAACAGCAGGCCATTCTAGGGATTTCCCGATCTGCCTGCCGAACCACGCCAAACCACGGGGCAGTAGCATCGCAGACCATTCTTGGAACATTGCCACACATGCCCGGACCCACCGTCGAATTCTGGAACGAACGTTTCCGCACGCACACGACTGGATGGGATCGCGGCGGCGTTCATCCCCATCTGCTGCACTGCCTGGCCTCTGGCGAATTACGGCCGTGCCGCATCCTGGTTCCGGGGTGCGGTGCGGGCCATGAAGTCGTGCATCTGGCCACCGCCGGTTTCGAGGTCACGGCGCTGGACTATGCGCAGGAGGCGGTCGATCGACTCAGGCAGCGCTTGCGCGAGCGCGGTTTGCAGGCGACGGTGCTGCAGGCCGATGTGCGGCAATGGGATGCGCCGCAAGCGTTCGATGCCATCTGGGAGCAGACCTGTCTGTGCGCGCTCTACCCGGACGACTGGGCCCAGTACGCGCAGCGCCTGCATCGCTGGCTGCAGCCACAGGGCCGACTCTTTGCCCTGTTCATGCAGGCCGCCAAATCGGGCGCTGCCGAGGGCAAGATTGAAGGCCCGCCCTACCACTGCGACATTCTGGCAATGCGTGCAGTCTTTCCGGCCCGTCTGTGGCACTGGCCCAAGCCGCCCTACCCGCGCGTCCCCCACCCAGGCGGCTCAGCGGAACTGGCACTTGTTCTGACGCCCGGCGCAATCGCGGCGGAAGATTAGGACCTGTTCACGCCACATCCGCCCCTGCGCTGGTGCACACCACATCAGCGGACTCAACGGGCTCCCTGGGCGGCTTTGTGCCGTTTCGTGCATTCAGGCAGCGAAACTCCCAGGCGCGCAACTTGTTCTGATCGAGAATTTCGACCCCGCCGTACTGCAAGCGCAACACACCGTCGGTCTCCAGCCGCTGAAACGCCTGATTCACCCGTTGGCGAGACAAATTGCAAAGTTGCCCGATTTCCGACTGGGTTACCCGCAGTGCCCCACCATTCGCCCCAGCCAGGGGATGAAACAAATGGCGCAGCGTGCGTGCAACAATGGATTCCGCGCCGCCCTGATGATCATCCAATGCCTGCAGAGTCATCAGTTCCAGGCGGTCATTGAGTTGCTGCAGCAGATAATGGCTGAAACCGATATTCCGATCCAGCAGCCAGAGAAACGTCTCCCGGGGAACCAGCGCCAGTTCGCAATCTCGAATGGCGAGAGCCTGATAACGCCAGACCCCCTGGCGCATCAATGTTCCTTCGCCAAACCAGCCCCCGGCGCCAATACCGGAATAGACCAGCGGCTTTCCGCTCACCGTCGTGACGTTGAATTTGGCGAGACCGGACATCACGCCAATCCAATGCAGAGCGGGCATACCGTAACGCTGCAGTGGCTCTCCGCTGCGCACAGTCTGGTAAGACACTTCGGAAACCACGCGCACCTTCTCGGCCGGTTGCAGGCGCCCCCACCAGCCACTCCGTGCTGCCCAGTTTGGAATTTTGCAATCGTTCATCGCATCGCTCATCAAAATGAGTCTCTATGCTCGTCATTTTCCATCACCCATGGCGCTGCAACTTGTAATCGTCATGTCAGAACGAAAGCACCAATGACAAAAACCGGGGAAGTCCCCGGTCTTTGTCATTGGTTCCGCTGCGCCGCAACCGAGCGGCGGCAGATGATGAAATCTGCAGATCAAATCAGGAAGGATTCCTTGCTCTTGCCGCTGTCGACAGCATTTTGCAGCCAGCGCGGCATCTTTCCGCGCCCGGTCCAGGTTTCCCCGGTTTGTGCATTGCGATATTTGGGTGCAACCGTCGACCCTTTGGAAGACGCACCGGCACGGCGCGAGCCGAGATCGGCAAGGGTAATGCCGTATTCGTCCATTTTTGCGCGAATATCCGCCACCACTGCCGCAATTTCCGCCTTGCGCTGGGCCTCGGCCTGTTGTTTGAGCGCTTCGATTTGTGACTGCAATTCTTTATAGGTTGCCATGTGTGTCTGCTCCTGCATTGAAAGTTGAAACGATGCAGATCATACGACAGAACAACAAATAAAAAAGCCCGTATCAAACGGGCCTTTCAAAGTGGAGCCATCAAACTCGGCAAAGTGTTTTCATGAATTACTCGATCGCCTTGGTGATGTCCTCGACCACCTTCTTCGCATCGCCAAAGACCATCATGGTCTTGTCCATGTAAAACAATTCATTGTCCAGACCAGCATATCCAGCCGCCATCGAACGCTTGTTCACGATCACCGTTTTCGCCTTGTAGGCCTCGAGAATCGGCATGCCGGCAATCGGTGATTTTGGATCGGTTTTGGCTGCGGGATTGACCACATCGTTGGCGCCAAGAATCACCGCCACGTCCGCCTGCCCGAATTCGGGGTTGATGTCGTCCATCTCAAAAACCTGATCGTACGGGACTTCGGCTTCTGCGAGCAGCACATTCATATGGCCGGGCATGCGACCAGCCACCGGGTGAATGGCATATTTCACCTGCACGCCGTGTTCGGTGAGTTTCTGCGCGAGTTCCTTGACGGCATGCTGTGCGCGTGCGACCGCCAGGCCATATCCCGGGACGATAATCACGGTTTCGGCATTCGACAGCAGGAATGCGGCGTCATCTGCGCTGCCCGACTTGACCGCGCGCTGCTGGGTTTGCGCCCCGCTGCCTGACGCCTCCGCGCCAAAGCCACCCAGAATCACGCTGATGAACGACCGATTCATCGCCTTGCACATGATGTAGCTCAGAATCGCACCTGACGACCCAACCAGCGATCCGGCGATGATGAGCATATTGTTCTCGAGCGAAAAACCAATGCCTGCAGCCGCCCAGCCGGAGTAACTGTTGAGCATGGACACGACCACCGGCATGTCGGCACCGCCGATCGGAATAATGATCAGCACGCCCAGAACAAACGCCAGCGCCATCATGATGAGAAATGGCGTCCACGACAACGTGGCAAAAAACCAGATGCCACAGGCCACTGCGGCCAGGCCAATGATCAGATTCACCCAGTGCTGGGCTGGAAAACGCACAGGCGCGCCCTGAAACAGCCGGAACTTGTAGCGTCCGGACAATTTGCCGAAGGCAATGACGGAGCCGCTGAAAGTCACGGCGCCGATGATGGTGCCAATGAACAGTTCAACGCGATTGCCCGCCGGCAGCGGATCTCCCGCTGCCTGAACGATGCCAAAGGCATGCGGTTCTGCCACGGCCGCAACGGCAATGAACACCGCTGCCAGGCCGATCATGCTGTGCATGAAGGCCACGAGTTCCGGCATTTTGGTCATTTCAACCCGGTTGGCCATGACCGCGCCAATCCCGCCACCGACCACCAGCCCGAGGAGCACATAACTCAGGCCCAGCGTACCGGCGTCCCCACCGATTTTGATAATCAGCGCAACCGTGGTGAGGACAGCGATCCCCATGCCGACCATGCCGAACACATTCCCGCGTCGGCTGGTTGTCGGATGGGACAACCCCTTGAGCGCCTGAATGAAAAAGACCGCTGCCAGCAAATACAGCAGGGTGACCAGATTCATACTGAGAGTCATACCTTGATTCCTTGGTGCTGCACGCGGAGCTTGGTGTGTCGAAATGATTTGAATGGCATTGCGTTCACCACAACCGCGTCAGTGAGCCGTTGGGATGTCTATTATTTTTTTTCGCCGGTTTTCTTCTTGAACATGGCCAGCATGCGCCGGGTCACAAGAAACCCGCCAAACACATTCACCGCAGCCAGAGCAACGGCCAGAGTCCCCATCACCTTGCCCAGCGGAGTGACGGTCAGCGCGGCGGCAAGCATGGCCCCGACAATGATGATGGCGGAAATGGCATTGGTCACCGCCATGAGCGGCGTATGCAATGCCGGCGTGACATTCCAGACCACGTGATAGCCGACATAGATGGCCAGAACAAAAATGGTGAAGTTGATCACCAGGGGAGAGATTTCATGCATGGTTCAGAGTCCTTCGTCTTCGATCGGAATGGATTGCTCGTTGCGATTCAGGCCGTCTTGCGCAGCAGTTGCCCGTCGCGGCACATCAGACAGGCCGCGACAATATCGTCTTCCATGTTGACGACAAAACCCTTTTCCTTGTCGAACACCAGTTTGAGAAAATCGAGCACATTGCGCGCATAAAGCGCTGAGGCATCCGCCGCAACCAGGGCGGGCAGATTGGTTTCACCCACCAGCGTGACACCATGCTTGACAACGGTTTTCCCCGCCTCGGTCAACGGGCAGTTACCGCCCTGCGCCGCTGCCATGTCGATAATCACCGAGCCCGGTTTCATCGACTTGACCATGTCTTCGGTAATCAGCACCGGTGCGCGGCGTCCGGGAATGAGCGCAGTGGAAATCACCACATTGGCCTGCTTGACCCGCTCGGCGACCTGCGCAGCCTGGCGCTGCATCCAGCTTGCAGGCATGGGCCGCGCGTAACCGCCCACGCCTTGTGCAATATCGCGCTCCTCATCGGTTTCAAATGGCACATCGATGAATTTGGCGCCCAATGATTCCACTTGTTCCTTCACCGCGGGCCGCACATCGGAGGCCTCGATCACGGCGCCGAGGCGCTTTGCGGTGGCAATGGCCTGCAAACCCGCAACGCCCGCACCCAGAACCACCACACGGGCCGCCTTGACCGTGCCGGCTGCCGTCATCAGCATGGGCATGAAGCGCTGGTAGATGTTTGCCGCGAGGATGACCGCCTTGTAACCGGCAATATTGGCCTGGCTGGACAACACGTCCATGCTCTGAGCCCGGGAGGTACGGGGGGCAGCTTCGAGAGCGAAGGCGGTCAGGCCAGCGGCCGTCATGGCATGGAGGCCATCGACATTGAACGGATCGAGCATGCCCACCAGCACGGTACCCGGCTTCATCAAGGCCAGTTCATCCGCCGTGGGCGGACGCACCTTCAACACCATCTCGGCAGCAAACGCCTCGTCACGGCCGACAATGGTCGCACCAGCGGCGATGTAATCTGCATCCGGTGCATCTGCGTGCACACCGGCATTGGCCTGCATCGCGATGGAGTGCCCCTGGGCGACCAACTTCTTGACTGTTTCCGGTGTTGCTGCAACACGGGCTTCGCCGGCCAGGGTTTCTGCCGGAATGCCAATACGCATGGAGTCTCTCCTATGAAATCTTCTTTATTCAGGTCTGAAAACAGTTGAGAACCACGAGTCGCACAATAGACGACGACCTGCAACAACCCTGTTTGTTCGACCGATTCACCAAAGCTGTGCATTATCTCGCGTTTTCCCTAGGGTTGCTCGGACGCAAATGGCCGACACGCGGAAAACACTTTTGCATTTTCCAACAGCCTTGCCAAGCTCCTTCCCCAACCTTTCGAACACCGATTCAGCATGCTCCCACATCTCACTGCACGCCCGCGCGTGACTGTCGCCGCCCTGATTGAACAAGACGGTCGTTTCCTTCTGGTGGAGGAACAGACACCGGACGGTCTTCGTCTGAACCAGCCTGCGGGCCATCTGGAGGCGGGTGAAAGCCCGCAGCAAGGCGTGGTGCGTGAAGCGCTGGAGGAAACCGGCCGGGTGTTCGCTCCACTGGGGCTGGTTGGTGTGTATCTGTCGCGCACAAGGCGCACCACCGAGCACGGTGTGCAGGATGTGAGCTACCTGCGTCTTGCGTTTTTCGGGTTGGCTTCTGCCCCCGACCCCCAGCGCGCACTCGATGACGGCATCGTACGCACGCTGTGGATGGACGTCGACGCACTGCGCGCCAGCACCAGCCGCCATCGCAGTCCATTGGTGCTGCGCTGCGTGGAGGACTATCTGCGCGGGCAACGCTATCCGCTGGATCTGATCTCGACCGATCCGAGCGTGTTCTGAATCCGTGGCCCGTCAACGTCCAGCCCGACGGGTTTCTACAATTTGCGCATGATGACTTCTTCTCGCGGCACCGTGGTGGTCGGGCTATCCGGCGGCGTGGACTCCTCCGTGTCGGCCTGGCTGTTGAAGCAACAGGGCTACAACGTGGTGGGCCTGTTTATGAAAAACTGGGAGGACGACGATGACAGCGAATACTGCTCCTCCCGTCAGGACTGGCTCGACGCGGCCAGCGTGGCAGACCGCATCGGCATCGACATCGAGGCGGTCAATTTCGCCGCGGAATACAAAGAGCGCGTGTTCGCCGAATTCCTCCAGGAATACGCCGCCGGGCGCACGCCAAACCCTGACGTGCTGTGCAATGCCGAGATCAAGTTCAAGGCGTTTCTCGACCACGCCATGCGCCTGGGTGCAGACAGAATCGCCACCGGGCATTACGCGCGGGTGCGACAGACAGACCAGGGATTCGCCTTGCTGCGCGGCCTCGATCCCGCCAAGGACCAGAGCTACTTTCTGCACCGGCTCAACCAGGCGCAGCTCGCGCGCACACTCTTTCCAGTCGGCGAACTGGAGAAGACCGCGGTGCGCCGCATCGCCGCCGAGATCGGCCTGCACAATGCGCGCAAGAAAGATTCCACCGGCATCTGCTTCATCGGTGAGCGTCCGTTCCGCGAGTTTCTCGGTCGCTATCTGCCGACGCGGCCTGGGCCGATGAACACGCCGGAGGGCAAGACCGTGGGCCAGCATGTGGGCCTCGCCTTCTACACCCTGGGGCAACGCAAGGGCATCGGTCTGGGCGGCAGCAAAACAGGCAACGGCGAACCCTGGTTCGTCGCGGGAAAAGACCTGGAACGCAACACCCTGATCGTGGCGCAAGGCCATGACCATCCACTGCTGCAAAGCCGCTCGCTCCGGGCCCTGTCGGCCAGTTGGGTGGCCGGGCAGGCGCCTGAAGATGGTGCGGTGATGGGTGCGAAAACCCGCTACCGACAAACCGACGCGGTGTGCCGCTACCGTGCGCACAGCGCATCGGAGTTTGCCCTGGATTTTCAGACGCCGCAGTGGGCGGTCACGCCGGGGCAATCGGCGGTGCTCTATGCAGGAGAGGTGTGCCTGGGCGGCGGCATCATCGAGGCCGCTGCAAGTTGAAGGCGCAGGAACGCAGGCCTGCGCAACAGACGCTCAGGACATGCGCGCCAGCAGGGTTTCCACTTCGTCGAGCATGGCGCTGAGCCTGGGCTGATGGCCATCCTCCGCCGTTTCCAGACGGCCGTCGAGTTCCTGTTCGAGATAGCACACGGTCATGCGCACGAAGGTACTGTCGAGCGCCTTGCGCACTGCCGACAGCTGCTGCGCCACCTTCAGACAGGGTTCGCCTTCTTCGATCATGCGCTGCACGCCGCGCATCTGCCCTTCGGCGCGCTTGAGTCGGTTGAGAATGTCCGTGCGCGAGGCTTCGTTGGTCAGGACTGACATGGTGATGGCTCCGGGAATCTGTAAGGGCTTGGTACTGCGCTTCATCCAATCGTCTCCATCATAGGCGTGTCATTTCCGTCCGTGTCGGCGTGGCAGTGATCTGCCTCAGGCGGAATGAATCAGGGCCACGGGTTCGGGCGCCAGCAGAGTGCCGTCGCGCAGGCCGCGGGCGGTCGCCAGGGTCAGCCAGCCGATGATCACCGAGGCCAGTGCCAGCGCGAGAATCGCAAAGGTCTGCAGAGCGCCGTTCTGCGTGACCAGGGCCAGATGCATCGACAGACCGGCAAATGCCGCCAACGGAAACGACAGCGCCCAGTGCCCGATGGTGAATGCCTCCTGCATCATCGGCTTGAAAGACAGGAAGCTCAGCACGACAAAAAACAGCGCAATGCCCCAGGCGCCTTCCAGGGCTTCGACAGGGGCGCCGATCTGCGCCAGTCCGAGGCCGCCGGCTGCAGGCGGGGCGATGGTGATGAACAGCATGGGCAACAGCTTGCGTGGCAGCATGCCATGTGCAGCAATGCGCACCATGAACAGCAACTGCACGACCGGAAAAAAGAACGCGCCCACCGCCCACTGCGCCACGGACCAGGTGGAAAATCCGAGCGCCACCCCGGCATACGGCACAACGACATTGCCGGCAGCGGCGAGGAACAGTGCCGGGGTGACCCCCGCCCAGTTCGGCCCCTTGTCGGTGGCTGCCTGCAGGCGAAAGCGGTGGAACACCCAGACCGTCACCCCCAGTTGCGCCAGCGCGCCGATCATCCAGAACCCAGCCATCCAGGCGTGACTGACGCCTAGCACCTGCACCGCAAATCCGGCCACCACCAGCATGGCCATCGGAATCATGGCCAGCAGAGGATGACGAACCGGGTGGCGCAAATCGGCGAGTAGATCCGGGGTGTGCCTCTGGAGGCGAACCCCGGTCAAGGCCAGCAGAACGATCAGCGCAGCAATGGCTGCCCAGCCCAGGCCTTGCGCAATTCCCGCTGCGGGCTCACCAAGCAGGGGCGTAGCCTGATGCCAGGCCAGACCCAGCCCGCCCCAGCCCATGACCAGCGCGAACCAGCCGGGGGCGAGGAACTTGAGTCGGGGCTGTGCGGTGCGCGCCATGCTCATGCGCGATCAGCCGCAGCAGTTGGCTTTGGAATCGGGCACGCCCAGCTTGCGCAGGAAGAACCCCAGCGGGCACAGGTTGGTGAAACCGAATTGCAGCAGGTTCGCGCCGACGAATGCGGTGAACAGCAAGAACCACTGCGAGACATAGAGCGGGCTAGCCGGTGCGCCAAGCAGCACCGAGATCAGGATGAACGTGCCAGCGATGACACGGATGTAGCGTTCGACAGTCATTTCAAAATCTCCAAGTTATGTCGATGAAGTTCAGATTCACGCCGCGTGCACAGGTTCAGCCGGTGCTGCGGGGGGCTTGGGCGGCACCTTCGGCTTCACCCGAATCTGCCAGACGTAGTAGAGCAGAGGAATCACGATCAGGGTGAGGATGGTGGACAGCAGGGTGCCGAAGATCAGCGACACCGCCAGCCCGCCGAATACCGGATCGGACACCATGATGGCGGAGCCGAAAATGATGGCCAGCGCCGTCAACAAGATGGGCCGCAGCCGCACCGCGCCAGCCTGCGCGACCGATTCCTGCAGGCTATAGCCGCGGGCGCGGTAGTCGAGGATGAAGTCGATCAGCAGCAGCGAGTTGCGCACCACCACCCCGGCCAGCGCGATCACCCCGATCATCGACGTCGCGGTGAACGACTGGTGCGTGATCCAGTGACCGGGGAACACGCCGATGAGCGTGAGCGGAATGGCGCCCATCACGATGACCGGCAGCAGGAAAGACTTGTAGTACGCCACCAGCAGCAGGTAGATGAACACCAGCGCCACCATGAACGCCGCGCCCAGATCGCGGAACACGTCCAGCGTCAGCCGCATCTCGCCGCCCCACAGCAGCTGATAGCCTTTGAGATCGCTCGCCGGGGTCTCGGTGAAGCCGAGGTTGCCCGTGGTGAAGGTAGTGCCATTGGCCAGCTTCTTGCCATCAAGCATGGAGTTCAGGCTCAGCGTGGCATAGACCGGGCTGGAGTGGATCATCTCGCCGCCCACATAGACCACCGGATGCTGGTCGCGGGTGTAGATCGGCTTGGCCAGGGTGGTGCGCTCCACCGCGGCGATTGCAGACAGCGGAATGACCTTGCCCTGCGCGTTCTGGATCGGCACGTCGAGCAGTTGCTGCGGGCTCTGCCGGTCAGCGCGCGGCACGCGCACGATGATGTTGACCGGCTCCAACGCGTTGCTGTCGTGAATGGCGCCCACCTTCAGCCCCGACACATAGTTGTGCAGCAGCTGGATGATCTGCCCCGGGACGATGCCCGACATCGCCGCCTTTTGTCGGTCGATCTGGATGCGGTATTCGGTCGTTGTGGCGGTGACCGAATCGTCCTGGTTCATCAGACCGTAGGTCTTGTCGAAGGCACCCAGCACATCCTTGGCAGACGCGCGTAGGGTGTCATAGTTCGGCCCGTACAGCTCGGCCATGACCTGCGCGCGCACCGGCGGACCGGGCGGAGTTTCGAACAGCTTGATGAAGGTCGAGGGGAAACGCGCACGCACCGGGGCAAGCTGCTCGTAGAGCTTCTGCACGATTTCATGCGACTCGACCGAGCGCTCGTCCTTGCCCACCAGGTTCACGCGGATCTGCGCGAAGTTGTCGCCGCGCTTGAGCATGTCGCCGCGCACCAGCGAGGCAAAGTCGATCGGTGCTGCCTGGCCGACGAAGGTCTGGTAGTCGAGCACATACGGATTGGTCGCCAGCACATCGCCGACAGCGCGCGCCACCTGGTCGGTGCGCTCCAGCGTGGAGCCCGCCGGCGTGTCGACCTGGACCAGGAAGGTGTTGGTGTTGTCATTGGGCAGCATTTTCAGTTCGACGCCCAGCGGCGACAACGGCCCATTCATGCCCGAGGGTCGAATGAACTGCCAGGCCGGCATCAGCATGGCCACGATCAGCAGCAACAGCACGGCGAGGAACATGAGGTTGCGCTGGGTGCGGTTGCGCAGCAGCGGCTCGATCAGTTTCAGATAGGCCGCATGCAGCTTGTCCTGCTTGTGCGCGCCTTCCTCTTCCAGACTGCTGCTGTGCGCCAGGGCCTCGCGCATGGCCTTCTTGCTCAGCCACACCCGCGCCGCCCAGGGCACCACGGTGTAGGCCAGAATGAGCGAGGCGATCATCGCCACGGGCACGTTGATCGGGATGGGACGCATGAACGGCCCCATCATGCCGCTGACGAACGCCATGGGCACGAAGGCGAGAATCACCGCCAGCGTGGCCATGTTGGTGGGGTTGCCGATCTCGTTGGTCGCCTGCACCACGGTGCGGTTGAAGTTCTTGATCGGCCCGCCATGCAGGTGGCGGTGGATGTTCTCGATCACCACGATGGCACCATCGACCAGCAGCCCCAGCGAGAGGATGAGCGCGAACAGCGTGATGCGGTTGATGGTCTGGCCGACGATCAGATCGACCGTGAGCACCGCAAACAGGGTCAGCGGCACGGTCAGGGTGACGATGCCTGCCTCGCGCCAGCCCAGGAAGAACCACAGCAGCAGCGACACGCTGACGATCGCGATGCCCAGGTGCTCCACCAGGGTGTTGACCGCCTCGTTGGCCTTGTGGCCGTCGTCGCGGGTGATGGTGACATGCACGCCTTGCGGCAAGGCATAGCTCTCGATCTCGCCGAGCTTGCTCAGCACATCATGCACCACGACCACGGCGTTGGTGCCCGATTTCTTGGCGATCGCCAGGGTGACCGCGCTCATCTCCTGCCCATGCGGCTTGCCCTTGGCAGCCAAGCCCCAGGCGAAGTGCGACAGATCGTCCACCTGCTCCGGCCCTTCGGTCACGGTGGCGACGTCGCGCAGGTAGACCGGCTTGCCATTGGGTGCGCCGATCAGGATGTCGCCCACCTGCTGCGCATTGCCCAGGAAGCTGTCGATGCGCACCGGGGTAACCTTGTTGTTGTCCACCAGGTTGCCGATCGGCGCCGCGGCGTTGCTGCCCTGAAGAATCTTGTCGAGCTGCTCGAGCGGAATGCCGGCTGCGGCCAGCTTGCTCGGCGAAATGGCCACATTGACCGCGCGCGGCGCGCCACCCACCACTTCGGTGAACGACACCCCGGGCACGTTGCGCAGATGCGCCAGCACCTTCTCGCCCACGTCGCGCAGCTGCATGCCGTTCATCGTGGCCGACGACAGGGTGAGGGTGAGGATGGGCACGTCATCGACGTTGATCGGCTTGATCACCGGCTGCATCGCCCCGGGCGGAATGCGGTCGAGGTTCTGCATCAATTGGTTGTACATCTTGACCAGGCTCTTTTCCTGATCCTCGCCCACCTTGAACTGCACCGTGACCACGCCGAAGTCATTGGTCGCGTAGCCATAGGTATGGTCGACTCCGGACATCGACGCCATGATGGCCTCGAGCGGCTTGACCACCAGATTCTGGATTTCCTGCGGCCCGGCGCCCGGCTTGGCGACGATGATGTTGGCCGCCGGCACCACGATCTGCGGGTTGTATTCGCGCGGCGTGACCAGCAGCGCCAGCACCCCGGCCAGCGTCAGGCCGAGCATGATCAGCGCGGTGATTTTTGATTCGATGAACGCGCGCGCCAGCTTGCCCGCGCTGTTCATGGGAGCCGCATGTTCAGCCACGGTTGCCTCCGCTGATCTTCACGCCGTTTTCCACTTCGGGCAGGTTGCTGGTGACGACCGTGTCATCCGCGTTCAGTCCGGCCTGAATCTCGACATCCGCGCCCATCTGTGCGCCCACGCGCACCAGACGGAAATGCGCGATGCCGTCCTTGTCGACCACGAACACGCCGGTCATCCCGGCGCGATCGACCACGGCGCTCTGCGGCACGCGCAGTTGCGGCGTGCTGCCCACAGCAAAGCCCACACGCACGAAGCTGCCGCTATCGAGACCTGCATCGGCCGGGAGATCGATCTTCACCGTGTGGGTATGGCTCATCGGGTCGGCCACCGGCACGGCCTGGGCGATGGTGCCCTGCAACGATTTGCCGCTGGCCAGCACCTGCACCTTGTCGCCAATCTTGATCTTGTCGAACACATCGCCGGGAACCTGGGTCGTGACCTGCAGCTTGCCCTGTCCTTCGATCACCAGCACCGGACGGCCCGGCGCGGCGAGATCGCCCTGATTGGCCATTTTCTGCACCACCACCCCGTTGATCGGCGAGGTGACGGAGGAGTAGCGCATCTGCGCAGAGGCGGTGTTGTAGCCAGCCTGCGCCGCAGCCACCTGCTCCTGCGCCACCTGGTAGCGCAACTGCACCTGATCCCACTGCTGCTTCGGAATGGCCTGTTCCTTGAACAGATTGCCGAAGCGCTCGAAATCGCCCTTGGCATTGGCCAGATTGGCCTGCGCCTGCGCCAGCCCGGCGCGCGCCTGCGCCACCTGGCCCTGGATGTCGGTGGGATCGACCTGGAACAGCAACTGCCCCGCCTTCACCGTCTGCCCTTCCTTGACCGACAGGGTGCGGATATAGCCCATCAGCCGCGAGGCCACCTGCACCTGGTTGCTCGACATCACCGTACCCGACAGCAGGGTGAGGTTCTGCTGATCGCTCGATGCGAGCTTGAGGGTTTGCGCCGCCACCACCCGGGGCGCAGCGGGAACTTGCGCGGTGTCGGTCTGGTGGCCGCAGGCCGACAACAACGCCGTGGACAGCAGGAGCGCCAGCGGTGCGCGGCGCAGCAAGGGCAGGACGGAATGGTTCATGGCGGTCATGAGAGGAAGATCGGATTCGGATGCATTTCAGGGAACGCTGTGCGGCAGCCGGGCAAGCGCCCAGCCTGCCGCGCTCTTTCAGGGCTTGGAGGGTGTGTCGGCCGCTACCGCCTGCGCTGCCGGGGCTTGCGCCTGCGGCTGGATGGGCTGCGTGGCGTCGAGCGTCAGGTTGCCGATGGCCAACCGCAGCGCGGCGCGCTGCAGATTGACCTGCTGTCTGGCCAGAATGAGATCGGCACGCGCCTTGTCGAGCTGCGCCTGAGCGCCCTGGACTTCGACCAGCGTGCCCACGCCATCTGCGTAGCGCTTGCTGACGATGCGCGCGGCCTCTTCCGACTGCACCACAGCGAGCTCGCGGATCTTGACCTGATTGGCGGCATCGACCGCCTTGCGGTAACTGTCCTGAACCTGCATGCCGAGCTGGTTCTGCTCGCTCTGCAGCTTGGCCTGCAATTCCATGCGCTTGGCAACGGCCTGATCGACCGCGTTTTGCGTCACACCGCCATCAAAAAGGGTCCAGTTGAGCTGGGCGCCCACGGTGTAGCTGCGCGATTCGAAGCCGACATTGGGGTCGTTGGTGTCGAAACGCGCCATCGCACCCACCTGGGGATAACGGTCGGCACGGGCCACTTCGATCTTGCCGTTGGCCGCCGCAATCTGATGCTGCAGCGCCTGGATCTGCGGATTGCGCTCCATCGCCTGACCGACCCACGCATTCGGGTCGCCCTCGGGCATGGTCACCATGACCTCCGGCCCCAGGGTGATGGGCTGGCTCAGTGGCACACCCAGCACCACGTGCAGCGCATCCATCGCCTGCGCTTCCATATTGGCCGCCTGCTCCTGCTGCAGTTTCACATCCTCTTGCCGCACCTGTGCGGAGAGCAGATCGCTCTTGATCACCACCCCCTGCTTGAACAGGCTGTCCACCGTTTTCACCTGGCTTTGCGCGGCCTCCAGCGCCTTGGCCGCCACGCCCTTGAAGGCGCGCGCGGTGTACACACCGTCATACGCCTGCAGCGCGTGGTAGATGATCTGCTGCCTGGCGGCCTGATCGCCGGCCTGCGCCGCCAGCAGCATGGAGCGCGCCTGCTGTAAGTAACCCTGCAGCTTGCCACCGGTATAGAGCGGCAACTCGGCCTGGATGCGGGTGTTGAAGTTGTTGACCGAGCCGGGGTAGTTGAGCGAATTGGGCGCAATACTCAGGACGTTCGGATTGGTCGGGTCAAACTGCCCGGCGCCAAAATCGTTGAACGTGGCCTGCCGCTGCGACAGCTTGATGCCGAAGGCATTGAGCGCGTCATTGGTGCGGGTCACCCCGGCCGACACCGTGATCTTGGGCATTTTGGCGCCCTCGGCCTGGTTGATGCCGGCACGCGCCTGCGCCATCTGCGCCTGCACACCCATCAAGTCGGGGTTCTGCTTGAGCGCCACATCCACCGCCTGGCGGAAATCCAGGGTCTCGGCCTGCGCCAATGCCATGCCACCAAGAATGTAAAGACACGCCCCGGTCAGCAGCCCGATGCGAACACGCCGGGGCAAGGAATCCGTCATCATCCAACTCCGCCAGAAAGAGGAAATCAAACCAAGGAATACGTGAAAAATTGCTCAAAAAACCAGATTTCACGCAGATCGAACGCTGCGCCCAGCAACACCGGTGCGAGGATAGCCGTCCGGTCGGGGCAGGTCACGCGATATATACAGACCAGAGTATATCAATACTCATGGGGGTATCTGATTTCCCGCTTTTTCTCAGGCAGATTTGTCGCCACATTGCGACAGGAGGAGGAACCGCGTCAGGCTGCTCCCGACTGCTTGCGGTCCTTGAGCGCCTTCGCGCTGTCCTTGAGCGCCTGGTTGACGAAGGCACCGTAAAAATCAGCGGTTGGTGCGCCGGTGATGCGCTCGCCGATTTCCTTGCCGCCGGGGCCAAAGAACAGCACGGTCGGCGCCAGCTTGATGCCGTATTGCTTTGCCAGTTGAACGCCCGAGGTCGGCTTGCCATCGAAACCGATCACGGGGGCGCGGTCGGTGATCTCGATCTGCTGCACCAGATAGCCGTCTCTGGCGAGAAACTGATATTCGGTGCGTCGCAACTTTTCGCAAAAGGGGCAACTCGGCAGGCTGAACATCACGATCAGCGGCTGGTCCTTGGCCGCCGCCAGTTGCACACTCTGCTGCAGGTTTTTCACCGGGGGCAGCGGCGTTTCCGCCCAGGCCGTGCCGATTGCGGTCATCAGCGCCACCAGGAAGAACGCCCGCATGACATCACGGAACTGTTGCCACGAGGAGACACAGCGGAATTGCATCTCACGACGGAAAGACATCTTCACCATAGACATACAGCAACCTCGCCTCGGGAGTCACGGGATAATGGCGCCATGTTATTCACAGCTCGATACCCAGCGGCCATGCCGGTTTTGCGCTTTTCCGGCGCCCTGCTCGCTGCTGCGGCGCTTCTCAGCGCCTGTTCCCCCGCACTGGACTGGCGCGATGTGCGGCCCAAGGACGTCAACATTCTGCTGACCTATCCCTGCAAGCCGGAACAGATCGCGCAGGACGTCGTGCTGGCCGACCAGAAGGTCAAGATGAGCATGACGGGCTGCGTGGCCGACAAGATGACCTTCGCGCTGGCGCATGCCCGCCTGCCCAACCCGGCGCTGGCGGCCAGGGCACTGGCGCAACTGCATCTGGCGGCGGTCGACAATGTGCACGGCAGCGTCACGGCGTCCTCGACGGCCGCGCCAAAGAACGCGACACCGAATCTGCCCGACAGTCTCGATCTGAAAATCGACGGACAGACGCCCGATGGCAAGCCAGTGCGCGAGCGGGTGCTGTTGTTCAGTCAGGGCAGCGATGTCTACCAGGTCACTGCCTTCGCCCCGACCGATTCCTTCAAGGACGATGCGGCGCAAACTTTCGCCGATTCCGTGAATTTATCCCCCTCGCGCTGAAAGCAGGCAACCTATCATGCAGCGCAACATCCATCGCAGCTGATTCCCGCATGCCCGGTCTGTTCATCATTGCCCACGCACCGCTCGCCAGCGCGCTGAAGGAATGCGCCAGCCATGTGTATGCAGGCTGTCCGCAGAGGTTGCTGGTGGTCGATGTGGCACCCGATGCCTCGGTCGAAGCCGCGGCTGCCGACGCACTGCCCGCGCTGCGCGAAGCGGCCAGCGACGGCAGCGCGCTGATGATGGTCGATGTGTTCGGCGCCACGCCGAGCAATGTGGCCATCCGACTGGCCGAGCTCGCCAGTGATCTCAAGCTCCAGATCGTTGCCGGGGTCAATCTGCCCATGTTGTTGCGCTCGGTGTGCTATCAGGACGAAAGCCTGGACGCCCTGACCGCGCGTGCCACGGCCGGGGCGATTCAGGGGGTCATCCAGGTTGCGCCAAGCGCCCCGCAGCAACAGTCCCTTCGCAGTTCTTCCCATGCCGCAACGCACCATTCAAGTCAGCAATAAGCTCGGTCTGCACGCCCGCGCGTCTGCCAAGCTCACCAAACTCGCGGGGCAGTTTCCCTGCGATGTGTTCATTTCCAAGGGCGCGCGGCGCGTCAATGCCAAGAGCATCATGGGTGTGATGATGCTGGCCGCGGGCCTCGGCTCCACCGTCACCATCGACGCCGAAGGCGATCAGGCCGACATCGCCCTGGATGCGGTGCAGGCCCTGTTCGACGACAAGTTCGGCGAAGGCGAGTAAGTCGCGCCGCCGCGGCTTTACAAATCTTCACCCCAGCAAGACCTGCGGGCAACTGCTGCCGCGCACAATGGATTCATCGTCAACTTCCCCAAGGGAAACGCCATGAATCCACAGACTTCCCCCACCAGCAAAGACACCTCGCGTCTGCGTCGCCTCCTCGGCGTCGCGGGAGCCGCTCTCGTTGTCACCGTCGCCAGCCACGCTGCGCTGGCCAGCGCGCAAACCTCACCGCCAGCCACCCCCATGCAGCAGGGCGGGCCCGGCATGCACGGCATGATGGGGCATTGCGGCCCCGGCATGCATGGAAAGCATGGCGAGCGTGGCATGCAGCGCATGCTGTCCCAGGCCGGCGTCACCCCGGCACAGCAGGAGCAACTGCGTGCCCTGCGCAAGCAGGCGTGGGACAAGGCCCGCCCGGAAATGGAGCAGATGCGCGATCTGATGCAACAACGCATGAAGCTGCTGGCCGCGCCCACCATCGACCGCGGCGCACTCGAAGCGCTGCGCGACAAGCAGATGGCGCTGGCCAACCAGCTCTCGCGCGAGCGCACGCAGACCCAATATGACATGGCCCAGATCCTCACCCCCGAGCAGCGTGCCAAGCTCTACTCCATGATGCAGCAGCGCATGGAGCGCATGCAGCACCACCGCGGCCCAGGCATGGACGGGCACGGCATGGGCCCGATGGGTGGCCCGGGCATGATGCAATAAGCCCCAGTCTCCGATCCAAGCAGGCCGCCTCGGCGGCCTGTGCGCCATTCCAGACTGGGCTGCTCCATGACCCCGCAAACCCGCACCTCCCCCAGCCAGCTTCTGCTGGTCGAAGACGATCTCCGCCTGGCGCAGCAGGTCCGCGACTTTCTGCTCAGCGCCGGATGGCAGGTCACGCATGCCGCTAACGCCGCGCAGGCCGAGGCCGAACTCAACCCGCGCCGGGGCGAAGGCCCGGGCTTCGACGCCCTGGTGCTCGATCTGATGCTGCCCGACGGCGACGGCCTGGACATCTGCCGCCGACTGCGCACCCACAGCGACCTTCCGGTGCTCATGCTCACCGCACGCGGCGATCCGTTCGACCGCGTGGTCGGGCTGGAGATCGGCGCCGACGACTATCTCACCAAACCATTCGAGCCGCGCGAACTGCTCGCCCGGCTGCGTGCGATCACGCGACGGCGCGCCGGCAGCCTGTCGCCGCATGATCCCTCCGCCGCGCAGGTGTTGCGCTTCGGCCGTCTGGAAATCGACCCTGCCGCGCGGCAGGCGCGCATCGACGGCGAGGACCGCCCGATGACCGCCTACCAGTTCGACCTGCTGCTGGTGCTGGCGCGCCATCCGGGCCGGGTGCTGACCCGCGAATTCCTGCTCGGCGCAGTCAAGGGCGAAGCGCTCGAAGCCTTTGACCGCTCGATCGATGTGCACATCAGCCGCATCCGCGCCGCGATCGAGGACGACCCGCGCCACCCGCGCCGCATCCTCACCCTGCGCGGCGCCGGCTATGTGTTCACCAAGTCGCAGGACGGGGTTTGAGCATGGCGGCAAGCGGTGCCAAGTCCCGGCTGTGGCAGCGCCTGTGGCTGGCGCTCATCCTCGCGTTGCTGGCGCAGGCGCTGGTGTCGGCGCTGCTGATCCACTGGCTGTTCTTTTCCGATCCGCAGCAAGCGGAAATCCGCCGCGCCATGTTCCGCGCGCTGATGGCGGCGCAGGGCATCAAGCCCTCGCCCTGGCGACACCTGCTGCTCTCCCCTTTCACCGGCACGGTGCTCACCGCGCTGGTGGTCAGCGCCGTGACCCTGCCGCTGATGCGCCGCCTCACCCGTCGTCTGGAAACCCTGCAGCAGGGCGTGCAGGCGCTGGGAGCGGGCGACCTGTCGGCACGCGTGGCGGTGCAGGGCAACGATGAAGTGGCGCAACTCGCGCAGAGTTTCAACACCGCCGCAGCGCGCATCGAATCCTTGATGCAAAGCCACAAGTCGCTGCTGGCCTACACCTCGCACGAACTGCGCACCCCGCTGACCCGGCTGCGCCTGAGCCTGGAGACACTGGCCGCGCCGGTGCCCGCCGCCGCGCGCGAGGTCGCGCTACGCGCCGCGAAGAACGACCTGACCGAACTCGACGCATTGATCGACGACATCCTGCTCGCCAGCCGACTGGACGCGGCGCCGGGGCAGTCGCTGCAGCGCGAGGAGGTCGACCTGCTCGCGCTGGTGGCCGAGGAAGCGGCGCGGTTCGACGTCGAGGTGCAGGGCGACTGGATCACCCTGCAGGGTGACGACAAGCTGCTGCGCCGCGCGGTGCGCAATCTGCTCGACAACGCGCGGCGGCACGCTCCGGGCAGCCCGCCGC
>JAGDVQ010000180.1 GCA_023255715.1 Thiomonas sp.
GCACATTCGTCGCCATCTTGCTGGGAAATCTCGCCGGCGGGCTGCTGATGACCTTCGACGCCGGGCCGCTGCTGGCCGGGTTGGCCTGTGTGGTGGTGGCGCTGCTGGGCTGGCTGGCTGCGCGCTTCATCCCCGCGACCCCGCCGGTGGACCCGCAGTTGCGCATCAACTGGAACCCGTTTTCAGAAACCGCGCGCAACATCAGGCTGGCCGCGGCCGACCGCACCGTGCTGCAGGCGCTGCTGGCGATTTCGTGGATGTGGTTCTACGGCGTGGCGTTTCTCACCCAGTTTCCGGTGTTCGCCCGGGATGTGCTCGGCGGCAACGAGGCGGTGGCTTCGCTGCTGCTGGCGGTGTTTTCGGTAGGCATCGCGTTCGGGTCGCTGGCCTGCGAGTGGCTGGCGCGCGGGCGGGTGGAAATCGGCCTGGTGCCGCTGGGCGCGATCGGCATGACCGCGTTCGGCGTCGATCTGTACTTCGCGGTGCAGGGGCTGCCGCACGCCGCGGCGCTGCAGGATGTCGCGGCGTTCGTGCAGCAGCGCGCGCACTGGCGGGTGATGCTCGACCTGTTCCTGCTGTCGGCCAGCGCCGGGATTTACAGCGTGCCGCTGTACGCGCTGATCCAGCACCACACCCCGATCACGCACCGCTCGCGGGTGATCGCGGCCAACAACATCCTCAACGCGATTTACATGGTGGTGTGCGCAGGGTATTGCGCCGCGCTGCTGGCGGCAGGGGTGAGCGTGCCTGCGCTGCTTTTGAGCGTGGCGCTGCTCAACGCGGTGGCGGCGCTGTGGCTGGTCTGGCGCCAGCCGCTGTACGGCCAGCGCTTTCTGGCCTGGGCGCGGCAGCGGGGGTGACGATGCTTCCCTGATTCACGTGGATGCCCCGGGCTGTTGGGTCATGTCAAATTGGTCCGGTATAGTTTTGGGCACACCGCGCACAAAGGGCATAAGACCTCTGTGGATGAGACGTGTGGCTGCGATAGACCCAGAGCGCAGGCGATCGCCTGCCGGTGCGCCCGACGGCGCGACGCGTCGGTCGGTGCTCCCTTGCAGGGACAGATTCTTCGCGGTTTGCTGCCGTTGACCAAAGGCAACGTCATGCTTTGAACGCGCCCTCGACTGCCATTCTGAATGGAGCCATGCATGACCGATCCGCAGCAAACCCTCCTGTCGAGCTGGCGCCGGCTTGCACAAACGCAACCGCAACACCCCGCGCTATGCCTGCCCGGCGAGCGGATGATCAGCTTTGCCACGCTGCTTGCGATGGTCGAGGCAACCGGCGTCTTGCTGAGCGAGTCGGGGTTGGTCGGCGGTGCGCGCCTGGGGTTGTGGTTTTCCGCGCAGCCGGATGCGGCACTCGCCACAATCGGCATCTCGAGCTGGGCGAGTGCTGTCCTGCTCGATCCGTCCTGGCCGCCGGCGCAAGCCGCCTCGCGCGTGCGCGACTTGCGGCTGAATGCGCTGGTCGCACGCGAGGGGGACGCCAGTGCCGCGGCGCTGGCGCACGCCGTCGGCCTTCCATTGCTCCCTTTCGCACCCGAACGGCTGCCGACGCCGCGCCCGCAGCATGACACCCCCGCCGCAGACGACGTCGCTTTTGTCTTGCTGACCTCGGGAACCACGGGCCAATCCAAGGCGGTGCCGCTGTCGCATCGCGGCGTGCTCGCCGGGGCGAGCAACTTTGCCGCGCATTTCCGCCTGGGGCCGAGTGACCGGTCGCTGCTGCTTATGCCGGTGATGCACAGCCACGGGCTGCAGGTCGGCTTGCTCGCGCCGCTGCTCGCAGGTGGGACAGTCGCAGTCCCGTCTGATCTGACCGAGGATGCGCTGCGCGCCGCGCTTGTCGGCAGGCCGGCGACCTGGCTGAGCGCGTCCCCCGCGGTCTACCTGAGCCTGCTGCCCGTGCTGCAGCGCCTGCGCGCACAGGGGCTGCTTGCCGGCCTGCGGTTTGCCCGCGTGACCTCGGCACCGATTACCGCTGCCGATTTCGCCCGCGTGCGGCAGGCGCTTGGCACGCAGCTGGTCGAGACCTATGGCATGAGCGAGGCGACGACCATCGCCGCCGGGCCATTTGCCGAGCCGCTCACAGCGCCGCCTTCGCCGCCGGACGCCGCCGATACCTCGATCGAGCGCGAGGCGGCAAGCGCCACCGGGCGCTTCGTGCATCTGCTCGGCTACGCGCTGCGCATCGTCGATGCTGCGGGCGAACCGCTTCCCGTCGGGCAAGTCGGCGAAATCGTGCTGCGCGGCCCGAGCGTGTTCCGCGGTTACGAAGGCGAGGACCCGGCGCAGACCTTTTTCCCGGACGGCTGGTTCCGCACCGGCGATCTGGGGCGCATCGACGCCGAAGGTGCGCTGCAACTGGTTGGCCGCAGCAAGGAGGTGATCAACAAGGGCGGAGAAAAAATCTCACCGCACGTGATCGAAAGCGCGCTTCTGGCGCAGCCCGGCGTCGCGCAGGCGGCTGCGTTTGCGCTGCCGCACCCCACGCTGGGCGAGGACGTGCACGCCGCGGTGGTCGCCGCCGCTCAACACACCCTCGATCCCCAGGCGTTGCGCCAGGCCCTGCGCGCGCTGCTCCCGCCCGTTGCGATTCCCACCCGCATCCACCTGGTCAGCGCGATTCCCACCGGGCTTCTGGGCAAGGTGCAGCGGCACAAGCTGGCCGAGCAATTCGCATCGCAGGCGCAGCCGGTTGCAGCGAGCGCGGCTGCGGCCACGCCTGCGCAACAAGCACTGTTGGCGATCTGGCGCGAGGTGCTCGATCCGACGCTCTCCGACATCGACAGCGACGTGTTCGCCCACGGTGCCAATTCACTGCATTTGGCGCAGGTCCGCGCGCTGGCGCAAAAGCAGCTGGGCGCGACTCTGCCGCTGGCGGCAGGGTTCGACGCGCCGACGGTGCGCGCGCAAAGCGCCTTGCTCACCCCGCTCGCGCAGCACGATGCGGGCGTCTCGGCGCTGCCGCGGCACGACGCGCAAGGCCTGCCCTTGCCCTTGCCGGTGACCGCATCCCAACGCCGCATGTGGCTGCTGCACGCGCTCGATCCCCTCGGCAGCGCGTACAACACGCGCGAAGTGCTGCGCCTGCGTGGCAAACTCGACCTGTCGGCATTGCGTCGCGCGCTGGCTGCTCTGGTGCGTCGGCACGAGGCGTTTCGCACCCGCTTCGCGTTCGCCGGCGGGCAGCCGGTCGCGCTGATCGAGAGCGAGGCCGATGCCGCGCTGGACCTGCTCCGCGCGCCGGATGAACCGTTTGGCGACGCGCAGGAGGCGCAGGATGCGGTCATCCGTTTTTGCGCCGAACCGTTCGACTTGCAGCGCGCGCCGCTGTGGCGCGCTGCGCTTGCCCCGCTGGGCGAAGACGACTGGATTCTCGCGCTGGTGATGCACCACATCATCACCGACGACTGGTCTGCTGCGGTCTGGCTGGCCGATTGGGTCGAGCTGTACAACGCCGACCTCGCGCAGCGCGCGCCGCGCTTGCCGCCGCGCACGATCGAACTCGCCGATTGGGCCGCGAAGCTGGCACGCGACGAGGCCGCGCCGGCACAGCAACGACAGTTGACCGAATGGCTGCAGGCGCTGTCGGGCCTGCAGCCGCTCGCGCTGCCCAGCGATACCGGCAAGCCGCTGCGCACGGGCAGCGCTGGGCAGAGCGTCGTTCTGCCTCTGTCGGCGCAATGGATCGCTGCGCTGCGTCGCGGCAGCGCCGCCTTGGGCCTGACCCCCTTCATGCTCGTGCTGGGCGTGTTTCAGGCGATGCTGGCGCGCTGGTGCGAGCAGGACGACATTGCCGTCGCAGTGCCGGTGGCCAATCGCGAGCAGGCGCCATCGCACACGCTGGTCGGTGCGCTGATCAATACGCTGATCCTGCGCGCGGGGGTCGATCAAAACCTGAGCGCAGCACAGTTCTTGCAGCAGGTGGTGCGCCCGGCAGTGCTGTTTGCGCTGCAGCGGCAGGACACGCCGTATGACACCCTGGTCAACGCGCTGCGCCAGACGCAGGGCAGCGAGGTGCAGCCGCGTGTGATGTGCAACGCGCCCAACACGCCGCGCCCCGGCCTGCGCTGGCACGGGCTGCAGTCGCATTTTCTCGCGCTCGACACCCTTGGTGCGCAGTTCGATCTGGCGCTCACCGTCGACATCGACAACAGCCAGAGTCTGGATCTGACCTACTCCACCGAGCTGTTTGGCCTGCAGAGCATGCAGCGACTGGCTGCGCTGCTGCACGATGCGATCGCGTCGGTCGCCGCGCAGCCGGACCAAGAACTCGCGGCGCTGTGGCAGGCCGGGCGTCTGGACCTCGCGCTGCTCGATCAGGTCAATGCCACTGCCCGCCCGCTGCCCGATGTGGCCCTGACCACGCTGCTGCGCGGCGGGCTGGCGCAGGCGCAGCAGCCCGCGCTCGTCTGTCCGGGATATCCCACGCTCACGCACGCCGAACTGTGGCAACGTGCCGAAGCCTTGTCTGCCGCGCTGCGCGCACGCGGCGTGCAGCGGGGAGATCGCGTCGGGCTGAACCTGCCGCGCACTCCGGCGTTGCTGGTCGCACTGCTGGCCGTGCTCGATGCCGGTGCGGCGTATG
Source organism: Thiomonas sp. (assembly GCA_023255715.1). Taxonomy (GTDB): domain Bacteria; phylum Pseudomonadota; class Gammaproteobacteria; order Burkholderiales; family Burkholderiaceae_C; genus Thiomonas. Next base: position 4,594 of record JAGDVQ010000180.1, read on the forward strand.
TGCCACTCGACCCCGGTTTTCCGCCGCAGCGGCTGCGCGAAATGGCTGAAGACGCCGGACTGGCGCTGATGCTGACCGACGCGGAAGGTCTCTCGCGCGAGGCGCACCCGGCGGCCCCGCTGCTCGCGCTGGACGCAATGGGCACACCGCTCGACGCCTCGGGCGCACCAGCCGACCCGGCGCCGCAGGCCCAGCAGCCGCTTGACCCCGCCTACATCATCTACACCTCGGGATCGACCGGAAAACCCAAGGGCGTCGTCGTGCCACGCCGTGCCGTGGTCAATTTCCTGCTCGCAATGCGCGAGCAGCCGGGGATGCGCGCAGACCAGACCTGCTTTGCCGTGACCACCCTGAGTTTCGACATCGCCGTGCTCGAACTGCTGCTGCCGCTGATCGTCGGCGCGCGCGTTTTCCTCTGCCCGGCACAGGCCACCGCTGACGGCACGATGCTGCGTCAGCTGCTCGAAGCCAGCGGCGCGCAGCTGATGCAGGCCACCCCGGCGACCTGGCGACTGTTGCTTGCAGCCGGCTGGCCCGGCAGCACCGATTTCATCGCGCTGGTCGGCGGCGAGGCGCTGCCGGCCGATTTGGCGCGGCAACTGTTGCAGTGCTGCGCGCAGCTGTGGAACATGTATGGACCGACCGAGACCACGGTCTGGTCGACCTGCTGGCGGGTGCAGGAGCCGGTCGAACCCGTGCGCATCGGCACGCCGATCGCCAACACCCAGGTCCACATCCTCGACCCGCAGGGCCGCATCTGCCCGCTGGGCTTTGCCGGAGAAATCCACATCGGCGGCGACGGTGTGGCGCTGGGCTACCACCGCCGCGAGCAGCTCAGCGCCGAGCGCTTCATCGCCGATCCGTTTCATCCCGGGCAGCGCCTGTACCGCACCGGAGACCGCGGGCGCTGGCGCGCCGACGGCACGCTCGAGCACCTTGGCCGGCTGGATTTCCAGATCAAGCTGCGCGGTTTCCGCATCGAACCCGGAGACATCGAGTCCGCGCTGCTGTCCACCCCGCAGGTGCGCGAGGCGCTGGTGATCGCGCGCGACTTTGCCGCAGGCGACACCCGGCTGGTGGCTTACCTCGTTGCCGCACCGCTGCCCGAGGTCTCCGATCTGCGCGAACGGCTGCGCGCCCAACTGCCGCCGTACATGACCCCGCAGCATTGGGTCTTTCTCGACGCGCTGCCGCGCCTGCCCAACGGCAAAATCAATCGCCACGCGTTGCCTGCGCCCGCGGTCGAGCCGCAAGCTGCGGCGCGCACCACGCTGCAGACCCCGGCGCAGGAGCAGATGGCACGCATCTGGCGCGAACTCCTCGGCGCCGATGACATTCAGCCCTCGGACAATTTTTTCGATCTCGGCGGCCATTCGCTGCTGGCCAATCAGGTGGTCATCGCCTTCGAGCAGGCAACGGGCGTGCGCCTGGGCCTGCGCCGACTGGTGGCCGAGTCGCTTGGGCAGTTGACCGCGGGCGTGGAGCTGCGCGCCGACGAGATGCCCGAGACGCCGCGCGCCGCGTCGCCAAAACGCGGCTGGCTTGGGCGACTGGTCGGCTTGCGCTGATCCGTCGCACCGGCAGCTGCGCTGCACGGCGCGCCCCTCCCGCTTTGCGGTGTGCACGACGCCTTCAACGACGCGAACCCACCCCCTTGCCTCAAGGCGGGCGCCTCGACTGCCACGCCACGCGGGAACCCGCACGGGCCACCGTTGTTGCCGACTGTGCGAACATTCCCGCGTTTGTCCGCCTGTCAGAGCATGTCGCCCCCACCCCGATCGCCGCAAGACCCTCCGCTGTCCGTCAACCAGTTCAAGCTGCTCGGCCAGCGCCGCTTTGCGCCATTTTTCTGGACGCAGTTCACCAACGCGGGCAATGACAATCTGCTGAAGTTCGCCTTCACCATGCTGGTGACTTACCGCGCGCAGGCGCAGACCGGGCTGCCAGCCGGGTTGATGGTCAATCTGATCGCCGCGCTGTATGTGCTGCCCTTCGTGCTGCTGTCGGCCACGGCCGGGCAACTGGCGGACAAGTGCGACATGGGTGTCATCATGCGACGCATCAAGACCTTCGAGATCGTCATCATGCTCGCGGCGCTCTGGGGCTTCATCACGGTGAACGTGCCGCTGCTGCTGCTGTGCGTACTGGGCATGGGGCTGCATTCCACCCTGTTCGGCCCGGTGAAATTCGCCTATCTGCCGCGCCACCTGCACACGGCCGAACTCACCGGGGGCAACGGCATGACCGAGATGGGCGGCTTTGTCGCCATTCTGCTGGGCAGCATGGTCGGCGGGGTGCTGATGACCTATCCGCAAGGCCCGGTGTTCGCCGGGGTGGCCTGCCTGGTCGTGGCGCTGGTGGGATGGGTGATGGCGCGCTTCGTGCCACACACGCCGTCGCTGACCCTGGATGCACGCATCAACTGGAACCCCTTCAGCGCCACGGCACGCAGCCTCAGGCTCGCCGCCGCCGACCGGGCGGTGCTGGTGGCGCTGATCGCGATCGCCTGGATGTGGTTCTACGGCGTGGCCTTCCTCACCCAGTTCCCGGTGTTCACCCGCGAGGTGGTGCATGGCAGCGAGGCGGTGGCGTCGCTGTTGCTGGTGATTTTTGCCGTGGGCATCGGCCTGGGGTCGGTGGCCTGCGAGTGGATGGCGCATGGCCGGGTGGAAATCGGGCTGGTGCTGCTGGGCGCTCTCGGCATGTCGGTGTTCGGCGTCGATCTCTACTTTGCCACGCAGCATCTGCCGCACAACGGGCAACTGCAGACCCTCACCCTGTTCCTGCGCGAAGGTGAACACTGGCGGCTGATGGGGGATTTGCTGCTGATCTCGGCCAGCGCTGGCATCTACAGTGTGCCGCTCTATGCCTTCATCCAGCACCGCGTGACCGAGACCCACCGCGCCCGGGTGATTGCCGCGAGCAATGTGCTCAACGCGCTGTTCATGATCGCCTGCGCGGCCTACTGCGCCACGCTGCTGACCGCCGGCGTGGGCGTGCCGGTGCTGCTGCTCACCGTGGCCCTGTTCAACGCCGTGGTGGTGGGCTGGCTGATCCGCATGCAGCCGGAGTACGGGCGGCGGTTCGTCGCGTGGGTGCTGCGCGCCTGAGCCGCGCTGCTGCCGGGAGATTGCGCGGCGGATACGATGAAGGCGATCGTCCTTTCGATGGAGTACCGTCATGTCCACTACCCGCCCCGTGTTTGCCTGGGACGACCCGCTGCAGCTCGACGCCCAGCTCACTGCCGACGAACGCGCGGTGCGCGATGCGGCGCATGCCTACTGTCAGGGCCAGCTCATGCCGCGCGTGCTCAGCGCCTTCCGCCACGAGACGACCGATCCATCGATCTTTCGTGAAATGGGCGCGCTCGGTCTGCTGGGGCCCACCATTCCCGCCAACTACGGCGGCGCCGGGCTGAACGATGTGGCTTACGGCCTGATCGCCCGCGAGGTGGAGCGGGTGGACTCGGGCTATCGCTCCATGATGAGCGTGCAGAGTTCGCTGGTGATGCTGCCGATCTTCGCCTTCGGCACCGAAGCGCAGAAACAAAAGTACCTGCCGCGCCTGGCCAGCGGCGACTGGATCGGCTGCTTCGGCCTGACCGAACCCGACCACGGCTCCGACCCCGGCGGCATGCGCACGCGGGCGCACGCCGTGCCCGGCGGCTATGCGCTCACCGGCAACAAGATGTGGATCAGCAACAGCCCGATTGCCGATGTGTTCGTGGTCTGGGCCAAGGACGATGCGGGTGAGATTCGCGGCTTCGTGCTCGACAAGGGCGCCAAGGGCCTGAGCGCGCCGGCCATTCACGGCAAGGTCGGGCTGCGCACCTCGATCACCGGCGAGATCGTGATGGACAAGGTGTTCTGCCCCGAGGAAAACGCCTTCCCCGTGGTGCGCGGGCTCAAGGGCCCGTTCACCTGCCTGAACAGCGCGCGCTACGGCATCGCCTGGGGCGCGATGGGCGCAGCCGAGGACTGCTACACCCGGGCGCGGCACTACGTGCTCGCGCGCCAGCAGTTCGGCAGGCCCCTGGCGGCCAATCAGCTCATCCAGAACAAGCTGGCCGACATGGCCACCGAAATCAGCCTGGGCCTGCAGGGAGCACTGCGGCTGGGGCGCATGAAGGAAGCGGGCAGCGCCGCACCCGAGGTGACCAGTCTGCTCAAGCGCAACAACTGCGGCAAGGCGCTGGACATCGCCCGCACCGCGCGCGACATGCTCGGCGGCAATGGCATCTCCGATGAATACGGCGTGGCGCGGCATCTGGTCAACCTCGAGGTGGTCAACACCTACGAGGGCACGCACGACATCCACGCCCTCATTCTTGGCCGCGCCATCACCGGCATCGCGGCGTTCTGATTACACCGGCTGGAACGTCCAGGCATCCATGCTGAGATTGCCGTAGTGCACGCCGCCGTCATGGTGTCGCGCGCTGGCAGCCGGGCCCGCAGCGCCCAGCGCCCAGAACAGCGGCAGCAGATGCTCGTCGGTGGGATGCGCACGCACCGCATGCGGGGCGCGGCGGCGATAGTCGAGCAGCGCGGCCAAGTCTCCGCGGTCGATCATGCCGCGCATCCAGTCGACAAAGGCCTGCACATAGACCGCCGGGGGATCGTCGGTGCGGGCCGCGGGGTGGAACTCGTGCAGATTGTGCGTCAGGCTGCCGGTGCCAAACAACAGCACGCCCTCATCGGCCAGCGGCGCCAGTGCCGCGCCCAGGCGGTAGGCCGCGGCGGCATCCAGCGGCCA
>JAGDVQ010000187.1 GCA_023255715.1 Thiomonas sp.
GAGCTGGCCGCGCAGCACCATGCCGCAGGGCGTGAGGCGGACGCGCAAGCCGCGCTGGACGCCGCACTGCAGGCCGCGCCGCAGGGCGTGCGGCCGCGGCTGATGCGCGCGCAGTGGGCACAGGAGCGCGGCGATCTCCAGCTTGCCCTGCAGACCCTGGAGTCGATCGACCTGGTCCAGCCCGAATTTCTCGCGCTGGCTGCGGTGCAGATCGCGCAGTTGCGTCAGCAGCTCGGGCAGGTGGAGGACGGGTTGGCCTGGCTTCGGCAGCGGCTGGCGCAGACCCCGGCGATCGACCTGCTCGACGCCGTGCTGCTGCTCGACCCCGATCCCGCATCCCGGGCGCAATGCGCGCAGCAGTACCTGCAATCGCACCGCAGTCTGCTGGCGCTCAAGCGCGTGCTCGAACATCCGAAGCCCGGCGCCACCGTGCCCGAGGCGGCGGCCGCGATGCAGGGTGCGGTGGACAATGCGCTGCGCAGCCGCCAGCGTTATCGCTGCGCCGCCTGCGGGTTCGAGGCGCGGCAATATTTCTGGCATTGTCCAGGCTGCCAAGGCTGGGAAACCTACCCGCCACGCCGCCTGGAAGAACTCTCCCTCCTTGGATCATGAACGCAGAACAACTCGCTCAATCCCGCGTGCTCATCGTCGGCGACGTCATGCTCGACCGCTACTGGTTCGGCGCGGTGGACCGCATCTCGCCCGAGGCGCCGGTGCCCGTGGTGCGGGTGCAGCGCGATGAAGACCGCGTCGGGGGCGCGGCCAACGTGGCACTCAACGCCGCGATGCTCGGCGCGCAGACCACGTTGCTGTCGGTGGTGGGCGCAGACGAGCCAGGGCGCAAGCTCGCCACCCTGCTGGTCGACACCCCGATCCGCAACGCCATGCGGCAAGACCCCACGCTCAAGACCACGGTCAAGCTGCGCGTGGTGTCGCGCCAGCAGCAGCTCATCCGCCTGGACTTCGAGCAAAAGCCCGACCACGAAGTGCTCGCCGCGATGATGGAGCGCTATGAGCATGAGCTGACGTTTCACGACGTGGTGCTGCTGTCGGACTATGGCAAGGGCGGGCTCGAACACCTCGACCAGATGATGAATCTGGCGCGCACCCAGGGCAAGACCATCCTGATCGACCCCAAGGGACGTGACTACAGCCGCTATGCCGGGGCCACGGTCATCACCCCCAACCGCGCCGAGCTGGCGCAGGTGGTCGGCGAGTGGGGCAGCGAGGACGAACTCACCGCCAAGGCGCAGGGGCTGCGCAAAAAGCTCGGCATCAAGGCGCTGCTGCTGACCCGTTCGGAAGAGGGCATGAGCCTGTATACCGAGCAGGGCGAGCTGCACATCCCGACCGAGGCGCGCGAGGTGTACGACGTCTCGGGCGCGGGCGACACGGTCATCGCCACCCTCGCCGTGGTGCTGGGCGCGGGCTGCGCGCTCGAAGACGCGGTGCGCACCGCCAACCGCGCCGCCGGCATCGTGGTGGGCAAGCTCGGCACCGCCACCGTCACCCCGCAGGAGCTGTGGGCATGAGAGTCATCGTCACGGGAGCCGCCGGGTTCATCGGCAGCAATCTGGTCAAGGGGCTCAACGCCCGCGGCATCACCGACGTGATCGCGGTGGACAATCTCACGCAGGGCGACAAGTTCCGCAATCTGGTCGATCTGCGCATCAGCGACTACTTCGACAAGACCGTGTTTTTCGAGCAGTTCGCCCGCGGGCATTTCGGCAAGGTCGAGGCGGTATTCCACCAGGGCGCCTGTTCCGACACCATGGAGCACGACGGCCGCTACATGCTCGACAACAACTACCGCGCCAGCAAGACCCTGCTCGACGCCGCGCAGGCGCAGGGTGTGCGGCTGCTCTATGCCTCCAGCGCCGCCACCTACGGCGCCAGCAGCACCTTCCGCGAAGACCCGGCGTTCGAGCAGCCGCTCAACGTCTATGGCTATTCCAAGCTGCTGTTCGACCAGGTGGTGCGCCGCGTGCTGCCGCATGCGACCGCGCAGATCGCGGGTTTTCGCTATTTCAACGTCTACGGCCCGCGCGAGCAGCACAAGGGCCGCATGGCCTCGGTGGCGTTTCACCATGTCCAGCAGTACCGCAGCACCGGGCAGGTCAAGCTGTTTGGCGAGTACGGCGGCTATGGGCCCGGGCAGCAGGAGCGCGACTTTGTCTGGATCGACGACGTGGTCGCAGTCAATCTCTGGTTTTTCGACCACCCGGGCAAGAGCGGCATTTTCAACCTCGGCTCGGGCCGCGCCCAGCCGTTCAACGACGTGGCGCAGACGGTGGTCAACACCCTGCGGCAGCAGGCGGGCAAGCCCGCGCTGGCCTTGGACGATCTGGTGGCTGTCGGCGAGATTGCCTACATCCCCTTCCCCGACGCGCTGGTGGGCAAGTATCAGTGCCACACCCAGGCCGACCTCAGCCACCTGCGCGCCGCGGGCTGCACGCATCACTTCGCCACGGTAGAAGAGGGCACCGCAGCGTATGTGCGCGCGTTGACTGCGCAGTAGCTCAGCGTCTTGCCTGCAGCACGGCGAACACCACCTCGCGCGCGCTGCCTGCCGGCAGGGCAATCCCGGCATCGACAAGCCGGGCCTGCACGAAGCTGCAGGCCTGCTCGATCCAGCCGACGACTGCGGTCTCTTCGGCGTCGAGCACATCGGCGATGTCGGCTGTGCTCAGGGTGTCGAACACGCTCAGCAGCAGCGAGCGCCGCCAGGTGATCGGCAGCGTCTTGGCCAGATCGAGCGCATACGCCTGTTCGCTGCGCTGCCGTGGCTCGGGCTGAGGCTGTTCTTCGTCGCTCTCGGCTTCGGCGGCTTCGTCGCCTTGCGGCTCGGGTGCGGGCAGCACATCGGCCAGGCTCAGCGTGTCGTCGGGCTGGAAGTATTCGTAGATCTCTTCCTCGACCATGGCTTCGGCCTGATCGTCGGCATCGGGTGCCACGGTGGCGTCGATCGATTCGGCCTGTGCATACGGCCGCACCGCGGCCACCTCGTGGTCGATGGTCTTGAACAGATTCTTGAGCAATTGCTGGTAGACCTTGGCCGAGTCCTGTGCCGCGCCCCAGGCCGCGCGGGTGTGCGCCGCGGCCTCGTCGATCACGTCGTTCACGCTTGGATAGCCCTCCGGCAGATCACCACTGGCGCGCAGATAGGCCAGCTCGCGCGCGGCAACAGGGGTGAGCCGCTGCAGCAGCGCCTCGACACTCTGCCGGGCCTGTTCGGCCGCCGGGGCGGGCAGCGCGCCCAGGCGCTGCTCGAGCGCGCGCAGCCGTTCTTGCTGCAACTTGCGACGATCGCGAGTCTGCCCGTGCAACTGGGCGAAATGCCGCTGCGCCTCGCGGAACAGACGCTTGACCGCGCGCTCGGTGATGGCCGACACCTGTTCGCCGCGCGCGCTGGCGGTGAGGATTTTTTTGCCCGGCAAGTGCATGTGCAGCTGCACCTCGAAGGCGTGCTGCTGTCGCGGCAGCCGTCGCAGCGTGGCATGCAACACCCCGGCATCGGCGCCGTGCGCCTGCAGCAGCGGGCGCAGTTGGCGGGAGGTCAATTCTTCCAGACCGGACTGCCAGGTGGTGGTGTCATGTGTGGTCAGTCCCTCGAAACGCGGTTTGATGATCATGGACGGATTCCTCGTGGATTGGTTCTTGTGCGCTGATCAAGTGATCACAGAACAGCTGGGTGCAGAAGGGGCATTTTCAACCGTGACCAGGCCCTTGAAATTGACCTGGATGACCATCATCAAGAGCTGAACGAAGGTTTCGCATGCCGTTGCGGCGACGCACACCATCCGGAGAATCCAGGCCATGAAGAACCAGACCAGACAATCCGAGTTTGAAAAATTCCGCGCCCAGTGGCAGCTCATGTCGCTGTTCGAACGTTTCGAGCAGGTCATCGCGGTGCTGCTTTCGACGGTGATCGCAGTCATCATCATCGCCTCGCTGCTGCAACTCATGCGCGTCGTGTGGTCGCTGCTCATCGTCGATGCGTTCAACCCGCTCGACCACAAGGTGTTCCAGACCGTGTTCGGCATGATCATGACCTTGTTGATCGCGATGGAGTTCAAGCATTCGATCGTGCGCGTGGCGATGCGCCACGACAGCATCATCCAGGTCAAGACCGTGATCCTCATCGCGCTGATCGCGCTGGCGCGCAAATTCGTCATTCTCGATGTCGAGAGCGATGTGGCCTCAGGCAAGATCGCCGCGCTGGCCGGCGCGACGCTCGCGCTGGGGGTGACCTACTGGCTGCTGCGCGAGCGCGATGATCGGTTGCGGGAAAACTGAACCCGGTCGCGTCGCTGCCTCAACGCGGTGCGGCTCGCGCGGCATCGCGGCGCATCACTTCCAGCAGCGCCATGCCCAGCAGCATCACCGCTGCGGTCAGCCACAATGCGTCGTGATAGCTGCCAGTGCGCGCCGCGAGGGTTCCGGCGATTGCCGGGGCCGCCATCTGCGACACGCCGTAGCTCAGCGTCAGCCGCGCCATCGCCTTGGCCGGATTGGCCGGAAAGCGGCGACCGATGAGCGTGAGCGTCAGGCTGACGATGCCCACGAAGGTGCCTCCATACAGCACCGCGCTGAGCAGGTTCAGCGCCACGTTCGCCGTGATGGCGGGCAACACGATGGACACGGTCTGCAGCGCAAACGCCAGCAGCAGCGCGCCGATCTCGCCCCAGGCGCGGGCAATGCGGTCCCAGACAAAGCTCGACGGCGCCGCTGCCAGCCCCACGATGACCCACACCCAGCCGCCCTTGCCCGCCAGCAGCGGCAACTTGTCCAGAATGGCGACGATGAACGTGGCGCTGATCACATAGCCGAACCCGGCGCAGAAATACATGGCCGTCATCAGCAGCATCCAGCGCCGGGGTGGTGCGGGCGCTGCGCCGTGCGCCCCGCCCGCAGGCAATGGCGCTGCGGGCGCAGGCGGTGGCAGCCACACCCAGGCCGGCACGAAAAACACCAGCCCCAGCAGCCCGAGCGCCATCCACTGTTGTGCCCAGTTCAGCCGGTCCATCATTGCGCCCACCGCCAGCCCCGAAACCACGATGCCCAGCCCCAGCCCGGTGAAATGCAGGCCCAGCTCGGGCCGGTGGCCGTTGCGAATCAGCCAGTTCAGCGCCAGGCCCGAGGCCAGCAGCAACCCCGCCGTGCTCGACAGCCCGGAAACAAAGCGCAGCACGGCCCACAGCGTGGGGTTGTCGGTGAAGCCCAGCGCGGCGGTCGTCACCACCGCGAGCACCAGGCCGATGCGGTAGAGCACGAATTTCTGCTGCAGATTGCCCACAGACGCTGCGAGCATCGCCCCCGAGATGTAGCCCGCGTAGTTGAATGTTGCCAGCCAGCCCGCGGCCACTGCAGTCAGCCCGGCCTGGCTGTGCATCACCGGCAGCATCGGCGTGTAGGCAAACCGCGCCAGCCCCACGGTGAGAATGAGGGCGCAGATGCCTGCAAACAGCACGCGCAGACGTTGCGCTGCGCTCGAGATGGGAGTGGAGTCGTTTTGCATGCGGAGGGTGGCGTCCTGGCTGCGATGCTAGGCCGCAAACCCCGCACCGGCCTTACATCAGTACATGTTCCCCCGCGTTGTTCTGGCCGAGAATGATGTAGTTGACCTTGCGTAGGTCGGCCAGTTGCGTGCCGCCGGCATAGGAAATCGCGCTCTGCAGGTCTTCCTCCATCTCGCGCAGGGTGTCGGCGATGCGGCCCTTGAGCGGCTCCAGGATGCGCTTGCCCTCGACATGGCGGTGTGCGCCCTTGTTGAACTCCGAGGCGCTGCCGAAATACTCCTTGTAGAGCTGGCCATCGACCTCCACCGTCTTGCCCGGCGACTCCTCGTGCCCGGCCAGCATCGAGCCGATCATCACCATGCTGGCGCCGAAGCGCACGCTCTTGGCAATGTCGCCATGCTCGCGGATGCCGCCGTCGGCGATGATGGGTTTGGTCGCCACCCGCGCGCACCATTTCAGCGCCGAGAGCTGCCAGCCGCCGGTGCCGAATCCGGTTTTCATCCGGGTGATGCACACCTTGCCCGGGCCGATGCCCACCTTGGTGGCGTCGGCGCCCCAGGCCTCGAGGTCGATCACCGCCTCGGGTGTGCCGATGTTGCCGGCAATCACGAAGGTTTGCGGCAGCCTGTGCTTGATGTGCGCAATCATGCGCTGCACGCTGTCGGCATGGCCGTGGGCGATGTCGATGGTGATGTAGTCCGCCCCGGTACCTTCGGCGGCGAGCTGGTCCACCAGCGCCATGTCGTCGGCCCTGACCCCGAGCGACACCGACACGAACAGCTCCGCGTCGCGCATCTGCCGCGCAAAGGCAGCCACGTCCACATCGAACCGGTGCATGATGTAGAAGTAGCCGTTGGCTGCCAGCCAGCGGCACAGCGGCGCATCCACCACGGTTTTCATGTTCGCGGGCACCACCGGCAGGCGAACCCGCCGCCCGCCGAAGTCGGTGGACGGATCGCATTGCCTTCGGCTGTCCACCCGGCACTTGCGCGGCAGCAGCAGAATGTTGTCGTAATCGAAGATGTCCATGATGCCCTCCACACTGCGCGCAAAAAACCGGGCGGCATGTATTTGCGGCCCGGTAGGGCATTCTATGGCCCCTCCCCACGCCGTGGAGGGCAGGGTGATGAAGACCACGCGCCCTAAAATCCGTCCATGTCCACCCTCCTGCACAACCTCAACCCCGAGCAGCTTGCCGCTGTCACCCTGCCCGCGGAAAACGCCCTCATCCTTGCCGGTGCGGGCAGTGGCAAGACGCGGGTGCTGACCACCCGCATTGCCTGGCTGATTTCCACCGGGCAGGTGTCGCCTGCGGGCATCCTGGCCGTGACCTTCACCAACAAGGCGGCCAAGGAGATGCTCTCGAGGCTGTCGGCGCAACTGCCCATTCCGGTGCGCGGCATGTGGATCGGCACCTTTCACGGCCTGTGCAACCGCTTTCTGCGCGCACACTGGCGCGAGGCCGGGCTGCCGCAGACCTTCCAGATTCTCGACATTCAGGACCAGCTCTCCAGCATCAAGCGGCTGCTCAAGGCGCTGAATGTGGACGAGCAGCGCCACCCGCCCAAGCAGGTGCAGTGGTTCATCAACGGCGCCAAGGATGGCGGTCTGCGGCCTGGCGATGTGGAGGTGCGCGACCAGCAAAGCCGCCAGCTTGCCGAAATCTATCTGGCCTACGAGGCGCAGTGCACCCGCGACGGCGTGGCCGACTTTGCCGAGCTGCTGCTGCGTTCGTATGAAATCCTGCGCGACAACGCCGCGATCCGCGCGCATTACCGCCAGCGCTTCCGGCACATCCTGGTCGATGAGTTCCAGGACACCAACCGCCTGCAATACCAGTGGCTCAAGCTGCTGGCCGGGCCGGCCGAGCCGCAGCCTGCCTGCGTGTTTGCCGTGGGCGACGACGACCAGAGCATCTACGCCTTCCGCGGCGCGCATGCCGGCAACATGGACGACTACCAGCGCGAGTTCCATGTGCGCCACCTCATCAAGCTCGAGCGCAACTACCGTTCGCACGGCCACATTCTCGACAGCGCCAACACCCTGATCGCCAACAACGCCCGCCGCCTGGGCAAGAACCTGCGCACCGAAGCCGGCGCAGGTGAGCCGGTGCGCGTGTTCGAGGCGCCGAGCGACTATGCCGAAGCCAACTGGCTGATCGAGGAAATCCGCCAACTGCTGCGCGACGGCCTGAGCCACGGCGAGATTGCCGTGCTCTACCGCTCCAACGCGCAGTCGCGGGTGATCGAAGGCACGCTGTTCAACGCCGGTCTGCCCTACCGCGTGTATGGCGGCCTGCGGTTTTTCGAGCGGGCCGAAGTCAAGCACGCGCTGGCCTACCTGCGCCTGCTCGACAACCCGCAGGACGACACCGCCTTCCTGCGCGTGGTCAACTTCCCGGCGCGCGGCATCGGCGCCCGCACCCTCGAACAACTGCAGGACGCTGCCCGGCTGCGCGCGGTGCCGCTGAGCGACGCGGTCGATGCCCTGGGCGGCCGCGGTGCCGCCAGCCTGCAGGGCTTTCTCGATCTGATCGCCCAGCTGCGCACCCAGACCGCCGCGATGAGCCTTCCCGATCTGGTGCGCCAGGTGCTCGAAGCCAGCGGCCTCAACGCCCATTACCGCGAGGAGCGCGACGGCCAGGAACGGCTGGAAAACCTCGAAGAACTGGTCAACGCCGCTGCCGCCTTCGTCACTCAGGAAGGCTTTGGCCTGCAGGCCACCGCGCAGCAACGGCAAGCGCTTGGAACGGCCCCGGGCGCGGTGGCCGACGGTGTGGACGCGTCAGCCGGCATCGACCCCGCCACCGGCGAAACCCTCTCGCCGCTCACCGCCTTCCTCACCCATGCCGCGCTCGAAGCCGGCGACAACCAGGCGCAGAACGGGCAGGATGCGATCCAGATGATGACCGTGCATGCCGCCAAGGGCCTGGAGTTCGACGCGGTGTTCATCACCGGGCTCGAAGAAGGCCTGTTCCCGCACGAAAACGCGCTGAACGCGGCCGACGGCATCGAAGAAGAGCGCCGCCTGATGTACGTGGCCATCACCCGCGCCCGCAAGCGGCTCTACCTCAGCCTGGCGCAGACCCGCATGCTGCATGGCCAGACCCGCTACAACCTGCGCAGCCGCTTTCTCGACGAACTGCCGGCGCAGTCGCTCAAATGGCTCAGCGCCAGGCAGCCCGGTTTCGGCGGCGGCTTTGGCGCCGACCCGCACAGCACCTGGAGCTACACCCCCAAGACCGTCGTGCCCGCGTTCAACCCGCCCACGGCCAAGCCCACGCACGGCCTGCGCAGCGGGCAGGCGGTGTTTCACAACAAGTTCGGCGAAGGCGTGGTGCTCAGTCTGGAAGGCAGCGGCGACGACGCCCGCGCGCAGGTCAAGTTCCACCGCCACGGCACCAAGTGGCTGGCGCTGAACATCGCCAAGCTCACGCCGGTGTAGCGGCGCGGTGGTGCAGCGCATCTTCCTCCCAGCCTCCCCCATGAGGTGGGGAAGGGGTTTCTCCCTCCCCACTGGTGGGCAGGGCGGGGTGGGGAGGGCGTCTGGCCCGTCAGCGTGAGGCCGCCCGGCTGCGCGATGCCTTGGGCGCGGGCAGCAGGCTGGTCAGCCGCTGATACAGCGCGAACAAAAACGCCACCCGTGGCGCGTCGGCGCGCTCGCCGCGGTAGCCGTAG
>JAGDVQ010000016.1 GCA_023255715.1 Thiomonas sp.
AAGAAGCCGCTGCCGCAGCCCGCCGCACAGCCCTTTTGCAGCCCGCGATTCCCAGGCCCAATAGACTCCTAGGGACTGTTCACACCAGGGCCAGCACGCGCTCGGCGAATCCTGCAGGTTCGGCTGCCTCGGCCTGCGGCACAAACACGCCGTCCCCCTCCACCTCGTCGGCTTCGACAATATGCTGGGACAGCGTGCCCGCCTGCGCATCGAACAGCAAGGGCGCCTGCCGGTGCGCCCGCAAGGTGCGCTCGCCCTGCCCGGGCAGCAACACCATCACCATCGGCAGCGTGCCTGCGGGCAGGTGGGCAAACCGCAACCCAAAATGCACAGCCTGAACCAGCAGAAAACTGACAGCCGGGTCATCCAGCGACTGCAGCCAGACAAAGGGCCGCTCGGCCTGCAGGCTGATGAGCCCGAAACGCTGCAGGGATTCGAACCCGGGCAGAGGCGTTGCAGCAATCCAGATCTGCCCGGGTTGAAACGGCAGTGGACCGAAACGGGTGGGCAGCAGGGCGGCCGACAGCGCGGCGGTCGTAGAGGCTTCGATTTGCTGCGTGGCCGTCACCTTGCATCTCCCTCCGCCGGTGCGGAAATCCAGTGCGCCAGCGACACACCCTGCGGCGCAACCGCTGCCTGGTTGTCCTGGCGGATCTGCGCATAGAGCTCTTCCCGCAGGATGCGCAGGTCGATCGGCCCCTCGATCCCCAGCCGGACCTTGCCGGGCGCGGACTGCAGGATCACCACGCGAATGTTGTCGCCAATCCGGATGGCTTCTCCGGGGCGACGGGTGAGGATGAGCATGAGTGAGGGGGAACGGTGCGGTGCAAAAACCGAGGGGCGATCAACCGCAGATCAGGCACTGACCAGCAGCCGCGCTGCGGCACCGCCAGCCTGTCCCAGCCCCTGCGCCCCATACAGACCAAGCCCATCCGCGGTGCCGCGCAGGATGTGCAAGGCGCCTTCGGTATTGCGCGTGAGCGCCATGATCATGGCGCCGTTGCGCTGATTGGCCTGCGACACCTGCTTCGCCAGAGCCTGCACCTGCGCCCAGAGCGCAGACGCGCCTGCGGCTGCATCCTCACGAAACGCCGCCTGGCGCTGCTGCTCGATGGCCTCCAGCGCAGCGAGTTGGGCGGTTTTCTGCTCGGTCAGCGCGGGGAGTTGATCGACACCGGCCTGCAGCAGACAAGCGTGTTCGGCGACCAGCAGGCGGTCGAAGGCCTGCAAGGCGTCCAGCTGCTGGCGAAGAATGCTCTCGGCCGGTGTTGACATGATGCTTCAGGGCTTGACCGCGCCCAGCAAGGCCTGACTGTCCTGCAGCAAGCCGCTGGCGATGCGCTGCGGATCGACCGCATACTGGCCGCTTTGAATGGCCGCCTGCAGCGCGGCGATGCGCGCATCGCTGGCCGGCGGCGTGGCACCCTGCGTGCTGGCCATCTGCAACATCTGGCCTGCACTGGAAATGGACACCTGCTCGGCACCTGCAGATTGTGGCCCTTGCGCCGCGCCCGCCCCGGCGCCGCGCGCGCTTGCTGCCGAAGTGCGGGACGAGGCTGCCGCAACCCCGCTGCTCGCGCCCGACGCGCTGGATACGGCTGAATTCTGGATGGGAATCATGGTGGCATTCTCTCCTGTTGCCAGGCTCAACGGCACGCTGAAGGCGAACTTTAGGGCAAGTGTGACTTTTTTGGCAAAAACCGCGGCCCCGCGTGGGGTGCCGGTTTTACAACCCCAGCTCCGCCCGCACGAGCTGGTCGAGCTGCCGCCGCATCTCCACCTGCGCCTGCCGGAACTCCGTCGTCTCCAAACCCTCGGTCAAGGCGGCGATGAGTCGCCCATACGCCTGATGCAGCAGACCGCCTTCCAGCCCCTGCACCGCAATATAGTTGTGCAGCGCGGTGGCCGCACGCGCGGCCAGCGGCAGGGCATCCGGCCAGGGCGTCATGTAGGTCAGGCGCATTTCCCACAGCAGATGCGCGGCGTAGACCCCCAGCGCGGTGCGCGGATGGTCGCGGTCGATCTCCAGATGAAAGTTGCGCACCCAGTCCACCACGGCCTCAGCCGGCATGGGGCGCGCCAGACCGTAGCCCTGCCCGGCGTCGGCCTGCAGGATGACGGCGGCTTCCACCAGTCCGGGCGACTCCAGCCCCTCGACCACCACCAGGCTGCCCAGATCGTGTGCCAGGCGGGTGAGGTGCTGAATGAAATCGAGCGCGCGGCGCGGGGCCTTGCCCAGTCCGCCGAGCAGCCCCTGGTCGATCTTGACCTCGTCGAAGGGAAAGCTGTCGAGCCGCAGCAGCGAGCTGTAGCCTGAACCGAGGTCGTCCTCGGCCAGCCGCACGCCGGTGGCACGAAACCGCGCCAGCAGCGCGTCGCGGCGCTCGGAGGCATCGAGATCGCCGCTTTCCAGCAGTTCCAGGGTGAGGCGGCGCGGCTCCAGCGCGTGGCTGCGCAGCAGTTGTTCCACCCGCTCGACATAACGCGGATCGCTCAGCGCCACCGGCGGCATGTTGACCGAGACATCCATGTCGACCCCCTGCTGCGCCCAGCGATGGCGCGCATGCAGCGCCTGCTCCAGCCCCAGGCTGAACAGGCGCCACATGTCCTGCGCGCCAAGCACGGGAAGAAACTCGGCCGGGGCGACCATGCCCGCGCCATCCTGCCGCCGCAGGCGGGCCAGTGCCTCGAATTTGACGGGCCGCCCGGTCCGCAGGCTGACCACCGGCTGATAGAGCATCTGCAGACCGTCGTGATCGAGCAGATCGACATAGAACTGCCGCCGCGCATAGGGCACCACGCCCGACGGGCTGGTGGCATAGCGGGTGAAGGCCAGGCCGAGAATCTTTTGCAGATGCTCGATGAACACCTTGCGCGCCGCATTCGTGAAAAAACCGGGATAGCTGCTGTACAGATCCATCAGCGCAATGGGCTGGCCAAACGCATCGAGGATGGGGATGGACACCGCGCTGCGCACCCCGAGTTCGTGCGCCAGCGCCTTCCACGGCAGGATGGCGGGGTCGCTGGAGTAAGACGCGGTGAATTGCACCTGGCGACTGCGCCAGGCCCGACCCGAAGCGCCCAGACCCTCGGCGACATCGCCCCGCACCAGGGTCGGCGCCACACCGTCGGCGCCGATGCGATCGAGATAGAGCGACTTGAAGCGGCTGCCAAATGCATGCTCGAACTGCAGCACGCCCGCCGCATCGGGCCTGCCCAGCGTGCCAGCCACCACACCCTCGATGTTCTCGAGCGCGCCAAGCACCGACCGCAACAGATCGCTCAGGGTGTGCGCGGTCAGGATGGCCGAATCGATGCGCGCCAGCGCCCCGTCGAGCTGACGACCGATGTCTTCATGGCCCTCGATCTGCCATTGAAGCTCTTCCTGCAGGCGCAAGAAGAAGTACCCCAGCAGATCTGCCCGCTCGGTGGGGTCGACCCACCCGGCAAAGTGAGCAATCAGCAGCCGGGTGTACAGCCCATACGACTCGACCAGCCAGGACGCGTCGATGCCGATCAGCGCATGCGCCCGGCCCACATGCCGCGCCACATGCGCCGACGCCGCATTGCGGCCCGCAAACAGACTGCGCAGATGGCGCTCCTGGTTCTTGCGCAGTTGCGCGAACTCGGTTTCGGACAACAGGCCCAGCACGCGCGAAAACCGGGGTTGGCTGAGCAGCTCGTCGTAGAACCGCGTGATGAAGTCATTCACCACGGCATCCAGCTCGGGCTGCACCGCACGCAGCAGGGCGAGCAAGGCCGCCTGCTGCTCGGGCGGATGCGCTGCATCCTGCGCGATATTCAACTTTTCATACATGGGCGACATGCTATTGACCCATGCCAAGGCGCGGCAAGCAAAAGTCTGTGGACTGTTGACCTGAGACAAGCGCGCAAGCCAATCGCTACAGCGGGCTTGTTCGCGATTCAAGTTTGCCTGCGACGTGCCGTTACATGCTTCGCAAGACGAACCATCGCGAGGCCCACCTTGAAATTCCTGGTTGTTGACGACTTTCCCACCATGCGCCGCATCGTGCGCGGCCTGCTGATGCAGACCGGCTACGTCACCGGCACGATCGACGAAGCGGAAAACGGCGAAGAAGCCTGGCGCAGACTGCAGGCCGGAGGCATCGAGTTCGTCGTCACCGACTGGAACATGCCGGTGATGCAGGGCATCGACCTGCTCAAGCGCATCCGCGCCTGCGACAACCCGGCCATCCGCAGCCTGCCGGTGCTCATGGTCACGGCCGAGGCCAAGAAGGAGAACATCGTCGCCGCGGCGCAAGCCGGGGTGAACGGCTACATCGTCAAGCCCTTCACCGCACAGACCCTGAAGGAAAAGCTCGACGCCATCATGGCGCGGCTGGGCGCCGCAGCGGGAGTCGCGCAATGAGTCGCACGCGCACAGGCCCCGAGATCGACGGCATCAGCCCCAGCGGGGCAGAGCCAGCCAACGTGGGCATGGTCCATCATGCGTTGCACAGCCTCACCGAGGCCGACGCCCTGTTGCATGAAGGCGTGCGCCGCATCATGGCCGCCTCCAGCGACCTGCCCGAAGCCAGCCATCCGCTCGAAGAAGCACTGCGCCTGACCGAAACCCAGGCCATGGCCACGCTCGAAGCGGTGGAAAACGGGTTTGCGGAAGTGGCCACCATTCGCGCCACGCATGGCGGTTTCATCGATGCGAATCTCGACCGCATCGAGCAGCAGTTCCACACCATTCTCGCCAGCCAGCAAGGCCAGGATCTGGCCGGGCAGCGGCTGAAAAAGACCATTCATCTGCTGCAGGCCGTGGAGCAGCGCATCCGCGCCGCGGTTGATCAGCTCGGCCCGCAGCTCGACGCGCGTGCACCTGCCGTCGCTGCCACAGCGCCCGCCAGCAGCGCACCGCTCAACGGTGTTCCGGCCTATGCCGGACCGAGCTTTGCCCAGGATGACGTGGACGCCCTGCTGCGCGACCTCGGCATCTGACCGCCTGTGAACCGAGCGCCCCACCATCATGGATAACGACATCCTGCAGGAATTTCTCGCCGAGTCGCGCGAGTTGCTGAGCCAGGCCCAGGACCAGTTGCTGCGCCTGGAATCCAACCCCGACGATCCCGATGTGCTCAGCGCCATCTTCCGCGCCTTTCACACCCTCAAGGGTGGCGCCGGGTTTCTGGAAGCGCAGCACATGGTGGACTGGTGCCACCACCTCGAAGACCTGTTCGACAAGATGCGTGCCAGCAAGCTGCGCGCCACCGCACCGATGATCGACGCCATCCTGCGCGCAACAGACGTCATCGGCTCCATGCTCGACGACATGGCGCGCGGCGAGAACCCGCCCCCCGGTCCGGCCGATCTGGGCCGCGACATCCAGGCCTACGCCCGGGGCGACGCGCCGCAAGACGCACCGGAAGCGGTCCCCGCACCTGCGCCCGCCCCTGTCGCCCCTCCCCCTGCGCCCAGCGCCGCAGGCCTGTGGGTCACGCAGGAGCCACGCGAAGGCGGCAGCACCGGGCTTTACGTCGAACGCCGCACTGCTGCTGGGCAAGCCGCCTCCACCACAGATTCCGACACCATCACCCAGGACGAATTCGAACGCGTGCTCGACAGCCTCTACGGCATCGGGCAGGCGCCGGGCCTCGCAGCGCCGACCTCTGCTGCCGCAGATGCGCAGCAAGGCGACGGCAATCCCCCCAAGGGACAGCAAGCAACCACGCGGATTGAGGACACGATCACGCAAGACGAATTCGAGCGCGTGCTCGACCAGCTTCACGGCGCCGGGCAGGCGCCCGGCATGCTCAGCCGGATCACACCAGTTGCTGCGCCGAAGGCAGAACCTGCGGCGCCCGCCCCACGCAGCGGCAACGGCGCTCCAACGGAAGAAACCTCCATCCGCGTCGATTCCAACCGCCTCGATCAGGCCATGAATCAGGTAGGCGAGCTCGTGCTGCTGCGCAACCGTTTGAGCGCCGCCGTGGGCCGCATGGCGCAGGAAGACGAAACCCTGGCCCGTCTGGCGCGCGAGACCGATCTGGCCGTCAACGATCTGCAGAACACCGTCATGCGCCTGCGCATGCAGCCCTGCAAGCGCCTGTTCCAGAGCCTGCCGCGCGTGGTGCGCGACGCCTCGCGCAGCCTGGGCAAGAAAGTGCGGCTGGACATCGAAGGCGAGGATGTGGAAATCGACAAGACCGTGGTCGATGCCCTGTCCGGCCCGCTGATTCATCTGGTGCGCAACGCGCTGGATCACGGCATCGAAGAGCCCGATGTGCGGCGCAAGGCCGGCAAGCCCGAAGAGGCCGTGTTGCATGTGGCCGCGCGCCATCTGGGGGACAAGGTGCAGATCCAGGTGGGCGACGACGGCCGTGGCATGAACGCGCAAAAAATCATGCAGCACGCCATTTCCAAGGGCGTCATCGCTGCGCAGGAGGCCGCACGGCTGTCCGAGCGCGAGATGCTCGAACTCATCTTTCTGCCCGGCTTTTCCACCAAGGAGCAGGTCAGCGAACTCTCCGGCCGCGGCGTGGGCATGGACGTGGTGCGCTCCACCGTCACCGCACTGCGCGGGCGCATCGACATCGACACCACATTGGGCAAGGGCAGCACGCTCACCCTGGAACTGCCGCTGACCATGGCTGTGCTGCCGGTGCTGTATTTCCGCCTGCGGCGCGAAACCTACGCCCTGCCGGTGGCGGCCATCGAAAACCTGCTGGCCATCGACCCGGCGCAGGTGCATTCCATTTCCGGGCGGCTGATGGTGCAGGTGGATGGCAACCGCGTGGTGCCCTACATCGACCTCGGTCTGTTGTTGCAGGACCGCCCGATCGACCTGAACAAGGAGCCCAGCGAGGGCATTCTGATCGAACAGGGCCTGCTGGTGGTGTCCGAGGCGATGGGCACCGAAGACTCGGTGGTCAAGCCACTCGACATCTCCACCAACGACACCCTCTACCAGGGCGCCACCATTTCCGGCAACGGTGAAGTGGTGCTCATTCTCGACGGCGCCGCGCTGGCCCGGGTGCAACGCAAGAGCTGACATGAAACTCCCACCAGACACACCGCGGTCGTCTCCTGCAGAAGGGATGCCGGTTCTCTCGGAACGGCCGCGCGACACCGGCATGGACGACCGTTCCATCGAAACCCTGCGCCGCGACTTCATCGCCGTGGCCGACGCCACCTACGCCTTCCAGGGCGCGCTGAAAAAGCGCCTGCGCGAAATCGACCGCAAGGCGCTCAACGCCCAGGTACTGGTCAAGCGCCACGGCAAGGAACTCGCCGGGTATGGTGTGGTCGCGCAGGCGTTCCGCGAAGGCGCGCAGGCCATGCAGGCCGCTGCCGACCAGGTGCAGCAGCTCATCAACCCGCTGATGCTGCATTTCATGGAAACCCTGCGCGACGTGCAGCAGATGAACAGCCTGCGCAATATCCAGAACGCCTCGACAGCGCATTGCCCGGCGCTTGCCGAGCGCCTGCGGCACCAGTCCGACATGCAGATCCGCCACGCCGCGGGCAGCCGCCGCGCCGGCCTGGCGCTCAATGCCGCACTCGACCGCTTCCAGGCCGTGATTGCCGAGCTCGATTATGTGGTGGTCAATGGCCGCATCGAGGCAGCGCTCAAGGGCGCGGTCAATGCGCCCCTGAGCCAGGTGTCACTGGAAATGGACCGCTCCGTCACCGGCGTGCAGGACCTGCTGCGCACCTATCGCGAACAGATTGAAAGGATCATCGAATGAAGTCGCTGCAATTCTTCAGCCAGGGCAACCACCACTGGAACATCATCTACGACCAGGACGAGCGCCGCGTGATCGACTCGAATGTCTACGCCCTGAGCGTGGACGACCAGACCCTGATCCTCGATCCGGGCGGGTTCGAGATCTTTCCGCAGGTGTTCAGCGCCTTGGTCGAGGTGGCGCCGCCCGGCTCGCTCAAGGCGGCGTTCGTCAGCCACCAGGACCCGGACATCGCCTCCAGCCTGCCGCTGTGGAACGCCTGCAACCCGACCATCGCCTGGTATGTGCCCAAGCTGTGGAGCGGCTTCATCCGCCATTACGGCGCGCTCGACGCCGACCTGCGCGACATCCCCGATGAAGGCGGCGAAATGACCCTGGGCTCCGCCCGGCTGCAGTTCGTGCCCGCGCACTACCTGCATTCCTCGGCCAATTTCCATGTGTACGACGCGTTTGCCAAGGTGCTGTTCTGCGGCGACGTCGGCGCAGCGCTCCTGCCTGCCGGGCACGCGCCGTTCGTCGATCGCCGCAACATCGAAAGCCCGGCCGCGTTCGACGAGCACATCAAGTCTGCCGAGTACTTTCACAAGCGCTGGATGCCGTCGATGGCGGCCAAGCGCAACTGGTGCGAGCGCGTTTCCCGGATGGACATCGACTTCCTCGCCCCGCAGCACGGCGCCATCTACACAGGCGAGAACGTCAAGCGCTTCATCGACTGGTTCGACGCGCTCAAGGTCGGCTCGGCCGTCGAGTAAGACTCCTACAACCCAACGCAACCCCTCCCATCATCATGGATGCCACCGCCCTGCACTATCTGCAACAAGCCCTGGAGCCGCTCGACAGCCTGGAAATGCTGGCCGAGGCCGACGCCGCCATGGAAAACGCCGTGTTCTACATGAACCGCACCGCGCGCGAAACCATGGAGCGGTTCCACAGCACCCTCAACTCCGCCCTGCGCGGCGCCGATGTGCGCAACGCCCTGCACCGCTCCATTCACCAGTTCCACAAGGACCCCGAGCGCATCCGCGCCATCCTGCGCCGTCTGGCTGATGGCAGCCTGGAGCGGCATGTGCAGGAAATGCCCGTGGGCAAGGTGATCTTCTCGCTCGTGTTCACAGCCGTACGCGACCCTGCCGGGCAGGTCATCGCGTTTCACGCCAGCTGGCGCGACATCTCACATCTCAAGGACGTCAGCGCCGTCAGCGACCGCCTCAAGGAAGTGGTCAGCACCCTCAATGGCGCAGCCGGCGAGATTGGCCAATCGATGAATTCGGTCGATACCGCCATCGGCAATGTGGGCCGGGCCATCCAGGGCAATGGCACGGCGGTGGCGCAACTGCAGGAGCAGGTGGGCGCCATCAGCACCATCGTGCGCAACATCCGCGAGATTTCCTACCAGACCAATCTGCTGGCGCTCAACGCCGCCATCGAGGCGGCGCGCGCCGGCGAGCATGGCCGCGG
>JAGDVQ010000160.1 GCA_023255715.1 Thiomonas sp.
GCATCCCATCCCGCACACCGGCGCGCATCATCACAAGGACTTTTTCAGTGTTGCCCTAATTCGCGCCAAACCGCGCGCTGAATGCCTCGGCCAGTGCGGCATCCACTGCGGGCAGGCGAGCACGCAGGGCGTCCAGCTGCGCGGTATCGGCCTCGCGCTGCGCTGCGGACCAGGCGGATTGCGGCCAGTACGCATCCGTGCGCCAGCGGGCGATCACATGCCAGTGCAGATGCGGCACGACATTGCCCAGACTGGCGAGGTTGATCTTGTCGGGCTGCAGACGCGCGCGCAGCGTCTGCTCGATCAGCGTCACGGCGTCCATGCAGCTCATGCGCTGCAAGGCAGTGAGATCCGTGAACTCGGCCACATGCGCCGTCCACACCACGCGATAAAACGCGGGCAGCAAGACGTCTTCCGCGCGGATCAGGCGAAAGTCCGCACCGCGCCAGATCACGTGGCCCACGTCGGTGCTGCACAGGGGGCAAGAGGCATGGTCTGCCATGCGGTTCAGGCGCGCTGCGCCGCTCCCACCATGATGACTGGCCCGGTCGGCAATCCGGTGGGCGAACCTCCGGGCGGCTCCACGCTGACCGCGAAAGCCTTGGCCTGCGCCAGCAAGGCCTGCGCAGCCGCAGGCAGGGGATAGCGCGTCTGGCCAGCGGCCATCACGCCCAGGGAGACCGGCGCACCCTGTGTGGGCAACAGCCAGAGCTGGTAGCTCTTGCCGCTGGGCGGCGCCAATGCCCCCACAGCGGTCAGGGTGAGCGCGCCGTTCTGCACCGTGACCACGGCAGACTGCCCGCCCTGCCCATGCATCAACGCGGCCATCTGCACCGGGGCTGCGCTGCCTCCGGTCGGGCCGGGCTGCTGCACGACGAGCAGCACCGAAAACGCCACGGCCGCCACTGCAACACCACCGAGCAAGAGAGACAGGCGACGCCAGGCCCGCACGCCCCAGCCGGATTCAGCCGCCACAGTGGGCGCCGCGCTTCGCGGCATGTCGATCCGCGCCGCAATGGCCTGCCAGATCGCATCGGACGGCTGCCCAAACTCCTTGCGCGATATCAGACCCGCATCCAGTCGTTCGCGCCAGCGCTGCATCGCGCTGGCAAACGCCGGGCTCTGTTCCAGCAAACGCTGCGCACGGCGTTGCGCAGCAGGGCTCAGACCGCCGGTGAGCCAGTCGGCCGCAAGGCGATCGAGCAAATCCGGGTTGGTGTAGCGCTGCGGCAGGTTCATCAAACGCCCTCCCCCAGACAATCGCGCAGCGCCAACACGGCGCGGCGAATCAGGGTCTTGACCGTGCCCAGCGGCAGCGTGCGCTCGCGCGCCACCTCGGCGTGCGACTGTCCAAGAACATAGGTTGCGGCCAGCAGGTCACGCTGACGCGGCTGCAGTTGACCCAGACAGTCTTCCATCTGCCGCCCTTGCAGCCCGGCTTCGAGCAGGGCTTCGGGCGTGCGGTGATCGGCGATCTCGGGCGGGTCGTCATCCGCATCGGTCTGCATGGGCACCAGGTACTGCGCCTCGCGCTTGCCCGCGCGCAGGCGGTCGAGGCAGGTGTTGCGCACCAGGGCGGACAACCAGGCCTCCGGGCTTCCCAGATGCGGCCGATAGCTGGCTGCCTGACTCCAGATCTTCACGTAGGCATCCTGCATGGCTTCTTCCGCCGCGGCCGTATCGCGCAGCAGGCGCAGGCAGATGGCCCAGGCCCGGCTGCGCGTGGCCGCATACAGCTGGCTGAACGCATCGCGATCGGCCAGTGCGGTGTAGGCAAGGAGGGACTGCAGGTCGGGCATGGATGTGGCGCGAGTGGACAACCGTCTCCTCGCACCCCGCCAGATCGTGGCTTGCTGGCTTGCGGGAAGACGCGCTGCACATGGTACAGACATGGCGCCTCCCGTTTGCGCAGGCGATGCCGCTCAGGCGATGAACGCCGCAGGCACCGGGTCCTTGCCCAGCGCGTTGAGCAGAATCGCCCAGTGCATGGTCTCGTCGCCCATGATGCTGGCCGCTGCCTTGGCCAGGTCCTTATTGTGAAACTGCGGAACCGCGCCCAGGTAGGCACTGGCGGCGCCCTTCTCCAGCCCGGCGGCAAACTCCAGCACATCGGCCTGGGTCTTGAGCGAAGCAGTCGGAAAGCCGTAGTCAGCCGGTTTTTTCGCCTGCACCGCAGTGCCGCCCAGCTTGGCGATGGTCGAGGCCAGTACCTCGGCATGCGCCTTGTGCTGGCCCTGGAATTTCACCGCGACCGCAAGTACCGGCTTTTCCAGCAGCCCGGATTCGGCACCGACCTGATAGGCCGCGATCGCCTGATATTCCAGCCCCAGCGCGGTGTTGAGAATGGCGATGTCGTCCGCGGTGGAGGCGGACAGGGTTCCCGCCCAGCTCGTCACCGGCGCCAGCGCGGCGGAAGCGGCCAGCCCGGCGGCGAACAGGCCGCCAGCGCGGAAGAATTGTCGACGGCCCGTGCCCTGCTCGGTCGTGTCCTGGGTGTTCAAAGCGGTGTCTTGCGTGCGTTGCATGGTGAAACCTCCTGATGACTCACAGCGCGCCCCTTGCGGCTGTTGCAGGAACTACGACGCATCGGCGCAAATGGATTCAAAACCGGATGCAACCCACCGCGTGCGTTTATCCCAGATCAAGAGATTGCAATTCCGGCATATCGGCGCCCCGAGTTTTTGCGTCTTGTCACATTTGCAACAAGATGCGTCAGAGATGATGCACGCCTCGATCGATTTGTTTGGCACACCGCTGGAGTGTTCGTCATGCCGCTTTCCCATCGTTTCGCTTCCTCGGCCCGCGTCGCACGATGGCTGGGCCTGGCCGTCGTTGGCGCTGTCGCCGCGGTCAGCCCGCCGCTCGCTTCGGCCAGCCCGTCCTCGGCGCCGCAGTCGGCGCAGGCCGAGGTGGACATCCACTCTCCCTACCGCGTGGTGCCGCCGATCCCGATGGGCCACAAGGCCACCGCAGATCACAGCAAGTTCAAGGAACTGCAAGGCCCGTTCAAGAGCGGCCCCGAAGTCACCGCCGCCTGTCTGAGCTGCCACACCGAGGCCGCCAAGCAGATCAAGGGCACGATCCACTGGAAGTGGGAGGAGGTCGAGAAGGACTCCAAACGGATCGTCGGCAAAAACAAGGTGATGAACAACTTCTGCGTGTCCACACCCAGTAACCAGCAGTTCTGTACCGGCTGCCATGTTGGCTATGGCGACGCCAAGACCGGCGAATTCGTCGCGTTCAGCAAGCGCCCCGATACCGATGTGGACTGCCTGGTCTGCCACGACCAGACCGGCAACTACAAAAAGGCGCCCTACCAGTCGGGCAACCCGGCGACCACGCGCATCGAGATGCCGCCCGGATCGGGCAAGTTCATCGAGCCGATCGACCTGGCCGCCATCGCCCAGCACGTGGGCGCGCCGTCGCGCGCCAACTGCGGCACCTGCCACTTCAACGGCGGCGGCGGCGACGGCGTCAAGCACGGCGACCTGGACAGTTCACTGATCAACCCGCCCAAGTCGCTCGACGTGCACATGGCCAAGGACGGGCTGAACTTCCAGTGCCAGACCTGCCACGCCACCGGCGGCCACGAAGTCAGCGGCAGCCACTACAAGCTCGACGCCAAGCATGAAGGCGGGCAGTATGTGCGCGGCAGTCAGCACAACATGGGCAGCGCGGCAAGCTGCCAGTCCTGCCACGGCGACACCCCGCACAAGGGCAGCCTGGCGCAGGACCTGAACATGCACACCCGCAACATCGCGTGCCAGACCTGCCACATTCCCGAGTTCGCCCGCGGCGGCGTGCCGACCAAGATGGAATGGGACTACTCCAAGGCCGGTCAGCGCGGCCCGGATGGCAAGCCTCTGGTCATCAAGGATGAACACGGTCACCCCACCTACCTCGGCATCAAGGGCCAGTTCAAGCTGGGCGAGGACGTGGTGCCCGACTACACCTGGTTCAACGGCGCGGTGAAGTGGATGAACATCGGCGAAAACATCGTGCCGAACAAGGATGGCGTCATCGCCATCAACCAGTACGGCGGCAGCCCCACCGACGGCAAGTCGCGCATCTGGCCGGTCAAGACCATGAAGGGCACCCAGCCTTACGACCCCGAACTGCACCGTCTGCTGGCAATCCACAACGCCGGCTTCGACGACGCCGCCTACTGGAACACCATGGACTGGCGCAAATCCATCGCCGCCGGCATGAAGGAGGCCGGACTGCAGTGGTCGGGCAAGTACGAATTCGTCAAGACCACGACCACCTGGCCGATCACCCATATGGTTGCACCCAAGGACAAGGCGCTGAACTGCGCGCAATGCCACAGCAACAACGGGCGGCTGGAGAAGATCGACGGCGTCTACATCCCCGGACGCAGCAAGGATCACCAGACCTGGATCGAAACCATCGGTCTGGGCATTGCCGGAATGAGCCTGGCCGGGGTGATGGTGCATGGCGGCATCCGCAGCGTCATGTGGCTGCGCCGCCGCAGCAAACCCGGCACCAAGAGCCACTGATCCACCGCGCACCGCAGGCACTTCAAGGAATTTGTCATGTCACACAAAAAACACGTCATCCTGTTCAAGCGCTTCGAGCGCTTCTGGCACTGGAGTCAGGCCGGGCTGATCATCACCCTGATGCTCACGGGCTTTCGCATCCACGGCCTGTATGACCTCGGGGTACCGTTCCTCAACGCGCTGCGCATCCACACCTTCGCCGCGTGGTCACTGGTGGTGCTGTGGGTGTTTGCGATCTTCTGGCACTTCACCACCGGGGAATGGAAGCAATACATCCCGACCTTCGACAAGATTTTTCTGGTCGCGCGGCATTACGCCTGGGGCATGTTCCGCGGCGAAGACCACCCCTATCACCAGACCCCGACGCGCAAGCACAACCCGCTGCAGCGCCTGGCCTATCTGTGGGTGAAGCTGATGATCAACCCCATCATCTGGGTGAGCGGCATCTGGCTGCTGTTCTTTGCCGACTGGGGCACATGGCCGGTGTGGCAGCAATGGGGCATCAGCCTGCAGACGGTGGCCTGGGCGCACACCATCGGCGCCTACATGATGCTGATTTTCTTCATCATCCATGTCTATCTCACCACCACCGGCCACACACCGATGGCGCACATCCTGGCCATGATCCGTGGCTATGAAGATGAACCGGTACACCACAAGCCGCAGACCACGGCTGCGAGCGAGAAGGTCTGAGTCAGAACGCGAAGGACATCGCGCGCCGCACGCCTGCGGCATGCATTTGCGTCCAAGCCCGCGCCAGCGAGCCGTTGAGGTCGATGGCGCGGCAGGCATCGTCCACCACCGTGGCCTCGAAGCCTGCAGCCCGTGCGTCGAGCGCGCTCCAGCTCACGCAAAAATCGGTTGCCAGCCCGCAGAGCACGACATGACGCACCCCGAGCTCGCGCAGCAAACCGGCAAGCCCGGTCGGCGTCTGACGATCCGCCTCGACAAATGCCGAGTAGCTGTCCACCTCGGCGCGCCAGCCCTTGCGCACAATCGCATGGGCATGCGGAATGTGCAGACCGGGATGGAAATCGGCGTCCGGTGTGCCCTGCACGCAATGCACCGGCCAGAGGATCTGCTCGCCATAGGACAGTGGGATGGTCTCGAAGGGCTGATGGCCGGGATGCGATGCGGCGAATGACACATGCCCGGGGGGATGCCAGTCCTGCGTCAGGATGACCTGGGAAAACCGCGCAGCCAGCCGGTTGATCACCGGCACCACGGCCTCGCCGTCCGGCACCGGCAGGCCGCCGCCGGTGCAAAAGCCGTTCTGCACATCGACCACCAGCAGCGCGGCCTTCTCTGCCATGCTCACACCAGCACGCGTTCGATGCCGCCCGCGTTGGCGGCCTTGACGTAATCGGCCATCCAGTTCTCGCCGATGAGATGGCGCGCCATCTCGATCACGATGTAATCCGCCTGCAGCAGCCCGTGCTGCAGATCGTTGCCGTAGCGGGTGAGGCCCTGCAGGCAGGACGGGCAGGCGGTGAGGATCTTGATGTCGCCGGCAAAACCGTCGGCGCGCAGCGCCAGTTCGTTCTTGCGCAGTTCCTCCTCCTTGCGAAACCGCACCTGTGTGGCGATGTCCGGGCGCGAGATGCCGAAGGTGCCGCTCTCGCCGCAGCAGCGCTCGCTCTTGCGCACATCGTCGCCCAGCAGCGCCTTGACCGTCTTCATCGGCTCCTGCAGCTTCATCGGACTGTGGCAAGGGTCGTGGTAGAGATACTTGACCGGGTTCGCGCCGTTATCCGCACCGAGGCGATAACCCTTTTCCAGCAGGAATTCGTGGATGTCGATGATGCGGCAACCGGGAAAAATCTTCTCGAACTCGTAGCCCTGCAGCTGGTCGTAGCAAGTGCCGCAGCTCACCACCACGGTTTTGATGTCGAGATAGTTCAGGGTGTTGGCCACGCGATGGAACAGCACCCGGTTGTCGGTGATGATCTTCTCGGCCTTGTCGAACTGGCCCGCGCCGCGCTGCGGATAGCCGCAGCACAGATAGCCCGGTGGCAGCACGGTCTGCACCCCCGCATGCCAGAGCATGGCTTGCGTGGCCAGCCCGACCTGGCTGAACAGGCGCTCCGACCCGCAGCCCGGGAAATAGAACACCGCCTCGCTGTCCACCGACGTCGCTTGCGGGTTGCGGATGATGGGCACGAACTCCTTGTCCTCGATGTCCAGCAGCGCGCGCGCGGTCTTTTTGGGCAGGCCGCCGGGCATGGGCTTGTTGATGAAGTGAATCACCTGCTCGCGCACCGGCGGCTTGCCCACGGTGAGCTTGGGCGCTGCGGTCTGCGCCTTGGCTGCCGGCTTGAGGAGCTTGACCGCCATCCGCTGCGCGCGAAAGCCCATGCCGACCATGGCCGAACGCACCAGCTTGATGGTCTGCGGCTTGGTCGCGTTGAGGAAGAACATCGCCGCGGCATTGCCCGGCTTGAAGCTCTTCTTGCCCATTTTGCGCAGCAGATTGCGCATGTTCATGGTGACGTCGCCAAAATCGATGTCCACCGGGCAGGGTGTCACGCATTTGTGGCAGACGGTGCAGTGGTCGGCCACGTCCTCGAACTCTTCCCAGTGCCGGATGCTCACGCCGCGCCGGGTCTGCTCCTCGTACAGGAATGCCTCGATCAGCAGCGAGGTGGCGAGAATCTTGTCGCGCGGCGAATACAGCAGATTCGCCCGCGGCACGTGCGTGGCGCACACGCTCTTGCACTTGCCGCAGCGCAGGCAATCCTTGACCGACGCGCTGATCGCGCCGATGTCGCTCTGCTGCATGATCAGCGACTCATGCCCCATCAGGTTGAAGCTGGGCGTGTAGGCGTTGCGCAGATCGGCCGGATGCGCCGGGTCGTCGAGCAGCTTGCCCTTGTTGAACCGACCTTCGGGATCGACCTCGCGCTTGTAGGCGCGAAACGCGCCGATCTCGTCTTCGGTGAGGAATTCCAGCTTGGTGATGCCGATGCCGTGCTCGCCCGAGATCACCCCGCCAAGGCTGCGCGCCAGCGCCATGATGCGCGCCACCGCGTCATGCGCCTGCTGCAGCATGGCATAGTCGTCGGAGTTGACCGGGATGTTGGTATGCACATTGCCGTCTCCGGCGTGCATGTGCAGCGCCACCCAGCAGCGGCTCTTGAGCACGCGCTGGTGGATGGCGTCGATCTCGCGGCGCAGCGGCTCGAACAGCCCGCCGGAAAACACGGCGGCCAGCGGCTTGCGCAGCTCGGCTTTCCACGAGGCGCGCAGCGAACGATCCTGCAACAGATGGAACAGGGTGCGGCCCGGCTCGAAGTCACCAGACTGCAACGCCAGCAGCGCCGGAGACAGCGCGCGCTGCGCCTCGGGCAGCGCCGACACCGGCGTATCGAGCTGCTCGAGGTAGAACGACCAGCGCGCATGCACCGCAGCGAGCAGCTCCAGCGCCTGCGCGCGCTTGGCCTGCAACTCCTCGCTGGAGAGCGCGGGTTCTCCGTCAGCCAGCTCCTCGTTGCGCGCCAGCGGCAGGGTGCCGCGCAAAGCACGGTCGATCTCAGCCACCAGCGCCAGCTTGTTTTTCAGCGACAGCTCGACATTGATGCGCTCCACGCCATCGACATATTCGCCCATGCGCGGCAGTGGGATGACCACGTCCTCGTTGATCTTGAACGCGTTGGTGTGGCGGGCAATGGCTGCAGTGCGCTTGCGATCGAGCCAGAATTTCTTGCGCGCCTCGGCACTCACCGCGATGAAGCCTTCGCCCACGCGGGCATTGGCCATGCGCACCACTTCGGAGGCGGCGCGGGCCACCGCGGCTTCGTCGTCACCGACGATGTCGCCAAACAGCACCATTTTCGGCAGCGTGCCGCGCGCGCTCTTGGTGGCATAGCCCACGGCCTTCAGATAGCGGTCGTCCAGATGCTCCAGCCCGGCGAGAATCGCGCCGCCCGGGCGGGCATCGAGATAGTTCTTGATCTCGACGATGCTGGGAATGGCCTCGCGCGCCTGGCCGAAGAATTCCAGACACACGGTGCGCACATGCGGCGGCATTTTGTGCAGCACCCAGCGCGCGCTGGTGATGATGCCGTCGCACCCTTCCTTCTGCACCCCGGGCAGGCCAGCGAGGAATTTGTCGGTGACGTCCTTGCCCAGCCCGGCCTTGCGAAAGCGCGCGCCGGGAATCTCGAGCACGCGCTCGTCGAGCAGCGTTTTGCCGTCCGTGTCTAGGGTGCGAATTTGGAACCGCGCCACCGCGACGTCGTGGATTTTGCCCAGGTTGTGGTCCAGCCGCTGCACCTCGACCCAGCGCCCTTGCGGATCGACCATGCGCCACCAGGCGAGGTTGTCGATTGCCGTGCCCCACAGCACCGCCTTCTTGCCTCCGGCGTTCATCGCCACATTGCCGCCGATGCACGAGGCGTCTGCCGAGGTCGGGTCGACCGCGAACACCAGACCGGCGGCTTCGGCGGCGTCGGCCACGCGCTGCGTCACCACCCCGGCCGGGGTGTAAATGGTCGGCACCGGGTGCGCAACCCCGGGAAGTTCGACGTATTCGACCGGGCCGATGCGGTCGAGCTTTTCGGTGTTGATCACCGCGCTCTTCCACACCAGCGGAATCGCCCCGCCGGTATAGCCGGTGCCGCCGCCGCGCGGA
>JAGDVQ010000066.1 GCA_023255715.1 Thiomonas sp.
TGTCTCTTGATTGGGCTCGGGCTCGGGCTCGGGCTCGGGCTCAACGGGCGGTGCGGGCGCCTGCACTGCAAGCGGCTGTCCGCTCCAGATGGCAAGCTGCTGGCGCAGGCCGTCGATCACGCCGCGCAAGGCATCCCACTGCAAGGCGGCGCCTGCAGCGATCAACGGCAGTTGGCGCAGCAGATCCTGTTCGCCCTGGCGGCACAACGCGCTGACCGCGCCGAGCTGCAAGAAATCTGCGCCGATGCGGATGCCGCGCAGCGCTTCGGCGGCATTGCCCAGCGCTTGCAGGGTGTCGTCGCGCTGCGCCTGTGGCTGCAGACCCAGGATGAACAGCCGCAGAAATTCCTCCGCGTCCACGCGAAACGCCGCCTGCAGATCCTGCGCGCTGGCGTGGCGCAGGCCGCTGGGCGGGCGATGGAGGGAATCTGCAGCCATGGCCGGTCAACCCGCAGGCATGCCCCGCGCCAGACCACCGCGCAGGCGACGCCACGCCGCAAGAGGCACCCTGTTCATGCGCAGGATTCGAGGTGAACCTGGTCGCGCCCCTCGGCCTTGGCGCTGTAGAGCGCCTGATCGGCGCAGCGCAGGGTCGAGGCGATGGCGCGCTCGGTCAGCGCCGCCACACCGGCAGAGAAGCTCAGGTGCAATCCGCCAGCCTGCGTCTGCACCAGTGGCCTGGCGACGACGGACTGGCGGATGCGGTCGACGATGCGCACCGCCTGCGCCGCCGTGGCGCCCGGCAGTACGAGCACGAATTCCTCGCCGCCATAGCGGTACACCCCGTCATACGGCCGCAGCGCGCCGCGCAACAGGCGAGCGAATGCCGCCAGCACGCGGTCGCCGGTCTGGTGGCCGTGCTGGTCGTTCACATCCTTGAAGTGGTCGATGTCGACCATGACCACCGCGCAGTTGCGGCCGTGGCGCAGGGCCAGGGACTGCTCGGCCTGGAGGCGCTGCTGCAGCGCCGCCCGCCCGGGCAGGCCGGTGAGCGGATCGTGCGCGGCGCGCTGGGCGGCAAACACGATTTCCATGTCGGCAAAGCCCTGCAGCACCTCCAGACCGAGATCGATCAGCCGATCCCAGGTCTGCACGGCGCGGGTGTGCTGCTTGTCGGTTCCGGCCAGGGTGGCAATCAGGCCGCACAGCGTGGTCAGCCGACTGCGCTGCAACGCGCCCAGGGGAAGCAGTTCCGCCGCCTCGGCCCCGGCCAACTGCAGCGCGCGGTCGAGCTGATGGTCGATGGCGGCACGCGGCAGGGCCGCCACCGCCCCGGGGTTGTGGCGGTACGCGCCTTGCCGCAGACAGCGCTGCAGCCAGGCAGCGTAGATTTGCCGCGCCAGACGCAGCGCCGAGGTCTCGGCCTCCAGCGTGGTGTCGAGTGCCGCAGCAGCCTGGCCGCTCTCGACAAGCGCAAGCGCGGGGGCCGGGGCGTCGGATGATTCGGAAATGTCGGCATTGGGCATCAAGGCAATGGCGCGCATGGGGTCCTCCTTGGGAGATATCCCCTGCATAGCAAACCCGGTGCCACGCGATTTCCATCAAAAAAGACAGGAATCCGACAGCCAACGTGCTGATTGACCAGGTCAAAACACCTGCAATCGGACTTGTCGGATGCAAACCTGGCCAAGAAGACGGTTTTTTGACGCAGGCTGCACCCGATCAATTCAGCGGCACCACCACCTGCCCCTGCGCGTCCACCACCCCGCTGACCACCCGGCCCGACTGCAGATTGCGCACCAGCACCGACTGGCCGACGCGGCCGTCGGCCATCGCCTGCCCCAGCGCCACCAGCCGCACCCCCATGCCCTGCGCCACCAGGCTGACCGGCTGGCCGTAGTGGACCAGTTGCGGCCCGGTGAGCATGCTTTGCACCAGCGGCTGGCCCGCAGCCACGCTGTACCGCAGCACCTGCCCAACCAGCGCCTGCGCGTCGCTCACCGCGCCCGGCGGCAGGTGGGCGGAATCGCGCTCGACCGTGGTGAGATCGGCCGCGCTCAGCACATGCCCGGCCTGCAGGGCCCGCGCCACCACCACCACGCCCTGCTGCTGATCCACCCGGACCGGCAGATAGAGCGACCAGACCTGCGGCGCAGCGCAGCGCACCTCCACGGTTTGTGCGCCGTAGGGATTGGCATTGCCGAAATAGGCGGTGCGCAGATCCGTGCACAGCGGAAAGCGCAAATCCGCCGCCGGTCCCTGGACTTCGATCTTCGCCTTGGCGGCCCCCGCAGGCAGACCCGCGCGCACGAACGCCTCGACCGCCGCGCGGATGCTGGCCGGGCTTTGCACGGCGGGCAGGGCCCACACCGCAGTTGCCCAGATCAGGCCCAGGCCGAGAGCGACTGCGGCGCGCAACGCAAACCATGGCACGCCACGCCGCGGACAGAAGAAGGAATGCACAGGAGGCATGGAACAGGGCAAGAGACAGGAACACGCATGTTGGATGTCCGTTCAGTGCAAGGTCCGTACCAGCCAGCAAACGTCTGGTCCGTTCTGCCTGCGCAACGGTCTGGCGCCGCCAGCGGCGGCAGACCGGCAAGGTTTTGCCGCTTGGGACAGGGCGGATTGCCGCTTTGCGCGGGCGGCTCCCGGCGCACACCGATGAGCAGGCCTTGGCATGGAATCTGCAGTGAAGACGCCACAGACCCACCCGACCGACCGCCATGCTCTCCGCCCTCGACCGTGAATTCGCCCCGCTGCAAACCGCCCTCAACCTGCGGGCGCAGCGCCAGCAACTGCTGTCGGCCAACATCGCCAATGCGAACACGCCGGGCTACAAGGCGGTCGATCTCGATTTTTCTGCGGCCTACAAGGCGGCCCTGTCCGGCCAGCAAACCGGCGGGCTGCCGCTCAACACCGAACAGCCCCGCCAGTTCGCGGGCCATATTGCTCCCGCTGGCGCCGACTTTGTCGCCTACCAGGCCGGCAACACCGTGCGGCTCGACGGCAACTCGGTGGACATGAACCGCGAGCAAGCCGCGTTCCAGAAAAACAGCATTCAGTACGAAGCCGATCTGACCTTTCTCACCGGCAAGATCAAGACCCTGACCTCGGCCATCACCGGCAATTGATTGTTGCGAGCCCCGCCATGTCCCTGTTCTCCGCCCTCGACGTTGCCAACTCCGGCCTGAATGCCGAGAGCTATCGCCTCAATGTGGTGGCCAGCAATCTGGCCAACGCCAATTCCGCGGTCAGCTCCAACGGCCAGCCCTACCGCGCGCGCGAAGTGGTGTTTGCCGCGCAGCCGCTCACCGGCCCCGGCGTGCCTGCCGGGGTCAACGGCGTGCAGGTGGCCGGCGTGGTGGAAAAGCCCGGCCCGCTCAAGCTGGTGTATGACCCCGGCAACCCGCTGGCGAACAAGGACGGCTATGTCAGCTATCCCAACGTCAACCCGGTCGATGAAATGGTCAACATGATTTCCGCTTCGCGCGCCTATCAGGCCGACGTGAACGTGATGAACACCACCAAGAACCTGCTGTTGAAAACCCTCACCCTGGGTCAGTGACCCTGAAGGACGACTGCCATGAGTACCTCCCCCATCGGCTCCAACGCCTTTCTCTCCTCGCTGCAGACCAGCAGCAGCAGCGGCACCTCCGGCAGCAGCACCAGCGGCCTCGGCGGCCTGGGCGGCCTGGCCGACGTCAACACCTTCTACAAGCTGTTGGTCACCCAGCTCACCAACCAGGACCCGATGAACCCCCTGAGCAATCAGGATCTGTCGGCCCAGCTCGCGCAGTTCAGCACCGCCAGCGGGGTGCAGGGGCTGCAGCAGAGCATGGCCACGCTCACCGCGCAACTGGCGCAGACTCAGGGCCTGCAGGCGGCCAATCTGGTGGGGCAGACCGTGGTGTTCGACAACAACAGCATCAGCCTGCCTGCCAGCGGCAGCACCGCCGGCGGTTTCACCCTGGCCTCGTCCGCGCAGAACGTGCAGGTGCAGGTGCAGAACAGCGCCGGGCAGACCGTCAGCACCCTGCAGCTCGGCGCGCTGCCCACCGGCGTGCAGACCTTCAGCTGGGACGGCACGACCAGCGGTGGACAGAAGGCACCCTCCGGCAGCTACACCTTCAACGTCACCGCGACGGACAGCAGCGGTCAGGCGGTGGCCGCCGTGCCCTTCGGCACGGGCAAGGTGCAGTCGGTCTATCTGAGCGGCAGCAACGGCCCGTCACTCCAGCTTCAGGGGCAGAGCGGCACGGTGCCGCTGTCCAGCATCCAGGGCGTGATGTGAGCGCCTGACCGTACCGCCCACAACGCAAAACATCTTTTTCGGGGAATTCCATGAGCACCTTCCAAACCGCACTCTCTGGCCTGAAAGCCGCCTCGACCGACCTGCAGGTGATGGGCAACAACATCGCCAACGCCAACACCGTGGGGTTCAAGCAGAGCAACGCGCAGTTCGCCGACGCCTACGCCACGGCCATTGCGGGCACCGCGCCGCAGTACGGACAGGTGGGCATCGGCACCTCGGTGCAGACCGTGGCGCAGCAGTTTTCTCAGGGCAATATCAGCGCCACCAGCAATCCGCTGGACATTGCCATCAACGGCAGCGGGTTCTTCCAGTTCAACTACAACGGCGCGACGGTCTATGGCCGCAACGGCCAGTTCCAGCTCGACAAGAACGGCTACATCGTCGATGCTGCGGGTGGCCAACTGGTGGGCACCCCGGCGGTCAGCGGCGCGCTCACCGGCGGCAGCGGGCCGCTGCAGATCACGGCCACCAGCCTGGCGCCCAAGGCCACGACCAGCGCGACCGTGGCGCTCAATCTCAACGCCTCCGTGACCCCGCCAGCCAGCGGCACGCCGTTCAACATCAACGATCCGACCACCTACAACTATTCCACCACCAGCACGGTGTACGACAGCCTGGGCACCTCGCATCTGCTGAGCACCTATTACGTGCTCACCTCAGGTTCAACCTCCGGGCAGCAGTGGAATGTGTATTACAGCGTGGACGGCACCACCAGCAGCGGCGGCATCACCAGTGGCGGGCCGCTGTCCATCCAGTTCACGTCCACCGGTGCGGTCAGCGGCGCGGCCAGCGGAACGATCAACGGGCTGACCTGGTCCGACGGCGCGTCAGGATCGACCATTGCGCTGAACTTCGCCGGATCGACCAATTACAACGCGCCTTCGGCGGTGAGCAATATCGTCAACGACGGCTACGGCGTCGGCCAGTTGAGCAACCTCTCCATCGATCCGAGCGGGGTGATCTTCGGGCGCTACACCAATGGCCAATCGGCCACGCTGGGGCAGATCACATTGACCAATTTCAAGGCGCCGCAGGGCCTGCAGCGGGTGGGCAACAACTATTACGCCTCGACCTACCAGTCTGGCCCGCCGCTGACCGGCAGTCCGCAGTCCGGCGGGCTGGGTTCGCTGCAGTCCAGCGCGGTGGAAGAGTCGAACGTCGATTTGTCGACGCAACTGGTCAACCTGATCGTCGCGCAGCAGGCCTATCAGGCCAATGCGCAGACCATCAAGACGCAAAACCAGGTGGTCCAGACCTTGCTTACCCTGTGATCCAACCGCCCATCTGAACCGACATCATGGACACCCTCTGGATTGCCGCCACCGGCGCCCGCGCCATCCTGCAGCAGCAGGCGGTCACGACCAACAACCTCGCCAACGTCAACACCACCGGCTATCGCGGCGAGCAGGCACAGTTCCGCGCCCTGCCGGTGTACGGCAACGCCGTGCCCAGCGGCGTCTACACCACGGTGCAGGGCAACAGCGCCAATCTGCAGGAGGGGCCGATCAATCACACGGGCCGCGCGCTCGACGTGGCCATTCAGGGCCCCGGCTGGATTGCAGTGCAGGCAGCAAATGGGGACACCGCCTACACCCGCAACGGCGATCTGCAGGTCAGCAGCAACGGCATCCTGTCCACCAGTGACGGTCGCCCGGTGCTCGGCCAGGGTGGCGCGCCCATTTCGCTGCCGCCGCTGGAGTCGGTGCAAATCGGCGCGGACGGCACCATCTCCGGCGTGCCGGTGGGCAGCCAGCCCAATGCGCTGGTGGTGATCAACCGCATCCAGCTGGTCAACCCGCCACCGAGCCAGATGCAGCGCGGCGCCGACGGCCTGTTCCGCGACACCCAAGGCCCCGCACCCGCCGACGGCAATGTGCAGCTTGCCGTGGGCGCGCTCGAAGGCAGCAATGTCAACCCGGTGCAGGCCATGATCCAGATTCTCGACAACACGCGCGCCTTCGAAATCCAGACCAAGCTGATGCAGACCGTGGACCAGAACCATCAGGCCGCGTCGCAATTGCTCAGCGTGAGCTGATCGAACCGATCCCCCTTCCGCCTTTTTACCGCTTCAGATTCCGCCCAGACCCGCCATGATCCGCTCGCTCTACGTTGCAAAAACCGGCCTCGAAGCCGAACAGACCCGCATGGACGTGATCGCCAACAACCTGGCCAACGTCAACACCAGCGGCTTCAAAGGCTCGCGTGCCGTGTTTCAGGATCTGCTCTACCAGAACCTCACCCAGCCGGGCGCGCAGTCGTCGCAAAGCACCCAGTACCCCAGCGGCCTGCAGCTCGGCACCGGCGTGCGCCCGGTGGCCACCGAGCGGCTGATGACGCAGGGCAACCTCACGCAGACCGGCAATTCGCTCGACGTCGCCATCAACGGTCAGGGCTTCTTCCAGGTGCTCAAGCCCGACGGCACCATCGCCTACACCCGCGACGGCACCTTCCAGCTCAACAACCAGGGCCAGGTGGTCACGGCCAGCGGCTATCTGGTGCAGCCCACCATCACCGTGCCGGCCAGCGCGCAGACCCTGACCATCGGCAACGACGGCACCGTGTCCGTCACCCTGCCGGGGCAGGCCGCGCCGCAGCAGGTCGGCGCGTTGCAGCTCGCCAGCTTCGTCAACCCCACCGGCTTGCAGAGCATCGGCGACAACCTCTATCTGCAGACCGGCTCCAGCGGCGCGCCCAATACCGGTCAGCCCACGCTCAATGGCCTGGGCTCGGTGCAGCAGGGCTATCTGGAGTCGTCCAATGTCAACGTGGTCGCCGAACTGGTGGACATGATCTCCACCCAGCGCGCCTACGAGGTCAACAGCAAGGCGGTGCAAGCCTCCGACCAGATGCTGCAGTACGTGAACAACAACCTGTGATGACTGCCATGTCTGCGCCGCGCTCCTCCCGCCCGCTGCTCGCCGCCGTGTTTGCGCTGCTGCTCGGTGCCTGCGCCATGCCGCAGCAGCACCTGAGCAACGAAGCGCTCAAGCCGCTTCCCATTCCGGCGCAGCCCGAGCCGATGAACGCCCACGCGCCCAACGGCGCGATCTGGCAGCCGGGCACCAATGTGTCGCTGTTCGAGGACAGCCGGGCGCACCGCGTGGGCGACCTGATCACCGTGCTGATCCAGGAAAACGCCAACGCCACCAAGTCCACCAACACCACGGTGAACAAGGCCGACAGCGTGAGCGCCGGTCTGTCGAGCTTTTTCGGCAAACCCTTTACCGTGGGCGGCTACTCTCCCTCGATGGGGCTGACGTCGTCGAGCAAGTTCGGCGGCAACGGCGCCACCTCGCAGAGCAACACCTTCACCACCACGCTGCAGGCCACCGTGGTGCAGGTGATGAGCAATGGCAATCTCGAAATCTCCGGGCAGAAGGAAGTCATGCTCAACGGCGGGCATGAATACATCCGTGTGGCCGGCGTGGTGCGCGCCGCCGACGTCCGCCCGCAGAACACCGTGCTGAGCACCCAGATCGCCAACGCCCGCGTGGAATACAGCGGCACCGGCGACGTGTATGCCGCCGCGAAGGTGCCCTGGCTGACCAGCTTTTTCCTGTCGCTGTGGCCGTTCTGATGCAAGCACTCCTCGCCATGAACCAAACCATCCTGCGCACATTGCTGCGCGCCACATGCGCCTTGACGCTGGCTTTCGCCGCCCTGCTGCCCGCGCAGGCCGCTGCCATCCGCGACCTGACCAGTGTGCAGGGCGTGCGCGTCAATCAGCTCGTGGGCTACGGGCTGGTGGTCGGCCTCGGCGGCACAGGCGACCAGGCCACGCAGGTGCCCTACACCACGCAATCGCTGTTGTCGATGTTCCAGCGCCTGGGCATCAACCTGCCGCCGGGCGTCGCCTCCAACCTGCAGCCCAAGGATGTGGCGGCAGTCATGGTCACGGCCAACCTGCCGCCGTTTGCCCAGCCCGGCCAGCAGATCAACATCACGGTGTCCGCCGTGGGCAATGCCGCCAGTCTGGCGGGCGGCACCCTGCTGATGACCCCGCTCAAGGGCGCAGACGGCCAGACCTACGCCGTGGCGCAGGGCAATGTGGTGGTCAGCGGGTTTGGCGCGTCGTCCGGCGGCAACAGCACCCAGGTCAACTTTCTGACGGCCGGCATGATCGCCAATGGCGCCACGGTGGAACGGGCCGTGGCGAGTAATTTCGACCAGACCGGCCCGATCTCGCTGTCGCTCAACACCCCGAGCTTCGGCACCGCCAGCCGTGTGGCCGACCGGATCAACCAGCAGTTCGGCGCGGGCACGGCCACGGCACTGAACGCCGGGGTCATTCAGGTGCAGGCGCCGCTGACCGCTGGCGCGCGCACCGCCTTTCTCGGCCAGGTCGAGGCACTCGATGTCACGCCCGAGTCGCCCCCGGCCAAGGTGGTGATCGACGCCCGCAGCGGCACCGTGGTGCTGGGCCAGAACGTCACACTGGGCGCCTGTGCCGTGGCGCATGGCAATCTGTCGGTCACCATCAGCACGCAATACGAGGTGAGCCAGCCCAACCCGCTGGGCGCAGGGCAGACCGCCGTGGTGCCCAAGACCGATGTGAAGGCCA
This sequence comes from Thiomonas sp., assembly GCA_023255715.1. Classification (GTDB taxonomy): domain Bacteria; phylum Pseudomonadota; class Gammaproteobacteria; order Burkholderiales; family Burkholderiaceae_C; genus Thiomonas. Next base: position 8,817 of record JAGDVQ010000066.1, read on the forward strand.
AGGCGGACAAGGCCAATCTGCTGATGTTCAATCCCGGCGTCACCCTCGAAGCCGTGGTGCGGGCGCTCAACGCCGTGGGCGCCGCACCCAGCGACCTCATTGCCATCCTGCAGGCGATGAAGGCTGCAGGCGCGCTCCACGCGCAGCTTGACGTGATCTGAGCCCCGTCATGGCCATTCCGCCCACCCTGCCCTCTGCGCCGCTGCCGCCCAGCGGCGCTGCTGCCGACAACAGCCTGTCATTCCAGGGACTGAACC
>JAGDVQ010000061.1:0-6841 GCA_023255715.1 Thiomonas sp.
GGCCAGGCTGTTGGCCAGGAACTGAATGTGGGCAGGGCCGTCGCCATGCGGAAAGTGCAGGCGCAGCAGGCGCTGGCCCTGCAGCGGGCGGTGCACGTCGCCTGCGCTGAGCACGCGGGCCAGGTCGCGCACCAGGCCGATGCCGTCGGTGTTGTCGCCCCACAGCCCGCCGTCGTCCCAGCCGATGGTGTTGACCGCCTGCGCCAGTTGCGCTGCCGGACTGCGGCGGGCACACAGCCGCCAGGCGTCGAACTTGAACGGGACGGTGATGTTGGCACCGCAGCCGCCCTCGGCATGGAAGGCGTCGAGCGCCTGCTCCAGGCCGTCGATCGGCGCAAGCCGCGCTTCATAGCGCAGCGCCGCGCCGGTCTGCGCGGCAAACAGCGCGTGGATGCGCGGCGAGCGGCTGTGGGCGATGGGGTTGCCGAACACGGCGTAGAGCGCGGTCATGAGGTGTCTGCTGCGTTCAGGGAGTGGCCTGGGCCGGGCTGGGCGGCGCCTGGACTGCGGTCTCCAGCCCTTGATCGTGGGTGAAGCGAAAGCGCGAGATCACCACGATCTGATCGGCCTGCTTGAGCATGGCCTCGGTGAAGCGGCCATAGGGCTGCGCAGCCTGCACGATGGCGCGGGCCTGCCGGTCGAGGGTGGGGTTGCCCGAGCCCTGCACCACGTCGGTGGCCACCAGCCGCCCGTCGGCGCCGATGGTGATGGACATGATCAGGCTGCCGTACAGCTTGCGTCCATCGATCTGCGGAAATTCGCGCGTGCCCAGGGTTTCGATCTTGGTGCGCAGCTTGTCGTAATACAGCGCGTAGGCGGCCTCGCGCGTGGACGGGCCGATGAAGCGGCGGCGCGGCCTGGCGTTCTGCTGCTGGATCTGGCGCTCGATCGCGCCGAGCATGGCGAGCAGCTGCCGGCGCTTCTGCTCCAGCGCTTCTTTTTGCTGCGGATCGGGTTCCAGACGGGCGGTCTGCGCCAGTTGCACGATCTGCCGCCTGACCTGGGTGAGCAGTTGCTGCTGCTTGCGCTGCAGGTCGGACAGGCTGCGCTGCTGGTTGGTCGCGGCTTCGCCCTGCGACACCTCGGCGGTGAACGGCAGCGGCGTGGTGGCCAGGCCCTTCTTGGCGTCGCCGCCGCCGTCCAGATTGGCCTGCGCGATGGCCTGCGGCTTGGCCGGGGCGTCTTCGGTGCGCTGGTTCACCAGCACCACGTCAAGCGGGGCGTTGTCGAACAGGCGGTTGAAGGTCTGCGGCGCGGCAAAGCGCAGGCTCAGAATGCCCGCATGCACACCGACCGAGGCGATGATGGCCCAGTGCAGGGGAGTGAGGGAGCGCGGGCGGAGAAAGGGCACGGTGCGGGTCGGGCGAAATCCGCGCGATTCTACGAAGCCTGCCCGACCGGGGCGTCTGTCGCTGGGTCGGGGTTTTCGGGCGCGACGCCGTCTTCGCTGTCCACCGCCACGCTGATCGGCGCGGCCAGCGCCACGGCTTCGTCCTCCTCCTCGGCTTCGGTCTCGGCGCTTGCCTCGGCAGCCTGCTGCGGCATGTCGAGCTGGCTGAGCACGCGGCCAAACACTTCCAGGGTGATCAGATCGGTGCCGGTGATCTGCACCTGCACCCGCGCATTGCGCGGCAGGTCTTGCGCACCGACGGCGGTGAACACCAGCGGCAGGCCGTCCACCCGCACCGCGCCGTCGCGCAGCACCGTGGCCTCGAAGGTGCTCAGTCCCTGCTGCGCCAGATAGCGCAGTGTCCAGTAGCGCTCGAGCGCCGACTGGTGCGTGGCGTAGGCCTTGTAGGTGTCCTCGAACGACTCGACGATGGCGAACAGCAGCGGGTCGCGCGGCTTGAATGGCGCCTGCAGCAGCGCGGTCTTGCCGAAGCGGGCGCAGGCGATGAGCTGGCTCTGGTTGAGCAGATCGACATAGCGCCGCAGCGGCGAGGTGCACCAGGCGTACTGCGGCACGCCCAGCCCCTGGTGTGGCGCCGGCTTGATGCCCATGCGGGTGCGCAGCGTGGCGCCGTAGCCGCTCTGACTGCGGTAGATGCCGGGCATGCCCAGCTCGGCCAGCCAGCCGCCCCAGGTGGCATTGGCCAGAATCATCAACTCGGCGACGATGGTGTCCAGCGGCGCACCGCGCCGGCGCGGCTCGATGCGCACCGTGGCGCTTTCCGCGCCGTGTTCCAGCCCGTCGATGCGGAAGGTGTAGTCCACGCCGCCAGCCCGCTCGGGCTTGCCGCGCACCTGCTCGCGGCCTTTTTTCAGCGCCTGCGCAAAGCGCCACAGCCAGGCGAGTTCGGCGGCGTGCGGATAGGGCTGCGCGGCCGGATCGGCGGCCAGCGCCTCTTCGGTGACTACGGCGTCGAGCTGGTCGTGGCGCAGGTTGCTCGCAATGTGCACCGATTCCACGCGGGTATCGAAATCAGTGGCCTGCAGATCGTCGCCCACGGTGCAATACAACGACAGTGCGGGGCAGTCGCGCCCGGCCTCCAGGGTGAAGGTTTGCACCAGCGCATCGGGCAGCATGGTGATCTTGTCGCCCGGCATGTAGACGGTGGACAGGCGGTTGCGCGCCACTTGTTCCCAATCCGAATCGCGCGTCAGCGCCAGTGCGGGCGCGGCGATGTGGATGCCCAGTCGCACCCGGCCATCGTCCAGCCACCGCAGCGAGATCGCATCGTCGATCTCGGTGGTGGCCGAGTCGTCGATGCTGAACGCGGCGGCCTCGGCCCGCGGCAGGTCTTCAGTGCTCTGGGGAATGGGCAGCGCAGGGAACGCCGTGCCCTTGGGAAAGCGTTCCAGCAAGAACCGCTGCATGTGAAAGGCCCAGGGCGAGGCAATGGCACCGGCGTCGCGCAGCAGGGTGAGCGCGCCGTGGCCGGTTTGTTTCACTGCCAGGGCCACCGCCTTGAACTCGGGGCTGTTCTTGTCCGGCTTGAACAGGATCTGATAGAGCTTGTCGGCGATGGGCTGCGGGCAACGGCCAGCGGCCAGCTCGGCGGCAAAACTCTCAATTTGTCGAAGCTGCTCTTCCTTGCGGGCAATGGCGGCCAGCGCCGCCTGCACCTGCTGCGTGGGCGCCTTGCGGAACTGCCCGCCGCGCCCCCGACGCTGAAAGTAATGCGGCGCGCCGAACAGGCGCAGCAGAATGGCCGCGCGCTGCCCCGCGTCGGGCGTGCCGCCGTAGTAATCGGCGGCGACCTGATCGAAGTGGAACTCGTCCTCCGGAGCAAATTCCCACAGCAGGTCGAGGTCGATGCCGTCCTGCTGCGCCTGCGCCCAGTGCATCAGCTCCGGCGGCGCGGGCTTGTCGAACCGCACCAGCGCCTGCGCGGCCTTGATCTTCTGCCGCTTGCCCGATTCGAGCTCGACCTGCAGGCTGGCTTCGGCCTCGCTCATCACGCGCCCGGCGTGGAACTTGCCGCCGTCTTCGAACAGGACATTGCTCATAGCGTCATTCCGCCATCGACCTCGATGACCGCGCCGCTGATGTAGCTGGCCTCGCTGCTGGCGAGAAAGGCATAGACGCTGGCGATCTCCTCGGCCTGTCCCAGGCGCCGCAGGGGCACGCGCTCGGCCATCTGGTCCATCACCTTGTCCGGGATGGTGGCGAGCATGGGCGTCTGGATGAAGCCGGGGGCGACCGCGTTGACCCGCACACCCTTGGGGCCGAGTTCGCGCGCCCAGGTCTTGGTCATGGCGACGATGCCGGCCTTGGTCGCGGCGTAGTTGGTCTGGCCGAAATTGCCATACAGCGCCACCACGCTGGACGCACTGAGAATGACGCCGCGGCCCCGCTCGATCATGTGCTCTGCCACGATCTGGGTGCAGCGGAACACCGCACGCAGGTTGACGTCAATCACGGCGTCGAACTGCGCATCGGTCATTTTCACCAGCCGCGCGTCGCGGGTGATGCCGGCATTGTTGACCAAGGTGTCGATCTGGCCGAAGCGCGCGATGGCGGCATCGACCAGCGCGGTGAACGCGGCCCGGTCGGTGACGTCCAGCGCCTGCGCCAGCACCTGCGCGCCGCCGGTCCGCAGCTCGGCGGCCACCGGGTCGAGCGTGTCCGGGTTGCGGTCGCACAGCACCAGGCTTGCGCCTTCGGCGGCGAATTTGCGCGCGGTGGCCAGGCCGATGCCCTGCGCCGCGCCGGTGATCAGGGCGATATTGCCTTGAAGTCGCATGATGAATTTCCTTGAAAAAGTGGATCAGGTGGATCGGGGCGCGGTGCCCAGGCACCAGCGCAGCACGGGGTCGAGATGCTGCTGGGCATAGTCGGACAGCGCGTGGTCGCCGCCGGGCAGCACGGTGCACTGCGCACCGCGGTAGCGCGCGGCCATCTCGCGCCAGTCGAGCACCTCGTCACCCTGGGCGATGATCACAAAATACTGTTGCGGGTTCGGGACGGGGTCCCGCAGATTGCCGACTTCCAGCGCGTGGAGCTCCTCGACATGGGCCGCGGTGAAGTCGAACTGCAGCGCCGGGTCGTGCCAGGCCGCCAGCGTGCCGATCTGCCCGCGCAGATCGCGCGCCGGATCGACGGCGGGATTGAGCAGCGCGGCGCGCGCGCCAAAAGTGTGCGCGAGATAGGTGGCGTAAAACCCGCCGAGCGAACTGCCGATGAGACGCAAGGCCTCGCCCGGCGTGTTGCCCAGCACGTCTTCGCACATCCGCATGGCCTCGCGCGGCGAGGGCGGAAGCTGCGGGCACAGCCATCGGATCTGCGGTTCGCCCGACGCGGCCCGCTGCCGGTTGATCTGCTCCACGCGCTGCGCGGTGGCGCGCGCCTTGGCCGACTGCGGCGAGGAGCGAAAACCGTGGAGGTAGAGCAGGGTGGGCATGAAGGGAGCATCGAGCGCGGCGGGAAAGACCGCCACTCCCCGAATGCTACCCGCCGATGCCCTGCGGGACGGGATCAGCTGCGTGCAGAAGCGGAGGCGGCCACCGGCGCCGTGGTGTCGGGCAAGCCTTCATCTTCCGGCCAGTCGCGGATATAGGCCTTGAGCATCTGGTTTTCAAAGTCTTGTTCGCGCACCACGGCCTGCGCCACATCGTGAAAGGAAATCACGCCCAGCAGCGTGCCGTCCTGCATCACCGGGATGTAGCGCACCCCGGCATCGAGCATGGTGCGGCGCAGGGTGTCGAGGGTGGTGTCGGGGCCGCAGACTTCGTAATGCGTCTGCATGCGCTCGGCCACGGTGTGCGTGCCCAGCGTGCCCTGGCCCTCGGCGACGGCGGCCATCACCTCGGAAAAGGTCAGCAGACCCACGAGCTTGCCCTGCTCCATGACCACCAGGGAGCCGATGTCGTGCTGCGCCATGGTCTGCACCGCCTGCAGCAGACTGGTCTGCGGCGCAACAGTGAACAGCACATGGCCCTTGACGCGCAGAATATCGCTGACTTTCATGGGGTTCTCCTCGGGTTTTTAGTGAACGAACTATAGTCAGCGCACCCTGCGCAGGCCAGAGGAAATTCCCGCAGGGATTGCGCCTGCGCAGCCGATTTTTCAGGGAGATGAGGTCATGTCCGTTTTCAGCCCTCCAACCACGCCGCTGGTGCTGCTGCATGGCGCGGGAGGTGATGCCAGCGTGTGGGACGCGCAGACCGAGTGGCTGGCGCGGCGCGGCTGGACCACGCTCGCACTGGAGTTTCCGGCGCATGGCGCCACGGCCGCGCCGCCCTTGCCCAGTATCGAAGCCCTGTCCGATTGGGTGTGGCGCCAGCTCGACGCCCGCCAGACCGGGCCGGTGGTACTGGCCGGGCACAGCATGGGCTCACTCGTTGCGCTGCACGCAGCGGGGCAGCGTCCGGCGCAGGTGCGCGGCCTCGCGCTGCTGGGCACGGCTTTCCCCATGCGGGTGTCCAAGCGGCTGCTGGCCCAGGCGGAGGCCGAACCCGAGGAGGCGATCGACAGCGTGGTGCGGTGGTCTTACGCGCAGGCCGAGCCCTTCGCGCCGATCCCCGGATTTCAATCTGCCGAAAGCTACCGTGCGTGTTTGCTGCGGCAGCAGGCCAACTGGGCCGAGGGCAGTGTGCTCGCCAGCGATCTGCGCGCGTGCGATCGTTACGACGGGGGCGAAAGTGCCGCGCGGCAATGGGGCGGGCCGACGCTGTTTCTGCTCGGCGAGCACGATCGCATGACCCCGCCGGCGGGCGCGGCCAGCCTGCGCGAGGCGCTGCCGGGCAGCCGCACGGTGCTGCTGGACTGCGGTCACAGCCTCATGGCCGAAGCGCCTCACGCCGTGGCGCATGCGCTGGCCGACTGGATGGAGCGCGATCTGTTCCCCGTGGGCTGAGGGGCTGCCGCCCGCACCGCACCGTCCACCAGCCGCAGCCGCGCCCCAGCCCCGCTCCACAGCGTGACCACCACCCGGCCCGCGCCGCGGATGCGGTAGCTGTCGCCGGGCTGCAGAAACACGTCCTCACGCTGCCCTTGTTCGGTGAGCCAGACCCGGATCGCCTGTTGCGGTGCGGTCGGCGTGCCGTGCAGCTGCAAGACCTGCCCCGCTGCGCGGTGCAGGATCAGCGTGTCGTCGGGCTGCAGATCGATCCATTGACGTTGGAGTGAAACCTGGGTATGCGACATCATGGGCTCCGATAGCATGTTGAAAACGCATCAAGAGAACGCCGTGCCAGTTCGCGACGTTGGCTCCATGCGGCGTTTCTTTGTGCCAGTCTAGGCAGCATCCAGCTGCTGCAACAGCGCAAGATCGGAAGCCTCATCATGCAAAAAACAGATGATTCGAGCGGACGTGGCACAGTGCCTGCCGCCGCGCGTCCGCCCCGCAGTCGCCAGCTCGACACCAGCCATCTGCGCGGTTTCGAGGCCGCGGCGCGG
>JAGDVQ010000061.1:6851-8962 GCA_023255715.1 Thiomonas sp.
GGCTGGGCGGCTTCACCGCCGCGGCCGATGCGCTGGCGCTGACGCAATCGGCGCTCAGCCGCCAGATTCAGACCCTCGAAGCCAGCGTGGGTGTGCCGCTGTTCGTGCGCGAAGGCCCGCGCGTGCGCCTGTCGCCCGCGGGCGAGCAGTTCGCCGCTGTGGTGCGGCGGGCGCTGCACAGCCTGGACACCGCGGTGGACGGCCTGCGCGCCGGGCAGGGGCGTCCGCGTGTGCGGCTCACCACCTTCGCGTCGCTCGCCAGCCAGTGGCTGATTCCGCGGCTGGGCGAATTCCAGACCGCGCACCCGGACATCGACATCGCGGTCGAGACCTTCGACAACCTCAGCGACATGGACAGCGGCGCGCTGGACATTGCCATTCGCCGCCTGCGCAACGACAACCCGCTGGCGCACGCCGCGCACACCACCTTTCTGTTCGGCGAGGAGATCACCCCGGTATGCAGCCCCGCGCTGGCGCAGGCCGGGCGCGCGCCGAGGGCGCTGGACGATCTGCCGCGCTGTGTGTGGATCGACGATGTGCGCATCCACAGCGCGCCGCCGATTGCCCGCGCCAACATGCAGGCGCTGTCCTGGGGCGGCTGGTATGCCGGTCTGGGCCTGCCGCAGCCCGAGCCGCAGCGCTGGCTGCGGTTCAACTACACCTACCAGGTCATTCAGGCTGCGGTGGCCGGACAGGGCGTGGCGATGGGACAGATCGGCCTGATCCGCGACCTGCTGGCCACCGGCGCGCTGATCGCCCCGGTCGGGCGCCGGGTCGATGCCGGGTATGGCTACTACCTCGCGGTGCGCGCCGGCGCACGGCAGCGCCCGGAGGTGCAGGCCATGCTCGACTGGCTTGCGGGGCAGTTCGCAGCGTGGCAGGCCATCTCCATCCGCGTGTGATCAGTGTTGCGCCGCGTGCAGCGGGTGACGCAGGCGCTGCAATGCATGCAGCGCCTGCGCCTTGGCGGCGTCCACCCAGGCGCTTTCGCCGACCGGCTTGGGATTCTGCAGGCCGAGGCGGCGCAGCCGGGCGTTGAACTGATGCGCGGCGGTGAGTCGGTCGGACTGCCGGGTGCGGAAGGTGAACGCCAGCGAGATCGACAGATCGGAATGTGTCCACACCCGGTGCGGTGCGATGAACGGGTGATGCACCCCCAGGCCCGGGCGCAGCGCAAAGTGCCGGGCGCGCGCCTCGAACTCCGGCTTGTACGGCGGGCGCGCGCCCTCGTAGGCCAGCAGGCGGTCCTTCTGCCACGGACGCAGGATGACCGGGTCGTCCTGGCTCCACAGATCGGCGGTCTTTTCGCCGCGAATCTGCAGCAGAAAATTCATCTCCCGGTCCATGTGATACGGCGTGACCGCGCCCTGCGCCGAGATGAACACATAGGTCGAATACCAGGTGATGTGCGGGTCCAGCGGGTGGATGTGCGCGGCGATCTCGGCCAGCAGTGCCTCGATCTGCGGGCGGTACTGCGCGTCCTTCTCGGGGTTGTTGATGCAGATGTAGCCGTGCAGCGGCTCGAAGTGCGCCAGCAGATGCGGCAGGGTGAGCGCATCCTGCGGGGGCTTGAACGTGGCGTCGAAGTCGGCATCGGGCGCCACGTCGCCACGGCGAAACTTGACCTGCTGCGCGGGCAGGCGCTGCGCCAGATCGAACAGCGGGGCGATATCGAACAGCGGATGCTCCTGCAGCCGGTGCTGCAGCAGGAAGGGCCGGCGGTTGTAGTGGCTGCGCAGGGCGTCTGCGTCGAACTGCAGCCAGCGCGCATCGCCCTGCGCGGCGCGCTGCAACAGGCTGGCGTACTGCGCAGGGCTGACATCGGCACCGAGCATGGCGGCCTCCCGGGGGATGGATTGTTTTCGATCCGACTTTACGAATGGGCCCCGGCGCTGTCCATCCGGGTTGTTGCCTGGGGCAACCGCCCCTGCCGCAGCCGCCGCAGCGCGATGCGGGCGGGGTCGAGGGCGTCGGCCAGATCGGTTTCGATCGGCAGCGGCGTGCCTTCGATCTGCGCGGCCAGCACCTCGGCCAGCAGCGCGGCCAGGGTGAGTCCGCGCGAGCCCATGCCGGCGCAGACTGCCAGGCCCGGCAGGCGGGGCAGTTCGTGG
>JAGDVQ010000186.1:0-7106 GCA_023255715.1 Thiomonas sp.
GCGCGAGCAGGGCGGTTGCAGCCAGAATCCACGGCACGCTCAGCCAGACCGTGCTTGGCCGCACCGCCGACAGCGTGCCCATCAGCCAGTAGGTGATCGCCGGCAGCTTGTCGTACGGGTCGGCGACGTACTTGGCCGCAGACAGCAGCGCGGTGAAAAACGCGCCGGTGATCATCCCGGCGAGCAACAGCACGACGATGCCGCTTTGCCCGACCAGACGCGCCAGCAGCAGCGTCAGCGCCACCGCGAGCAGCCCGAAGGCAAAGCTCGCCAGCTGCACCTGCCACAGCGCCGTGCCGAGCAGGATGCCCAGCGCCGCGCCGAAGGCCGCGCCGGCCAGCCCGCCGAGCACCTCGGGCGAGGCCAGCGGGTTGCGAAACAGCGCCTGGTACGCCGCGCCGGAAGTCGCCAGCGCCGCGCCGATGCCCGCCGCGGCCAGCACCCGCGGCAGGCGCAGCGCGACGATCACCGTCCACAGCTCCGAGGGCTGACCCGCGATCCCCTGCCAAAGCCGCAGCGCGGCTTCCAGCGGCGAGGGCTGATAGCGGCCCAGCAGCAACGAGCCCAGCGCCGACAGCGCCAGCAGCGCGGCGAGCAGCCACAGGGTTCTCATGCGCTTTGCGCCAGCCGCGCGGGCGCGGCGGGTTGCGGCAGCAGCGGCAGCACCTCGTGCAGCAAGCGCTGCATCTGCGCCAACTGCGTTTCGGGGTGGGCGTGCATCGGGTTGAACGCCAGACGCGGCACCTGCCGCTGCCGCAATAGCGCTTCGAGTTGCGCGGCGCAGTCCTGCGGCGTGCCGACGATCATGCGCGACAGGCTTTCGCTCTCGTCCAGGTCGAGCGGGCCACGAAACCCCACTTTCCACTGCGCCTGCTTGCTGCGGCGAAAGTCGGCGAGCCACGCCAGCGCGTGGCGGCGCGCGGGAGCGGCATCGTCGTCGATCCACAGTCCGCGCACCAGCAGCGCGTCGCTCGGCTGGCTTGCGGCAGCGCCCCAGTTGACCGCCTGCGCGTCGTACGTGTCCAGCGGCCAGAACTGCGCGCTCATCCAACCCAGTCCGCGGCGCGCAGCCCAGGCCAGCGTGTCGGGGTCGCGGCTGGCGACGAACATCGGCACGCTGCCATGCAGCGGAGGCTGCAACGCGGCGTCGGGCGTTGCGGTCAGCGCCGCGGTCGGCTGCGGGTGCAGCAGGTCGAGCACGGCATCGACCACGGTGCGCATGTCGGTGCGCGCCTGCTCGCTGCCCCAGCCGAACGCGCGTTTTTGCGCTTCGAACGGCCCGCCCTTGGCAAAGCCCAGCGCGATACGCCCCGGAGCGAGCTGGGACAACAGCGCGATCTCCTCGGCGAGCAGCGCCGGGCTGCGTCCTGCGGCCAGCACCGCGGCCACGCCGAGCTGGATTTGCCCCGTGCGCGCGGCCCAGTGCGCGAGCAGCAGCAACGGCGAGGCGCTCAGGCTGATCGGGTCGAAGTGGTGTTCGGTCACCCACACCGCCTGCACTCCCGTCTGCTCCAGCGCGGCGACCAGCGCCGCCCGCCGGGAGAAAAACGCGGGCAGTCCCTCGCCAGGCGCGGGCTGCATGTGCAGCATCATGCCGATTTGCGGCAGCGCAGCGGCCTGCGCGCGGTTCGCGTTCATGGCGTTCAGTACTTGGTCGGGTAGTCCGCGGGGTTGGGGTGCAGGATGGACTGCGCCTGCGCGGCGGACAGCGGATGTTGCAGGTACAAGGCGAAAAAGTCCTGGGTCAGCGCGGTGATCGGGCGCTGGAACACCGCGCGGTACGCCTCGGGAAAGACCTGGCTGGCCAACCACGGCGCGGCGATCAGCCGCATGAACGACGGCGGCCGGTCGATCCAGCGAAACGGCACCTGCGGCGCGAACAGCACATGGCCGTCGCGCACCGCGCGCAGCAGCTTCCAGCGCGGCTCGGTCTGGATCGCGCGCATCGCCGGGCCGTCCTGCGTGAGAATCCAGTCGGGGTCGGCGGCGAGGATTTGTTCGAAGCTCACCCGCACCATGCCGAAGCGGCTGCTGTCGGTGCAGCGCAGCGCGTTGTGCGCGCCGATCAGGTCGATGACTTCGGCGTGGATCGACCCCGGGCATTCGCTCGCCAGCCCGTCCTCACCCTCGGCGACATAGATGCGCACCGGTTTGGACGCAGCGACCTTGGCGCGAAGCGCGGCCAGGTCGCCGAGCGTGGTCTGCGCTGCCGTCGCCAGCGCATCGCCGCGCGCCGCGACGTTCAGCGCCGCGCCCACCTGCCGGAACGCCGCCGGGTAGTCGCTCAAGGTGTCGAGCTTGACGGGGCAGAGCGCAATGCCCACACGCGACAGCGCCTGAGCGCTCGCCTGCGCGCCGACGGTTGCGCCCGACACCAGCGCCAGCGCCGGGCGCACCCGCAGCACCTGCTCCAGATTGGCCGTCTTGCCCTGGCCGAACCAGCCGCCGAGCACCGGCAGGTCCAGCACGGATTTGGGCAGGATTTGCGCCGCCTGCCGGCTCCACGGAAAGTTCAGCCCGGCCATGCGCTCGGGCGCGAGCGCGAGCAGCAGGTAGTTGTTCACCGGGCTGCTGCCGTACACCGGGCCGGTCGGCGCCGCCGGGCAGGCGGGCGCGGTTTGCGCCCAGGCGCCGGTCGCGGCCAGCGCCCACAGCAGCAGCGCGACGATCCAGCGCCTCATAGCCGGTACTGCAGTTGCACCCGCAGCTCGCGCCCCGGCATCGGGAAGCCTTCGCTGAGCGCGTAGTTGCGGTCGAACAGATTGTTCAGATTGGTATAGAGGGTCAACCTGGGCGCGAGCCGTTGCGCCCAGCGCAGGTTGACCACGGCGAAACCGGCCACCGGCTGCTTGCCGTTGGTCGTGGTCTGCCGACCGCTTGCCGCCTGCAGATGCGCCGACAGCGTAGTGGCGTCGCCCGGCAGCCATGAGATGCCGAGATCGCCCCAGTGCCGCGGCGCGTTGGTCGCCACCAGCCCGGGCGAGCCCAGCGTGGCGTTCAGATAGCTGTACGCCAGCGAGGCGATCCAGGCGTTGCCGATCGGCGCCTGCACGCTCAAGTCCAGCCCCTTGTTGGTCGCGGTGCCGACGTTTTGCGCCTGGCTGATACCGGGCGTGGCGGTGGCGACGCTTTCGATCGCATCCTTGATCGAATCCCAGTACACCGCGGCGTCATACTTCACCCCGCCCAGCACCACGCCGGAAATGCCGACCTCGCGGTTGAGCGCCTGCTCGGGGCCAAGCGCCGGGTTGGGGATGGCTTGCCCGAGTCGATAGGAATACACCTCCTTGATGCTCGGAAAGCGGGTTTTCTGCCCGATGCCGGCGCGCAGCTCGGTGTGCGCGTCCATACGGTGACGCCACACCACCTGCCAGTTGTTCGCGCCCACGCGCGGGCTGGTGGCCAGCGGCTTGATCTGGGTTTGCGCCTTGTTGGCGTATTCCTGCGCCTGGTCGAAACGGTGTTCGTCGCGGCGGTAGCCGAAGGTGATGGTGTCGGCCTCGGTCGGGCGGTAGGCGTTTTCGAACCCCAGCGCGTAGGTGTGCGCCTCAAAGCGCAGCCAGGGGGTTTGGTACGGCTGGTATTGCGTGGCGAGGTTGGATTCGCGGTGCACGTCCTGCTTATAGAACAGCCCGAGCTTGAGGAAGTTTTGCGCCCCCAGCGGCTGGCCGAGCTCGACGGTCGCGCCGTTGGAAAAGTCGCGGTACTTGCTGTTGAACGCGTAGGGCTTTTTGGTCGTGGTGTACGTGGCGTCGTCGTACGAGATGAGCTGGTTGTCGAAGGTGTCGTGGTACAGCCGCGTCTTGAGGTAGCCGCTGCCGATTGCGGTGTTGCCGATGAAATAGACGCTTTGCTTGTTCCACTGCGGCCAGCGCCAGTAGCGCACTGGCTGGCCGGTGCGCTTGGTGTTGCCGGTGTAGGGCGGCGAGTCTTTGTCTGAGTTGACGGTGTAGACCCCGAGCGCGTAGTCGTCGGTCGCGTTGGGGGTGAAGCCGATTTTCAGGTTGGCGTTGATGTCGTGGCTGGCGGCGTTCAGCCGGTCTCCGCCCGGCTGCGCCGGCACCGGCTTGAAGTCGCCAGACAGCGGAAAACCGTCGCGGTTCGCAGCCGCCACGCCGCCCTGCACATACCAGCGGTTGTCGATGCGGCTGCCGAGTTGCACGGAAAAATCGTTGCCGTAGAGCTTGTGCTGGTTGGCGGTCAGGCCGCCGGTGATGCTGCCCTCGAGTTTTTTGGTCGGTGCCTGGGTGACGATGTTGATCGACCCGCCCATATTGTTCGGCCCGTACATCAGCGAGCCCAGGCCCTTGGTCACGACGATTTCGGAAATGCCCGGGGTGAGCAGGCGGCTCAAGTCCACGTTGCCGTCATACGGCACGTAAATCGGGATGCCGTCGATGTTGAGCGTGGTCTGGCGCGAGTCGAAACCGCGGATGTTGACCTGCGTCTCGCCGCGCTGCCCCAGCGTCACCGGGGTCACGCCGGGCAGATCGGCCAGCGCCTCGCCGACATTGAGCGCGCCGCGGTCGAGCATTTGCTGCTGCGTGACCACGCTGCTGCTCGTGCCCCCGGGCGGCGGCTTGGCCACCGCCGTGGTCTGCACGTCCACCTCGCCAAGCTGGAACACCGGCTGCGACGCGGTGGTCTGCGCGGCGACGCCTGCGGCGTGCAGCGCAGCGATCAGAGGCAGCCACATCGGGCGGGCAAGGGTGCTGCGTCTCTGGCGGCGGGTGCGGTGTGGTGCAGGCATCGAAAGGCTCCAAGAAATATATTGCGTAATATTTTCAAGAATACACTGATGACTGCCCCTTCCCACACATTGCACCGCGATGACTGCACCGGAATTGCCCACCATCAAGCGTTTTCCCGGCGCTCACGCCGAGCCGTTGGCCGTCGTTGCCGTGCTGGGTGCCGGGGATGTGGGCTCTGCGGTGGCGCATGCTCTGTTCCAGAGCGGACACGACGTGTTGCTGATCGAGGCCGAGCACCCCACCGCGCCGCGCCGCGGCATGTGCTGGGTCGATGCGGTCTTCGACGGCAAGGCCACCCTTCTGGGTTTGAGCGCGGTGCGGGTGTTCCAGCCGGAAGACGCGTTGCAGGCGCTGGGCAGTCGGCGCTGGCTGCCGCTGGTGGTTGCTCCCGATCTGCCGCGCTGGATCGATGCCCTGGGCATTGCCGTGGTGGTTGACGCGCGCCTGCGCAAGCATGCCGCCGAGCAGCCCAATCTGCGGCTGCTCGCTGCTCACTCGGTCGGCATCGGCCCAGGATATACGGCTGGCTACAACGCAAGCCTGGTGGTGGAATCCGCCTGGGGCGATGAGCTGGGGCGGGTGATCCGCAACGGCCCTACGCGCGCACTGGCCGGTGAGCCACGGCCGATCCTCGGCGCCGGACGCGAGCGCCTGGTGTACGCACCGGCTGCCGGCACGTTTCATTCGCCTCTGCAGATCGGTGCCGTGGTGCAGGCAGGCGAGGAGGTCGGGCTGGTGCGCACCGCGCAAGGCGATTGCTTGAGCCTGCACGCGCCGCTTTCCGGCGTGTTGCGCGGGCTCACGCGGTCCGGCGTCCCGGTGCAGCCCAAGACCAAGTTGATCGAGGTCGATCCGCGTGGCGATCCGGCGCTGTGCTTCGGCCTGGGCGAACGCCCGGTGCGCATTGCGCAGGGCGTGCTGCAGGCGGTTGTCGAGCTGCAAACGGCTGCACGGCTGCAGTGCAGACAGCCGCATGCGGCATGAGGGCCTGTTGGCCAGGCCGACTTACAAAGACCCCTTGGCGCCCGCCTGCATGATCTGCATCAGCTTTGCACCCACCGTCTCGGCCTTTTTGCGCAGCGGCGAACCGGGCGGCACGCTGTCGATCAGCGGCCTGAGATTCATCATCACCAGCCAGAGCTTGCCGCGCTCGTCCTCGGCCAAGGTGATGCGGCACGGCAGATAGGCGGCAAAGTCGATGCTGCCCGCCACCATTTGCACCGCAGTCGGCGGATCGCAGAACAGAAACACCCGGATCAGCCGCTGCGGCTTGCCGGTCATGGCCTGCACCTGCTCGGACAGCGGCAGGTCGCCAACCTGTTTCATGTTCAGCAAATTTGCGCGCAGCTGCATCGACTGCACACAGTCGTGCGCGCTCAGCCCCTTGGCCAGCGGCATCCTGATCACCGCGGCGTTGGACGTGGCTGGATCAACGCCAGCCCGCGCGAATGCACTGCCCTGCGCCACTGCGCCGCCCGCCCAAACCGCCGCAAGCCGCAGCGCTGCCCTTCTCTGCATGGTGTTTCTCCTCGTCGGTGAAGCTGTCGCGCTTTTACGCTTGACAGCAAAAGCCTCCTCTCACTATATTTCGACAAATACAACGTAACGACAGCATGGGTAATCGAAATGCGATGTCCATGTCATCGATGCGAGACAACACACTGTTTTTCCAGATGGTTTTTGTAAGATGGCGGTTGCGCGCAGGTTTTTGTGCGCGTTCTGGAATGTTTGAACAAATACATCGAAACCCGCTTTCATCCCATCTGGAGAATCCACCATGCAAACCAGCGCCCGTAACCATCTCAAAGGCCATGTCCATGCCGTCCACGACGGCGCGGTCAACACCGAGGTCGTGCTCGATCTCGGCGCAGGCCAGCATCTGGTCGCCATCGTCACCAAGGACAGCGCGCATCGCTTGGGGCTGGCGGCGGGAAAGTCCGCCTGGGCGCTGGTCAAGGCCTCGTGGCCCATCCTGGTCAAGGGCGCCGCTCCGGCAACCTCGGCGCGCAACACCTTGTGCGGCACGGTGAAGTCGATCACCACCGGCGCAGTGAACACCGAAGTGGTGCTCGGCCTCAAGGGCGGCACCGAGCTGGTGGTGATGATCACCACCGGCAGCGAAAAGACACTCGACCTCAAGGTGGGCGACGCCGCGTGCGCGCTCATCAAGGCAACCCACGTCATCCTCGGGGTGGACTAAGCGTCCCATCTCGCTTGTCGGCTCCGGGCCTGTGCCCGGGGCCGCTTTTTTTCCCTTTTTGTGACAAAACCTGACGGAGTGTGAGATGACACGATTCACCCATGTGCTGCGCCGTGCCGCGCTGTTGCTAGCCCTGCCGCTGGCGTTTGCCGCGC